>JAFLEB010000117.1:4008-7729 GCA_017302075.1 Lysobacterales bacterium
CTGCAGATCTACATCGAGGCGGCCAAGGGCCGCGGCGAGGCGCTGGACCACGTGCTGATCTTCGGGCCGCCGGGGCTCGGCAAGACCACCCTCAGCCACGTCATCGCCAACGAACTCGGGGTCAGCCTGCGGGTCACCTCGGGCCCGGTGATCGAGAAGGCCGGCGACCTCGCCGCGCTACTGACCAACCTGCAGCCGCACGACGTGTTGTTCGTGGACGAGATCCACCGCCTGTCGCCGGTGGTCGAGGAGATCCTCTATCCGGCGATGGAGGACTATCAGATCGACATCATGATCGGCGAAGGCCCCGCCGCGCGTTCGATCAAGCTCGACCTGCCGCCGTTCACCCTGATCGGCGCCACCACCCGCGCCGGCCTGCTGACCGCGCCGCTGCGCGACCGCTTCGGCATCGTCCAGCGGCTGGAGTTCTATTCGCCCGAGGAGCTGACCCGGATCGTGCGCCGCTCCGCGCGCATCCTCGGCATCGACTGCGACGCCGACGGCGCGGGCGAAGTCGCGCGCCGGTCGCGCGGCACCCCGCGCATCGCCAACCGCCTGTTGCGGCGCGTGCGCGACTACGCGCAGGTCCGCGCCGGCGGCGGCATCGACAGCACCATCGCGCGCGCGGCGATGGACATGCTGAAGGTGGACCCCGAGGGCTTCGACGAGCTCGACCGGCGCATGCTGGGCACGATCATCGACGCCTTCGACGGCGGCCCGGTCGGGGTCGAATCGCTGGCCGCGGCGTTGTCCGAGGAACGCGGGACGCTGGAGGACGTGATCGAGCCCTACCTGATCCAGCAGGGCTTCCTGGTGCGCACCGCGCGCGGCCGCATGGCCACGCCCAAGGCCTACCGCCACCTGGGGTTCAAGCCCAAGGCCGGCACGCCGGGGCTGTTCGAGGCCGGCGATGGCTGAGCCCTTCGCCTGGCCGGTCCGCGTCTACTGGGAAGACACCGACGCCGGCGGCGTGGTCTACCACGCGCAGTACCTCGCCTTCATGGAACGCGCCCGCAGCGAATGGATGCGCGGGCTCGGCCTGGGCCAGGACCTGTTGCGCAGCCGCGACGACCTCGTGTTCGTGGTGCGCGCGATGACGACCGACTTCCGCGCACCGGCCCGGCTCGACGATCAGCTGCAGGTCAGCGTGCGCCTGCTTGAATGCCGCGGCGCCAGCCTCGTGCTTGCGCAACGGGTGGAACGCGACGGCGCGCTGCTGGTCGAAGCCTCGGTGCGCATCGCTGCGCTGCGCGCGTCCTCGTTCCGGCCATGTCCGATCCCGCCGGCCCTCGCGGCCAGCCTTGCCCTTCTCGTGGAGACCGCTTGATGTCCATGTCCACCATGCTGCAATCCATGCCGCAGGCCCTGCCGGAAGCCGGCGCCGCGAACACGGTGGAACTCGCCGCCGAGGGCGCGCGGACGGCCGCGGTGCAAGGCGACCAGGGGCTGGACATCCTGCAGCTGGTGCTGCACGCCAGCCTGCCGGTGCAGCTGGTGATGGCCCTGCTGCTGCTGGCCTCGCTGGCCTCGTGGGTGATCATCCTGCGCAAGAAGCGGGTGCTCGATCGCGCGGAGCAGGAGGCCGACCGCTTCGAGGAACAATTCTGGTCGGGCATCGAGCTGCCCAAGCTCTACGCCGCGGCCGCCGGCCGCGGTCGCGAGATCGAGGGGCTCGAAGCGATCTTCGAAGGCGGCATGCGCGAGTTCAACCGCATCCGCCAGCGCCGCGGGGTGGATGCCCGCATGCAGCTGGAGGGCGCCCAGCGCGCCATGCGCGCGACCACCTCGCGCGAGCTGGACGGGCTGGAGCGCAACCTCGAGTTCCTCGCCAACGTCGGTTCGATCAGCCCGTACGTCGGCCTGTTCGGTACGGTGTGGGGGATCATGATCTCGTTCCAGGGGCTGGCCAACGTCAAGGAAGCCACCATCGCCACCGTCGCCCCCGGCATCTCCGAGGCGCTGGTCGCCACCGCGATGGGCCTGTTCGCGGCGATCCCGGCGGTCTGGGCCTACAACCGCTACGCCACCCGCGCCGAGCGCATCGCGGTCCGCTACGACACCTTCGGCGAGGAGTTCGCGTCGATCCTGCAGCGCCAGGCTCACGTGGACGACTGAGGCGCGCATGGCCACCACCTCCCGCCGGCACCGCAAGCGCAAGCTCAAGGCCGACATCAACGTCGTCCCCTACATCGACGTGATGCTGGTGCTGCTGATCATCTTCATGGTCACCGCGCCGCTGCTCAACGTCGGCGTCGACGTCAACCTCCCGCAGTCCGACGCCAAGCCGCTGGAGCAGAGCAAGAAGCAGCCGGTGGTCGTGCAGGTGCAACGCGACGGCACCCTGTTCCTCATCTACGAGGGGCTGGACCGCCCGCAGCCCGTGGACCGGGCCGGCCTGGTGGCCAAGGTCCGCGGCTTCGTGCAGGCCGATCCGCAGCTGTCCGTGTACGTCGCCGGCGACCGCGATGCCAGCTACCAGACGGTGTACGAGGTGCTGACCCTGCTCCAGCGCGATGCCAAGGTCAGCCGCGCCGGCCTGATGGGCGCGCCGGCCGACAGCGCCAAGGCGAAGTGAGCCAGGCCCGATGAGGGAGTCGCGCGCCGATACCCGGACGGCGATGCTGCAGGCCCTCGGCCTGCATGCGGTGCTGTTCGCGCTGATGTTCGCCGGCTTGCAGTGGACCCGGCCCAGCCTGCCGGAGGCCGCGCGCGGCGACGTGATCGAGGCCGACCTGGTCGACGCGGGCGACCTCAGCGCGGCGATGCAGCGGGCCCTGCGCCAGCCGCCTCGGGTGCCGCCGCAGCCGGTCGTCGAGCCGCTGCCGACCCCGGTCGAGGCGCCGCCGCCGGCGCTGCCCGCGATGGCGCCTGGGCCGGCAACCTCTCCACCATCGTCCCGCCACTCATAGGGGCCCTGGTCCATCATCCTGCCAGCAACTGCTGGTGAGTGCCCTGCAGGGCAGGCGCAGGGGCCCAGCGCGTGACTGGAGCTACTGACGGTGGGGAGTGCCGAGCGCGCCCAGGCGGCCGCACAGCTGCAGCGGACAGGTCCCATCCAGCCCGCCTTGGCACCATGGGGGTTCCTCAAGCTGCCAGGCGCCAAGGGGAGGCTGCATGCAGAACGATGCAGCTGCACAGCCCCAGGGTCCCTAGCTGCAGGGTGGAGGGAGCTGGCTGGGAAGCTGCAAGTAGTGGATTCCGGCCGCTGCTCACCGCCAGCCCGGCCCAAAGGTCCGCCGCCCGTCCTCACGCGACCCCTGCAATGGCAGCGGCAGGAGTCACCTTGTAACAGGAATGTAACAGGACCTGCCCATCCCCAACAAGTGCTGATGCACGCGCAACTGCGCCTTGCACAAATACGCCAGCAAAGCGCTGGCCGGTGCACAGACCTGCTGGATTGCTGCGCCCGGCGTATGTTGCAGGCGTGAGAAGACAGCGCCGCTCGCTCATGTCACGAGCGGCACCACCGAACACACCCACACCGCGCACCAGCCTTCGGGATCCGCTGGGTGGTCCCTAGATGGCGGCCAGGCACAGAACGCTAGGGGAGGGAAGCATGCTAACAGGTGCTTAGCAGGTGCTTAGCAGGTGCTTAGCAAAGGATCTGATCCCACCATCAATCAAGGGTGACTGATTGGCTGGAGTGGGGGCACTGTTGTCGTCTGCAAAGCATTTGTGAGCATCCCAGCATCCACATACTTACTCCTTGTCCACCAGTTGA
>JAFLEB010000118.1 GCA_017302075.1 Lysobacterales bacterium
GGGCTGGGGGCCGGGCCGGGATCGGCGGCACCCGCGGCAGGCGCGGTCCGGATGGCCGGCGCCTCGACGCCCGGCGACCGGGGCCACAGCAGCCACGCAACGATCAGCAACGCGGCCAACCACAGCCACGGTGCAGCGCGACGGGAGGAGGCTCCGCGCAACGTCAATGGCCCCGCAGGCGAAGCCGATGCCGGGCCTGCAGCACGCCGTCCCGGGCGAGCACCGCGCAGTCCTTGCGATCCGGATCCATCAGGACCGCGACCGGATCCTGGAACAGCGGATGGCGGATGAACTTGAGCTCCCAGCCATAGCGTTCGAGTTCGGCCAGGGTGTCCAGTTGTGCTTCGCTGAGTTCCGCGCGCAACGCGCGCCCCGACTTGTGCGTGCCTGTCCTGCGTTCGGCCTGTGCCATGCGCGTCCCCTGTCCGTGGTCGGCATCCGCAGGCAGAATGGCCCCGTCACCGCCACGGTGCAAGTGCATGGCCCGCGACCCCCGCATCGACGCCTACATCGAACGCGCAGCCCCCTTCGCGCAGCCGATCCTCCAACACGTGCGCGTCCTGGTGCACGAGGCCTGCCCAGCGGTGGAGGAGACGATCAAATGGGGCATGCCGACCTTCGTCCACGCAGGCGCCATCCTGTGCGGGATGGCGGCGTTCAAGCAGCATGCGTCGTTCGGTTTCTGGAAACATGCGCTGGTGGTCGGGGAAGGCGAGCCGCGCGACGGCATGGGCAGCTACGGCAAGCTGGTGTCGCTGGACGACCTGCCGCCGAAGCGCACCCTGCTGGCGCATCTGCGCAAGGCGGTGGCACTGAACGAGGCCGGGGTGAAGTCGCCGGCGCGCAAGTCGGCCCCAAAGCCGCCGCCGGAGACGCCGCCCGAACTGGCGGCCGCACTCGCGCAGGCGCCGGCCGCGAAGGCGGCATTCGACGCCTTCCCGCCGGGGTGCCGGCGGGAGTACATCGAGTGGATCGCCGGGGCCAAGCGGCCGGAGACGCGGGCCCGGCGGGTGTCGGAAGCGGTCGCGTGGATGGCCGAGGGCAAGCGCCGCAACTGGAAGTACGAAAACTGCTGATCGTTCAGTAGGCGCGGTCCGTGCGCAGGACCGGATAGCGATTCGTGCCCGTGTCCCATGCCGGATGCCGCCGGTAGAAGAAGTCGAGGCGGGCGCCGGGACTGCCGGCGAATGCCGGGTCGCCTTTCAGCCTGCGCTCGAACTCGGCCTTCAACGCGGGGTCGCGGGCGAGCATCTTCCGCGCCTCTTCCTCGGCGACATAGCCTTCCATGTATTCCTTCTGCTCGAACGCATTGTTGAAGTCGCCCCACGCGGCCATCGAATCCGGCGCCTGCGGCTCCAGGATGTTCGCCAGCAGCCGCGCCTTGGGTTGCGCGATCGGCACGTACAGGCCGCCCGCGGCGATCCGCGCGGGCTGCGGTGTCCATGCGCCGGTGAGGGTCGTGCGCTGGTGGCCTTCCACCGAGCCCGGCGAGAACTGCACGCGATCCGCGACGAAGGCCTGCGCCTGGTCGTCGCGCAACGGCGAGGTCAGCACGCGGAACTGGAGGCCGTGGGCGAGCAGGTGCCTGGCCACCGCCACCGCATGCGCCTGCGGGACGAGGTAGCCGCCGCGCGGCAGGGTGATCGTGGTGCCCGGCACGAGCTCGTCCCGCAGCGGGAGCTTCCACACCTCCGGCTTCGACTCGTCGTAGCGCGTCATCAATGCCCCCGACACCTCCGACGGCGTGCGCGTGTAGGCGTAGCCGAGGAAGTCGATGGTGCGGACCTTGTCGGTGGCCTTGTAGTCGAGCGGCAGCGGCGTGCCGCCGAGCGTCGCCGCGCGTGCGTCGGCATCGCGCGCGAGCTGCTGCCAGCGTGGACCGTTCTCGGCGACGAGTTCCAATGCGTCCAGCACGGTGTCGTAGGTGGCGCGCACGCGCTCCGGGTAGGTGCGCCAGGAGTGGGTCTCGACCAGGATGCCGATGCGGTTGCGCAGCGGGAAATAGCCGTTGGAGAAGCGTGGCGTGCTGACCCCGTGGACGAAGCCCGACGCCGGGTTGTCGTCCTCGACGAAGCTCGGGTAGAAGCCGACCGGCTTCGAGCCCTGCGCCGCGAGCCTGGCGATGATGCCGTCCTTCAGCGCGTGGCCGGCTTCGCGCAGGCCTTCATCGCCGGAATTGGTGGGTTCGCCGGTGATCGAGATGTCGTGCTGGAACTTGGCGCCGTCGGTGACGTGCAGGTCGAGCATCGCCAGCGGGTCCCAGGCGTTCACCAGCCCCAGCATCGCCTGCATCTCGGGGCTGTCGGCCTTCACGTAGTCGCGGTTGAGGTTGTAGCGTTGCGCGGTGACGCGGAAGCCCATTTCCGCCGGCCCGCGCTGGTTCGGCCGGTTCCAGGCGCGGAAATTCTCGTGGCCGTCGACGTTGAACACCGGCACGAACAGGAGCACCTGGCGGTCGAGCAGGCCGGCGCCGGCCTTGCCCTGCAACAGGTCGCGGACCAGCTTGAAGCCCGCGTCCTTGCCGTCGATTTCGCCGGCGTGGATCCCACCCTGCACGAGGACGACCGGCAGGCCGCGCGCCTGTGCCGTCCTCGGCTCCAGCGCGCCGCTGGTGGAGACCGCCATCACCTTCATCGGCCGGCCTTCGGGCGTGGTGCCGAAGTCGAAGCAGCGTACCGACGCCGGGTACGCGCGCTGGAACGCCTCGCAGAGCGCGACCACTTCGTCGTAGCGACCGGTCTCGCGGTAGCCGCTGCGTTCGGCGACGGTCCGCAACGTCGGCGAGGCCGCGATGGCGGGCAGGCCGCAGGCAAGCAGCGCGACGGCGAGCAGGGCAGGGCGCATGGTCGGGTTCCCGATGGCAGGGCAGGCGATGGTAGCCCAGCGTCCCGGGGCGGCCGCGTGCCCGAGGTCATGCCGACGCAGCCGGGCGTGCATGCGAAACTCGCGCCTTGCCCATCGCGGATCCTTCGATGACCACCACCCTGTACTACGCCCCCGGCGCCGCCAGCTTCCTCGTGCACTGGTTGCTCATCGAACTCGACCTGCCGCACGAACTGCGGCTGGTCGATACCGCGGCGAAGGCGCAGAAGTCGCCGGAGTACCTCGCGCTCAACCCGAATGGCGTGGTGCCGACCCTGGTCCTGGACGGCAAGCCCCAATACGAGGCGGCGGCGCTGGCGATGCTGTTGGCGGAACGGCATCCGGATGCCGGCCTGGCCCCGGCCGCCGGCGATCAGCGGCGCGCCGATTACCTGCAGTGGATGTTCAACCTCGCGAACATGGTGCAGCCGCTGTTCCGCCAGTGGTGGTACCCCGGCGAACCGGCGGGCGAAACGCAGGCCGACGCGGTGCGCGCGCATTGCGCGCCGCGCATCGAGGCGCAATGGCAGCGGATCGACGCCCACCTCGCAGCCGGCGACCCCTTCCTGCTCGGCGACGCGCCCACGGTCGCCGATTTCTACCTGGTGATGCTGATGCGCTGGTCGCGCAACATGCCGCGCCCCGCCACCGAATGGCCGCAGCTGGCCGCGCTCGCGGCACGGCTGAAGGCGCGGCCGTCCTTCACGACGCTGTATGCGCGCGAGGGCCTGACCGAGTGGGCCTGACCGCCGCATCCGGTAGGCTGCCCGCAACCCGACCCGAGACCCACGCATGAGCCAGCCGATCGCGGCCGACCCCAACGCGCGCCTGCCGCGCCAGATTCCCTACATCATCGGCAACGAGGCTTGCGAGCGCTTCAGCTTCTACGGGATGCGCAACATCCTGGTGCAGTTCCTGGTCAGCAGCGTGATCCTGGCCTACGTGCCGGAAGCGGAGCGGCAGTCGGTTGCCAAGGACGTGTTCCACAGCTTCGTGATCGGCGTGTACTTCTTCCCGCTGCTCGGCGGCTGGCTGTCGGACCGCTACTTCGGCAAGTACAACACCGTCCTCTGGTTCTCGCTCATCTATTGCGCCGGCCACGCTTGCCTGGCGCTGTTCGAGGGCCACCGCACCGGCTTCTACACCGGCCTCTTCCTGATCGCGCTGGGCAGCGGCGGGATCAAGCCGCTGGTGGTCAGCTTCTGCGGGGACCAGTTCACCACCGCGAACAAGCACCTCGCGAAGATCGTGTTCGACGCGTTCTACTGGACAATCAACTTCGGCAGCTTCTTCGCCTCGCTGCTGATGCCGCTTTTCCTGCGCAACTTCGGCCCGGCGGTGGCATTCGGGATCCCGGGCATCCTGATGTTCATCGCGACGCTGATCTTCTGGCTGGGTCGCAAGCAGTACGTCCGCGTGCCGCCGACCCGCGGCGAAGACCCGCATTCGTTCTTCAACGTGGCGCGTACCGCATTGACCTCGCGGGTCGCCGGGCAGGGCAGGCCGGGCTTGCTGGTGGCCGCTTCCGGCGCCGCGCTCGCAGTCTTCATGCTGGCCTGCTGGGCGACCGGGCCCGCCTTCTGGCCGGAAGGCTTCCATTTCGTGATCACCGCCTGCCTCGCATTGGGCGCGCTGATCGCGTTCGGCGGCATCGGCGTGTCCATGCAGCTGGAGCGCGCGCGTGGTGCCCACCCGGATGCGGCGGTGGATGGCGTTCGCGCGGTGCTGCGGATCCTGATCGTGTTCGCGCTGACTACCCCGTTCTGGTCGCTGTTCGACCAGAAGGCGAGCACCTGGGTGATCCAGGGCAAGGCCATGGCGGTGCCGCACGACAGCTGGTGGTGGCCGAGCTGGCTGGTCAAGGAGGCAGGGCAGATGCAGGCCTTGAACCCGCTGCTGATCATGCTGCTGATCCCGTTCAACAACCTGCTGCTGTACCCGGCCTTGCGGCGGATGGGCTACGACCCCACCCCGCTGCGCCGCATGGGCTGGGGCATCGCCTTCGCCGGCATCGCGTGGGTACTCGCTGGCTTGATCCAGCTGGAGATCGACAGCGGCGCGCAGGCGTCCCTGGCGCTGCAGACCTGGCCCTACCTGCTGCTCACCTTCGGCGAAGTGCTGGTGTCGGCGACCGCGCTGGAATTCGCCTACAGCCAGGCCACCGCCTCGATGAAGGGCGTGATCATGGCGTTCTGGTACCTCACCAGCACGTTCGGCAGCCTGTGGGTGCTGCTCACCAATGTCGCGGTGCGCAACGAGGCGGTCACCGCGCGCATCGCCGCCACCGGCTACAGCGAGAACGCCTTCCTGATGTTCTTCTTCGCCGTGTTCGCGTTCGTTGCCGCATTGGCGTTCGCCGCGTATGCACGCACCTATCCGATGCAAGACAACTACCGGGCGGCCTGAGCCATGCGCATCTCCATCACCCTGGCCATCGTCGCCATCACCGTGCTGGTGTCGTGGCGCGCGTTCGGCGACCGCCGCCTGCTGGAGCGCCTGATCCTGTGGCCGCCGGCGGTGGAGCGGGGCAGGCAGTACGACCGCCTGCTCACATACGGCTTCGTCCACGCCGACTGGATGCACCTGCTGTTCAACATGCTGGCGCTGTGGTCCTTCGGCACCGCGGTGGAGCAGGTGTTCACGCAATGGCTGGGGCCGCTGGGCTACGTGCTGTTCTACCTGTCGGCGATCGTGGTCTCGATCCTGCCGACCTACATGACGCATCGCCACGACCCGCATTACCGCAGTCTGGGCGCCTCCGGCGGGGTGGCGGCGGTGCTGTTCGCCTTCATCCTGTTCGACCCCTGGTCGAAGTTGATCATCTTCCCGATCCCGGTGCCGATCCCGGCATTCCTGTTCGCGCTCCTGTACGTGGGCTACAGCGTGTGGATGGACCGCCGCGGGCGCGACAACGTGAACCACAGCGCGCATCTGTGGGGCGCCGCCTACGGCGTGTTGTTCACGGTGCTGCTGGAACCGAAGGTTCTCGCCCATTTCACGCAGAGCCTGCTGGGATAGCCGCTCCATCCCACCGGAGGCAGCGCATGGAAGAAGTCAGGCACGACGCGGCGCACCAGCGCTTCAGCGTGACGGTGGACGGGCACCTGGCGGTGCTGGACTACGTGCGCGGGGACAGCGCGATCGCGATCACGCATACCGGGGTCCCGCGCGCGATCGGCGGTCGCGGCGTTGCCGCGCGGTTGGTCCGCGCCGCCCTGTTGCACGCACGCAACGAGGGCTTGCGGGTGGATCCGCAGTGTTCCTACGCGGATGCATGGATGCGCCGGCATCCGGAATTCGACGCCCTGCGCGCCTGAGCCCCGCGGGGCGTAGAATGCGCGCCCCATGCGCCTGAACCGCTACATCGCCGATACCGGCACCTGCTCCCGCCGCGAGGCCGACCGCCTGATCGCCGAGGGGCGGGTGACCGTGAACGGCGTGCGCGCCCGCATCGGCACCGAGCTGGGCGAGGGCGACGAGGTGCGGGTGGACGGCAATCCGCTGGCCGCGCGCACCGCTGCCAGGGGCAAGCGCCGGCATGTCTACATCGCGCTGAACAAGCCGGAGGGGATCACTTCGACCACCGAAGCCGACGTGAAGGGCAACATCGTGGACTTCGTGGGCCACGAGCAACGGATCTTCCCGATCGGACGCCTCGACAAGGATTCCGAGGGGCTGATCCTGCTGACCAGCAACGGTGACATCGTCAACCGCATCCTCCGCGCCGAGAACAAGCTGGAGAAGGAATACCTGGTGGCGGTGAACCACCCGGTGACCCCGGAGTTCCTGCGCGGCATGAGCCGCGGGGTGCCGGTGCACGGGCAGACCACGCTCCCGTGCAAGACCGGCAAGCTGGGCAGCCAGGGGTTCCGGATCGTGCTGACCCAGGGCCTGAACCGGCAGATCCGGCTGATGGCGGCCCATTTCGGCTACCGGGTGAAGCAGCTGCTGCGGGTCCGGATCGGCAACGTGAAGCTCGGCCGCCTGAAGCCCGGGCAGTGGCGGAACCTGACCGACGCCGAGCTGCGCGGGCTGCTGCCGGAACAGGCCGACTGGTGAACCACCCGGCCCGGGGCGCCGGCGGGTGGAAAATTTCTTGCCCGCCATTCACACATGTGCACGAAAACAGGGTATGGTGCGCCCACTGTTTCAAGCGGGATCACGGTACATCGTGACCCGATGCGGTAGATCCATCGCGATCCGCTACATCGTGTGCGTTACCCCTTGCTCGACAGTCGCGCCCCAAGCGGGGCGTGTGTCCATCCCAACTGTTCACCAGGAGTAGCAAACATGTCGGATCGTCAGACTGGTACCGTCAAGTGGTTCAACGACGCCAAGGGCTTCGGCTTCATCACCCCGGAAAGCGGCCCGGACGTCTTCGTCCACTTCCGCTCGATCCAGGGCACCGGCTTCAAGTCCCTGCAGGAAGGCCAGAAGGTCTCCTTCAAGGTCGTGCAGGGCCAGAAGGGCCTGCAGGCCGACGAAGTGCAGGCGATGTAATTCGCCTGGCGCCTCGCGCCAAGGAAAGCCCGGCTCCGGCCGGGCTTTTTGTTTGCGCGGACGCAAGCCCTTCACCCGCGCCTTGGCTATCCTGTGCACCGTTCCCCCACGCTTCGAACCGCTCCCGCCATGCCCCGCGCCAGACTCGCCGCCGCCGTCCTCCTCGCCGTGCTGGCGTCCGCCTGCGACCGTGGCCGCGCGCCGCCCGCGCAGGACGCCGCCACGTCGACCCCGCCCGCCGCGGCCCCGGTCGTGCTGGCGGACGTGGTCGAAACCACGCCGAACTACATCGTCGGGATCAGCTTTCCGAAGTCGGCGGCGAAGTATCCCGAGCTGG
>JAFLEB010000119.1 GCA_017302075.1 Lysobacterales bacterium
GCAGGCAAGCGCCGGCCGGCCGTGGCCAGCGCGCCACCGTTGCGGGTGGGCGGCCTGGGCTGGCCGGTCGCGGGCAACCTGCTGGCCTCGTTCGGGGGGCGCCTGCCGGATGGGCGTCGCAGCGATGGCGTCCTGATCGCCGCGCCAGCGGGCACCGCGATCAAGGCCGTCGCCGATGGCACCGTGGTGTTCGCGGACTGGATGACCGGCTACGGCAACATCCTGATCGTCGACCACGGCAACGGCTACATGAGCCTGTACGCGCACGCAGACGGCCTGCTCAAGGATCCGGGCACGCCGGTCAGGCGCGGAGACCCGGTGGCGACGGTCGGCACCTCGGGCGGGCAGGAGATGGCGGCGCTCTACTTCGAGTTGCGGCGCAACGGTGCGCCGGTCAACCCGGCGGGCTGGCTGACCCGCCAGTGACCGAGGCGATGCCGGCGGCCCGCCATCCGTGCATGATGCACGGGTGGCGCGGAACCCCGCGCGCCGCAGCCTGTCCTACCCCCGAAGACCGATGGAGCGATCGATGCGGGCGATGCCGAAGACCTTGTTGAGCCTGGCCCTGTGTGCGGCCTGCGCGCTGCCCGTGCAGGCGCAGTCGACCGACCCGGCGGCCCCGGCGGAAGCAGCGCAGGAGGCCGAAGACAGCAAGGCCGCGAAGGTGCCGCTCGACGAGATCCGTCGTTATGTCACGGTCTACAACGCGATCAAGCAGGCCTACGTCGATCCGGTCGACGACCATGCGCTGATGCAGTCGGCGGTGCGCGGGCTGCTGCTCGACCTCGATCCGCACAGCGCCTACCTCGCCAAGTCTGACGCCGAGGAATTCGACGAGATGACCCGAGGTGCCTACGACGGGGTCGGTGTCGAGCTGCAGCAGCTGCCGGAAGGCGGCGTGCGCGTGATTGCCCCCTTCGACGACAGCCCGGCGGAGCGCGCGGGCCTGCGCAGCGGCGATCGGATCATTGCGATCGACGGCAAGGCGCTGGATGCGCCGGGCGATGGCGACCTGTCGGCACCGTTGCGTGGCAAGGCCGGGACCAAGGTCACCGTGAAGGTGGTCCGCGAAGGCGTTCGCGATCCCTTCGACGTGGTGATGGTGCGCGACACCATCCGCACCACCAGCGTGCGGTCCAGGCTGCTCGAGCCCGGTTTCGGCTACATCCGCATCGCCAGCTTCCAGTCCTCGACCGCGGCGGACTTCATCCGCCAGCTCGACGCGCTGCAGAAGGACGCGCCGCTGCGCGGCCTGCTGATCGACCTGCGTAGCAATCCCGGCGGCTTGCTGGTGGGCGCGGTGCAGATCGCCGACGAATTGCTGGACAAGGGCGGCATCGTCAGCACCAAGGGGCGCGCGGCGATCGGCGATACCCGCTTCGATGCAACCCCCGGTGACCGGCTCAAGGGCGCGCCGGTGGTGCTGCTGGTGGATGCCGGCTCCGCCAGCGCCTCCGAGGTGCTCGCCGGCGCCCTGCACGACAACAAGCGTGCACGGGTGGTCGGCAGCCGCACCTTCGGCAAGGGCTCGGTGCAGACCCTGCTGCCGCTGGACAATGGCGATTCGGTCAAGCTGACCACGGCCCGCTACTTCACGCCGAGCGGACATTCGATCCAGGCGCGCGGCATCGAGCCCGATCTCGTGTTGCGCGCCGACGCCGGCGACAAGCGGCCCACGCCGGTGAGCGAAGCCGCGCTTCCGCGCCACCTCGAGGCCGAGGACATGCTGGAGGGCGACAACGCCGGCGAGGTCCTGGCCGGGCAGAAACCGATCGACGCCGCGCTGGCCGAACTGAAGCGGATGGCGGGCGTGCCTGCGGCGATCGCGATGCCGAAGCCCGTCGCCAAGCCTGCGGCCAAGGCTCAGTAGCCGCGGTTCCTGCGCAGGCGGCGCGCGATCGCCGCCCGCGTGACCAGCGCGAACACGATGCCGAAGCAGAAGCCGCCGAGGTGGGCGGCCCACGCAACCGCGCCGAAGCTCGGCCCGCTGTAGGCGAACACCACCTGCAGCAATGCCCACAGGCCGATCAGCAGCGAGGCGGGGACGCGCACGAACTGCAGGAACAACCCGAGCGGCAGCACGACCCCGAGGCGCGCGCCGGGGAACAGCGCCAGGTACGCCCCGATCACCGCGGACACCGCGCCGCTGGCGCCGATGATGATGTTGTCGGGGGTACTGATCGCGAGGACCGCCGCGAGGTTCGCGACGGCGCCGCCGAGCAGGAACAGCATCAGGAAGCGGATCCCGCCCATGATCCGCTCCGCGGGCGGGCCGAAGATCAGCAGGAACACCAGGTTCCCGGTGAGGTGGATCCAGTCCGCGTGCAGGAACAGGCCGGAGAACAGCCGCAGCACGCTGCCGTCGACCAAGGCAGCACGCCAGGCGGCGATCGAATCGAGGCCGCCGGACAGCACGCCCCAATCCAGTTCCGCGCCGTGGCGGAGATCCGGCGCCCGCGTCGCGCCCCAGAGATAGGCCAGCCAGAGGGTCGCGAACAGCAGGGGGTTCGCCCAGCGCAGGCGGTGCTTCTTGCGGGTGGCGATACCCACGAACATGCGGAGACCCTAGGCGATGCCTGTACGCCCGAATGTTAGCGGCAAGTTAAATTCCGCGTTATAGTACATACGGCGTCGTACGTCGGGGGAGGGCTGCATCCGCAGAGTCCCGATACGCGCAGCGCTGCGACGGCACCGGAGCCTCGGGTCCGCGTGCCGGCATACAACAACCAGAGTCCCTGCAGACTTGTATCGGAGACGATCCCGCATGAACACCAAGACCCGCAGCTTCAAGGCCACTGCCCTCGCACTGGCCGTGCTCGGCACCCTCGCGGCCGGCCAGGCCGCCGCGTCCGGCTTCCAGCTGCGCGAGCAGAGCGTCAAGAACCTCGGCAAGTCCAACGCCGGCAGCATCGTCGGCAAGGATGCGTCGAACGTGGCACTCAACCCGGCCGCGATGACCAACCTCGACATGATCACGGTGCAGTCCGACCTGACCGTGATCGACCTGACCGCCAAGTTCGACGGTGGCGGCAACGTGCTGGGCTCGCCGCTCAAGCCGCTGACCGGTGGCGATGGCGGCGACCCGGGCGATGCGACCCTGGTCCCGAACATGTCGATCGTGATCCCGATGAAGGGTGCGCTTGAAGGCATGACCCTGGGCTTCTCGATCGGCGCGCCGTTCGGCCTGAAGACCGAGTACGAAGCGGGCTGGGTCGGCCGCTACCGTGCGCTGACCTCCGACGTGAAGATCGTCGACCTGACCTCCTCGGTCGCGTTCAAGGCGACCGATGGCGTGTCGCTGGGCTTCGGCCTGGTGTACGAGCATGCCGAGGCGACCCTGAGCAAGGCGATCGATTTCGGCACCGCGATCTGCGCTTCCTCGAACCCGGCCAACTGCTTCAACCCGAACTATCCGTTCAAGCCGCAGCAGCTGGATGGCGGTTTCGAGGTGAATGGCGACGACAGCGGCATCGGCTACATCTTCGGCATGCAGGTCGCCCCCAGCGACAAGCTGGCGATCGGGCTGAGCTATCGCTCCGAAATCAGCCATAACCTCAGCGGCACCCTGGACTTCACCAACGTCCCGGCGATCCTGGGCGCCGACCCGCGCTTCCAGGACGGGGATGGCGGCGCCAAGCTGACCACGCCGAGCGTGACCACGCTGAGCGTCAAGTACGGCATCACCGACCACCTCCGCGTGCTGGCCGATTACCAGCAGACCGGCTGGAGCTCGCTGCAGAACGTCACGATCACTCGCTCGAACGGAACGGTCGTGGGCCAAGAGCCCTTCAAGTGGAAGGACACCGATTTCTTCTCGGTCGGTGGCGAGTACGACCTGAGCGACGCGTTCACCCTGCGCGCCGGCTTCGGCATGGACGAGTCGCCGACCAACGACGAAACCCGCACCCCGCGCCTGCCCGACAACGACCGCAAGCTGTACTCGATCGGCGCCACCTGGAACGTCAGCCAGAACCTGAGCATCGATGCCGCCTTCCAGCGCATCGAGATCGACAACCCGAGCATCGACCTGCCGGTCGAGGCCGCCGCGGGCAACACCTCGACCCTGGTCGGCGAGTTCAGCGGCCATGCCAACCTGTTCGGCGTGTCGGCGCAGTACCGCTTCTGATCCAACGATCCAGCGCTGTAGCAAGAAGCCCCGCGCAAGCGGGGCTTCCTGTTTGTGCGGGGCGGGTCGCGTCGGGTCGGGCGACCGCGAGGACACCGTGCGCGATCAGTCGCCCAGGGTCAGCAACGACGCATTGCCGCCGGCTGCGGTGGTGTTGACGGTTACCGTCTTCTCGGTGGCGAACCGCGGCAGGTAATGCGGGCCGCCGGCCTTCGGGCCGGTGCCGGACAGGCCCTGGCCGCCGAACGGCTGCACCCCGACCACCGCGCCGATCTGGTTGCGGTTGACGTAGATGTTGCCGACCTTCGCGCGCTGCACGATGCGCTCGATGGTGGCGTCGATGCGCGAATGGATGCCCAGGGTCAGGCCGTAGCCGGTGGCATTGATGGCATCGACCACCGCGTCGAGCTCATCGGCCTTCCAGCGCACCACGTGCAGGGCGGGGCCGAACTTCTCGCTGGCCAGTTGCGCGATCGAGCGCAGCTCCCACGCCGACGGCGCGAAGAAGGTGCCGTGGCGCGTGTCGTCGCCCAGGCTGGCGCGCGCGATCAGGGTGGCCTCGGCGTCCATGCGCCGTGCGTGTTCGTCGAGGACGCAGCGGGCGTCGGTGTCGATCACCGGGCCGACGTCGGTCGACGGCAGCCCCGGGTCGCCGACGCTGAGTTCCGCCATCGCGCCGGCCAGCATGCCGACCACCTTGTCGGCGATGTCGTCCTGCACCAGCAGCACGCGCGCGGCCGAGCAGCGCTGGCCCGCCGAGGTGAACGCGGACGAGAGCGCATCCTTCACCACCTGCTCCGGCAGCGACGAGCTGTCGGCGATCATCGCGTTCTGGCCGCCGGTCTCGGCGATCAGGGTGGCGATCGGGCCGGCATCGCGCGAGGCCAGCGCGCGGTTGATCAGGCGCGCGGTGTCGGTGCCGCCGGTGAAGGCCACGCCGGCCACGCGCGGGTCGCGGGTCAGCGCCGCGCCGACGGTGGCGCCGTCGCCGGGCACGAACTGCAGCACGTCCTTCGGTATCCCCGCCTCGTGCAACAGCTGCACGCCGGCGAAGCCGACCAGGTTGGTCTGCTCGGCGGGCTTGGCGATCACGCTGTTGCCCGCGGCCAGCGCGGCCGCGATCTGCCCGGCAAAGATCGCCAGCGGGAAGTTCCACGGACTGATGCACACGAACACGCCGCGACCGGCGAGTTGCAGCTGGTTGGATTCGCCGGTGGGGCCCGGCAGCGCCATCGGCGCGAAATGCTCGCGCGCCTGCAGGGCGTAGTAGCGCAGGAAATCGACCGCCTCGCGGACCTCGGCGACGCCGTCGGCGAGGGTCTTGCCGGCTTCCTTGGTGCACATCGCCATGAACAGCGGCATCCGCGCTTCCATCAGGTCAGCGGCGTGCTCCAGGATCGCCGCGCGCGACGCCGCCGGCATCGCGTCCCAGGCGGGCTGCGCCGCCACGGCGTTGGCCAGCGCGCGTTCCACGGTGGCGGCATCCGCCGGCTGCCAGTGGCCCACCACTTCGCGGCGGTCGGCCGGGTTGGTCACCGCGATGTGCTCGCCGGTCGCGGTGGCACCCGGCACCAGCGGCGCGGCGGACCAGGTGCCGGCGCCGGCCTGGTTGAGCGCGCCGGCGAGCTCGCGCAGCTGGTCGTCGTTGGCGAGGTTGATGCCCATGGAATTGCCTCGGGGTTGGCCTTGGCTGCGGTACAGGTCGACCGGCAGCGGGATGCGGGGATGCGGGATGTGCTCGAGCGCCGACACGAATTCGACCGGGTCGCGGACAAGTTCCTCGACCGGGATCGACGCATCGGTGATGCGGTTGACGAAGCTGGAGTTGGCGCCGTTCTCGAGCAGGCGCCGCACGAGGTAGGGCAGCAGGTCCTCGTGCGACCCGACCGGCGCATACACGCGGCAGGGCACGTCGAGGCGGTCGGCCGGGATGACCTCGGCGTAAAGGTCGTCGCCCATGCCATGCAGCTTCTGGAACTCGAAGTCGCGGCGGCCGCGCATCGCGCGCGCCATCCGGTGCACGGCGGCGATGGTCTGCGCGTTGTGGGTCGCGAACATCGGGTAGACGGCATCGCCGGCATCCAGCAGGCGACGGGCGTTCGCGAGGTAGCTGACGTCGGTGTTCTGCTTGCGGGTGAACAACGGGTAGCCGGCCTGGCCTTCCACCTGCGCGCGCTTTACCTCGGCATCCCAGTAGGCGCCCTTGACCAGGCGCACCGGGATCCGGCGACCGAGTCGCGCGGCCATGTGCGCGATGTGGTCGATCACGAACGGCGCGCGCTTCTGGTAGGCCTGCACGACGATGCCGAAGCCGTTCCAGTCGCGCAGGGACGCGTCCGCCATGACCTCGAAGATGAGGTCCAGCGACAACTCCAGGCGGTCGGTTTCCTCGGCGTCGATGGTCAGGCCGATGCCGTACGACTTCGCCAATTGCGCGAGTTCCAGCAGCCCGGCGCCGAGTTCGGCCAGCACGCGGGCATGCTTGGCGTGCTCATAGCGCGGATGCAGCGCGGACAGCTTGACCGAGATGCTGGGCGCGGCGAACACGTCCGCGAACGGCCCGGTGCGACCGATCGCATGGATCGCCTGGCGGTAGGCCTCGAGGTAGCGTTGCGCGTCCCTGGTGGTCAGTGCGCCTTCGCCGAGCATGTCGAAGGAATAGCGGTAGGCCGCGTTGTCGCCCTTGCGGCTGCGTGCCAGCGCCTCGTCGATGCTGCGCCCGAGCACGAACTGGTGGCCCATGATCTTCATCGCCTGGCGCACCGCTAGCCGGATCATCGGCTCGCCGGCGCGCCCGACCAGGCGCTGGAAGGCGCCATGCACGTCGCGCCTGGTGTCGTCGGCCAGGTCGACCAGCTTGCCGGTCAGCATCAGGCCCCAGGTCGAGGCATTGACCAGCACGGAGTCCGACTGCCCGAGGTGGCGCTTCCAGTTGGCGTCGCCCAGCTTGTCGCGGATGAGCGCGTCGGCGGTGCCCTGGTCGGGGATGCGCAGCAGGGCTTCGGCCACGCACATCAGCAGCACGCCTTCCTCGCTACCCAAGTCGTACTGGCGCATGAAGGCCTCGACCACGCCTTGGTCGCGGGCGCGGGCGCGGACCCGGCGCACGAGGTCGGCGGCCACGGCCTGCGCGGCATCGCGGTCGGCGGCCGGCAGCCGGGCCTGCTGCAGGAGCTCGCGCACGTGGGCGGCCTCGTCGCGGATCCAGCCGGCGGTGATCGCCGCGCGGGTGCCGGGCGGTGACGGCGGGAGTTCGGGCGCCAGGATCGCGCGCATGGCCCCGGGCGGGGCGGAGGGGTCGGATTCGATGCTCATCGCGCCCGCAGGCAGCTTGTCGGGGCGCATAGTGTAGGCCGCGCGGCGGCGGACGGCGCTGCCCAAGGTTGCCGCCGCAAGCCCCCCTCGGTACCATTCCGCGATTCTCATCGGGTTGATCCGGCGCAAAACCGCGCCCGGGTCCCCTTCCGCTATTCAGCAACGGGGTTGGACGTGATGGCAGCAGGTCGTAGCAAGCCGAGTCGTATCAAGCAATGGGCG
>JAFLEB010000012.1 GCA_017302075.1 Lysobacterales bacterium
GGCGACCAGGCGCAGGCCGGGTACGCCTTCGATGTCCCGCGATGCTCCGGCGAAGGCAGGCATGGGGCCGCCAGCCCACAGCCACCACGCCCCGACCCCGAGGTTGAGGACCAGCAAGACCAGGATCGCGGCGCGCAGGAACATGCCGCGAGTTTATGCGAAGGCCAGCGCGTGCCAGCGCGCGAGCCCGCGCAGCACGGCATCCGGCACCCAGTCGTGCGCGGGCAACAACGGGCGCAGCGTCGCCGCACCGCCACCATGCAGGCGCAGCGCCGGCGCGGCACCGAGCAAGGTCGTGGCCTGCGCCAGGCTGCGCTCGACCAGCGCGATCGCCGCGCCTTCGCAACCGGAGGCCAGCGCCGGCGCGGTGTCGTCGGCGAATTCGGCATAGGCACCACCCGCCTCCGGCAACACCATCGCGCGCGCATGCAGGGCCTCGCGCATCAGTCGCGGCGAGGGCGCGATGCGGCCGCCGCGATGGCCGCCAGCGGCATCCAGCACGTCGATGGTCAACGCGGTGCCGATGCCGACCACCAACGCCGGCCCGGAGCCGCAGGCATCGAGCAGGGCGAGGAAACGATCCACGCCGAGGTGGGCGGGCACGGGATAGGCGATGCGCAACGGGCCAAGGCGCGGCTGCGTGTGCACCCGGTGGATCCGCGCGAAACGGGTGGACAGCGCATCCAGCAGCGCCACCCGGCGCTCCTCGCTGGCCACGCTGGCCACGCAGGCGACCTCGCCCCGCGGTAGCGCGCGCAGCCAGTCGCCAGCCGCATCATGGGCGATGGCCCGGGGTTCGCCGGGCAGGCCATCGGCGCCCACCTCGGCGTATTTCAAGCGCGTGTTGCCGAGGTCGAACACCCAAGTGCTCATGCGCGCACGCTCACGTCGGCCGCGTGCACGCGGCGCTCGTGGCCATCGCCCATGCGCACCCGCAGCGCGCCGTCCTCGGCGATGCCGAGCGCCTGCGCCTCCCATGTGGAGGCCGCGTCGTGCACGCGCACGCCGCGTCCGGCGAGCGCATCGTGCACGGCATAGCGCGGCAGGAAGGGCGCGAGGCCGTCGGCGTCGAAACGCGACAGCGCCGGCAGCAACGCGTCCAGCACGGCGGCGACGACGATGTTGCGCGACACCTCGTCCTGCATCCCCGCGAGATCGATCCAGGGCTGGTCGATGCCGGCGCCCACCGCCCCAGGCATGCGCACGTTGAGGCCGAGGCCGATCACCGCGCGCGCCGCGCCACCGGCCTCGCCGCCGCCTTCGACGAGCAATCCGCCGAGCTTGCGCAGGCCGTGGCCATGGTCGACGACCAGGTCGTTAGGCCACTTCAGCGCAACGCGCCCGAAGCCGAGGCCGTGCAACGCCTCGCAGGCGGCGATCCCGGCCACCAGGCTCAGCCCGCCCAGGCGCGCCAGTCCGCCGTCGAACTGGCGGGCCACCGAGAGATAGACATGCGCGCCCAGCGGCGATTGCCAATTGCGGCCGCGTCGCCCGCGACCGCCGGTCTGGCGCTCGGCGAGCAGCACCGCGCAGCCGTCCGCCGGCGCCCCGCGTCGCAGCAGCTCGCTGTTGGTGGAGTCGAGCGTCCACGCCACTTCCAGCGACGCGAGCTGGAGGTGCGCTGCTGGCGCCATCGCGGCACGGATCGCTGCGGCCTCCAGCCACTCGGGCGGATCGCGCAAGACATAGCCTCGCCCGGGCACGGCCTCGACCACGACACCGGCCGAGCGCAGGGCTTCGATGCGCTTCCACACCGCGGCGCGGGTCTGCCCGGCCTCGCGGGCGAGCGCATCGCCGCTCACCGGGCCGGCCGCCAGTCGCTGCAGCAGCGCGCGTTCGGCGTGCGCGTCGCTCACCGCAACCAACCGCGATGCAGCCGATGCAACAGGCGCGCCCGTTCGAAGCGCGACTCGGTGCCGTGCCGCAGGCGCTGCAGGTTGGCGCGGTGGGTGAAGGCGATGAAGATCGCCGCAAACATGGAGAACCACAGCCGCGCGGGCTCGGCGTCGGTGCCCCACGCGAGCAACGGCAAGGCCAACGCCGCGAGCACGGTCGACAACCCGACGTAACCGGTGGCGACCAGCACCAGCATCCACACCGGCAGCAGCACGCCGATCGACCACGGCCACAGCATCAACAGGCCGCCGACCGCGGTCGCCGCGCCCTTGCCACCGCGGAAGCCGTGCCATAGCGGCCACACATGGCCGACCACCGCGCAGGCCGCGGCGGCATAGCCATGCGCGGTCACGTCGAGCGCCTGGCCCAGCGGCGCGAAGCGCAGCGCGAGCCACGCCGCCAGCGCGCCCTTGCCGACATCGATCGCGACCACCCCGAGCGCGAAGCGCCAGCCCAGCGTGCGCAGGGCATTGGTGCCGCCGGCGTTGCCGCTGCCGTGGCGACGGATGTCGACCCCGCGCAGGCGACCGAGCAGCAGGCTGCCGGACACCGACCCCAGCAGGTAAGCGCACAGCAGCAGCAGGACGGTCAAGGCGATCGGGGGCATGCCGGTGATGATAATCGCGCCGCGTCAGCGCCCGGTCATCGCGGCAGGCGGGGCCTGCGCACTCAGGCCGCGTCCGGGGCCGGCTGCAGGCCGACCACCAGCGTGCCGGGCCCCGCGTGCGCACCCACCGCCGGACCCACTTCGACCAGGTGCGCCTCGACCACCGGCAAGCGCGTGCGCAAGGCCGCAAGCAGGCGCTCGCCATCCGCGGGTGCATCCGCATGCCCGACGATTAGCCGCCAGCCGGTGGCCACGGGCGCGCGTCGCGCAACGTAACGGGCGAAGGCTTCCGGCGCACGGCCACGGGCCAGCAGGCCGCCGGCCACGCCGAGGGTGCCGTCCCCGCGCACCTTGGCGATCGGCAGCAGGCCGCTCCAGCGCACCACCGGCCCCGCCCAACGCGGGATCCGCCCGCCGCGCACTGCGTGCGAGATGTCGCGCGCCATCGCCCACGTGGTGGTCAGCGGCTTCAGCCGCGTGAGCTCGGCGAGGATCTCCGCAGCCCCGGCGCCGGCGTGGGCCAGCTCGCCGGCCCGCCACGCCAGCAGGGCCTGGCCCGCGCTCACGTGTCCGCTGTCGAGGCAGGCCGGTGGTTTTGGCTGCGCGCGCGCGGCGGTCTCCGCGGCCTGCAGGGTGCCGGACAAGGGCCGCGACAAGCCGACATAGACCGCGCCGGGCTGGTGCGCCAGCACGTGCTCGAACACCCGCCGGAAGTCGCCGGGCGGCGGCTGGCTGGTCTTCGGCAATTGCGCGCTCGCGGCCATGCGCCGGTAGAACGCGCCGGCGGTGAGGCCGAGGCGGTCGAGGTAGTCGCGGCCGTCCAGGCTCACCCGCACCGGGACGACGTGGATGCCGAGGCGGTCGGCCAGCGACGCCGGCAGGTCGGCCGCGCTGTCGGTGACGATCGCCACCCGGGTCGGCGACTCCGCGCTGCGCTGCTGCTGCAGCATGTCGTCGGCCTTCATCGACTCGACCTGGCCATGCGCCGCGCAGGCATCGAACAGCGCCTGCGGGCTGCCGACATGGCCATGCACGCGCACCCGCGTGCGGCCGCCGGCGACGACCAGGGAATCGACGCCCAGCGCGACCAGCGCCGCCTGCAGCGCGTCGCGGTCGATCGCATCGCCCAGCACCAGGCATTCGGTGCAGTAGCGGCAATCGGGATCCACATCCTCGTGCAGGTGCGCGATCTCCGCGCCGGCATCGTTCGCCGCGGCGGGCGCGGCCTGCATGCGCATCGCGCGCGGGCCGCCGTCGACGTATTCGGCGATGCCTTCCAGCCAGTCGACGAAGCCGCGCGCGCCGGCATCGACCACCCCGGCCTTCTGCAACACCGGCATCTGCCGCGGCGTATCCGCCAGTGCGTGGCGCGCCCGTTGCAATGCGCGGGTGAAGCCGGTGCGCGGATCGTCGCTGCTGGCCTGGCCCGCGGCCTCGTCGAGCGCATCGGCGAACGCGGAGATGACGCTGAGGATGGTGCCCTCCACCGGCTTGGCCAGTGCGCTGCGCGCACTGTCCGCGCCCCGTCGCACCGCGGCGGCCAGCGCCCGCGCGTCCAGCACGGGGGCGTTGCGCGCCTGCTCGGCCAGGCCGACGAGGAACTGCGCCATGATCGCGCCGGAATTGCCGCGCGCGCCATCGATGGCGTCGTTGCCGATGCGCGCGAGCAGTTCGCCGATGTGCCGGCTGCGCCGGCTCAACGCACCCTGCAGCACGTTGCCGAGGGTCGAGGCGAGGTTGTTGCCGGTATCGCCGTCGGGCACCGGGAACACATTGATGCGATTGAGCTCGTCGCGCGCGGCGATGACCCGGCGCGTGCCGGCGATCATCGCGCGGCGCAGGGCGGCGGCGGTGACGGTGGGAGCGGGCGTGGACTGGGCGGCATCCATGCGGCGAAGTCTGCGCGATCCGCGCCACGGGGCCTGTTGCGATGCACCATGCAACCTTTTCCGTTCAGGCTGCATCCACGCTATAGTCCGTGTTGGGATCATGCCTCCAAGGCACGCCCGTCCTCCTCTCTGGTGACCTGTATGTCGCTGTCCGTCCGCCGCTTCCGCCTGGCCCTGGTCTGCATCGCGCTGCTGTGCGCCAGCGGCGTCGCCGCCGCCACGGATGGACGCCACCTGTCGGCCGATGGCGCCGGCAGCTGCCCGGATGGGGAAACCGCGACCGCCACCGACGCCGATCGGGTCGAGGATCCGGAGGCCGATCCGGCCGCGGCGAACGCCGCGCGCAGGACCCCGAAGGCGAAGCCGGCCGTTGCGCCGCGCGCCACCGGCACGCGTCCTGCCGCGCCGCGCTGGCACAGTTTCCTGCCCGGGATGTTCCGCTGATCGAGGCCGGCACCACGCCGGCCCGCCCGCACCCGCGATGATCTGGCCGTTCCGGCGGCGCAACACTGCGCCCGACCTCGATCCTGCGCTCTGGCGCCAGGCCGCCGCCGGCCTGCCCTGGCTGCGCACGCTGGACCCCGCGCGCGACCAGCGCTTGCAGGCGCTGGTCGCCGCCTTCCTCGCCGGCAAGGCGATCACCCCGCTGCACGGGCTGCGCCTGAACGAGGTGCAGCGCCTGCGCCTCGCGATGCTGTGCTCTCTGCCGTTGCTCGAGTTCGGACGCGAGGGCCTGCACGGCTGGCGCGAACTGCTGGTCTACCCGGACGCCTTTCGCGTGCAGCGCAGCCACCAGGACGCGCATGGCGTGCTGCACGAATGGGACGACGACCTGATCGGCGAGGCGTGGGAGCACGGCCCGGTCATCCTGTCCTGGGCCGACGTGCGCGCCGACATCGCGGCGCCGCGCGACGGCTTCTGCGTGGTCGCCCACGAGATCGCGCACAAGCTGGATGCGCTGGACGGCGCGATGGACGGCACCCCCCCGCTCCCGCGCGACTGGCAGGTGCAATGGGCCTCCGACTTCCAGCGCGCCTATGACGCGCTGTGCGCACGGGTCGATGCCGGCGACGACAGCCCGATCGACGACTATGCGACCGAATCCCCGGAGGAGTTCTTCGCGGTCTGCACCGAGTACCACTTCAGCGATCCCGCGCGACTGCGCGACGCCATGCCCGAGGTGGCGGCGCACCTGCAGCGGTTCTACGGAGCGCCCTTGCTCGCATAGACCGGCTGGCACGCGTGGCAGCCACGCGGCCTGCGCCTCGGGGCATGGCTTCGAGCGGGCCAGGGATGGCCCGCGCCCGCGACATCAGTCGTGGATGACTGGATAGAGCGGCGAAGCCCTGCCCCGAGGCGCAAGCCGCGTGGTCGCAGCATCGATGCGTGCGCGGTCAGAGTCCCGGCGGCAACACGATCTCGAACTTCGCGCCACCGAACTCGGCCGAACGCGAGACGTGCAACTCGCCGCGGTAGCTCTTGACGATGTCCTGCACGATCGCGAGGCCAATGCCATGCCCCTGCACGCGCTCGTCGCCGCGTACGCCACGCTGCAGCACATGCGCGATGCGGTCCTCGGCGATGCCGGGCCCATCGTCCTCGACCGCGATCGACAGGCCGGGCCGGCGACCGGCGCTCTCCGTGCCTTCGGCGATGGTCAGCAGGACACGCGCCCGCGCCCACTTGAACGCGTTTTCCAGCAGGTTGCCCAGCAACTCCTGCAGGTCGCCGACCTCGCCGTGGAAGCGGGCCTGCGGCGCGATCTCGAACTCGCACAGCACCCGCTTGCCGGCATACACCTTCTCCAGCCCGGTCACGATCTGCTCGGCGTGCGGCTCGATCTCGATCGGCGCGGCGAACAACTGGTGGCCGGAGCGCGCGGCGCGCGCCAGCTGGTAGGACACCAGGTCATTCATGCGCCGCAATTGGGTGTCGACTTCGGCGCGCAACTCCGCCTCGCCGGCGCCGCTGTCCAGCCGCGTGCGCATCACCGCCAGCGGCGTCTTCAGGCTGTGCGCGAGGTCGGCGAGCGTGTTGCGCTGGCGGTCCAGGTTCTCGCGCTCGCTCTCGATGAACGCATTGATGCTGGCGGTCAGCGGTTCCAGCTCGCGCGGATGGGCTTCGCTCATGCCGGACGCGTGGCCGGCCTGGACGCGCTTGAGGTCGGCGATCACGTCGCGCAGCGGACGCAGGCTCCAGCGCAGCACGAGCATCTGCAGCAGCAGCAGGACGAGGCCCGCACCGCCCAGGTTGAGCCAGAGCGCGGAGCGGAACGCCCCAAGCTGCCGGCCGAGCGCGGTGGTGTCCTCCAGTACATAGACGGCGTACGGCACCTCGGTGCCGTCGGCGCGAGTCGCGTCGACCAGGCCGATCCCGTAGCGGTAGACCTCGCCCGCCTCGCCATTGATCTGGGTGAGCGGCAACGGCCCTTCGAAGACCTGTTGGCGCGCAGCGAGCATCGAGGCCGGCGGCAGGCGCGGCCCTTGCGCGGACTCCGACTCCCAACGCCGGCTCGGCAGCACGATCTGCGCATACAGCCCGCTACCCGGGCGCTTGAAGCGCGGGTCGGGCGGGTCGTACGGCGGGATGACGCTGCCGTCGCGGGCGAAGTCGCTGCTGGCGTAGGCAAGCGCATAACTGTGCAGGCGCTCGCGCATGCCGCTCTGCGCGGTGCTGAGGAACGCGCGGTCCAGCGCGAAACCGGCCAGCGCGAGGAACGCCACCAGGCCCAGGCTTGCCGCCCACAACTGGCGCGACTGCAGCGAACGGGGCTGGGCGATGCGCAAACGACGCGGGCGCGGCTGGTCGGCCGCGCCCGTGGGCTTCGGGGGATCGACGGCGGGCGCCGGGGTCATGCGCGGGACGCGCGACCAGCGGCGGGCCTCACGCGCCGCGCCGCCGGAATGCGCTTACTCCCCGCTCCGCGGGATCGCGAAACGGTAGCCACGGCCGCGCACGGTCTCGATCGGCTTGAGGCTGCCATCGGGATCGAGCTTCTTGCGCAGGCGGCCGATGAACACTTCGAGCACGTTCGAGTCGCGATCGAAGTCCTGCTGGTAGATGTGCTCGGTGAGGTCGGCCTTCGAGACCAGTTCGCCGGCGTGCATCATCAGGTACTCGAGCACCTTGTACTCGTAGCTGGTGAGGTCGACGTTGGCGCCGTTGACGCTGACCGTCTGCGCGGCGAGGTCGAGCATCACCGGTCCGCATTCCAGGCTCGGCTTGCTCCAGCCGGCGGCGCGGCGGACCAGCGCATTGATGCGGGCCAGCAACTCCTCGACGTGGAACGGCTTCACCAGGTAGTCGTCGGCACCCTGCTTCAGGCCCTCGACCTTGTCCTGCCAGCTGGAGCGCGCGGTCAGGATCAGCACCGGGAACTTCTTGCCTTCGTCGCGCAGGGCCTTGATCAACTCCATGCCCGACATCTTCGGCAGGCCGAGGTCGATGATGCCGACGTCGAACGGCACTTCGCGGCCCATGTACAGGCCTTCCTCGCCGTCTTGCGCGGCATCGACCGCATAGCCTTCGCGCTTCAGGCGCGCGGCCAGGGTTTCGCGCAGCGGGGCTTCGTCTTCGACGAGCAGGATACGCATGGAATCTCCTCGTGGGATCCGGCCTCGCGGCCGGGGGCATCTGTCAGCGGCTCAGGATGCGGGGTCAGTCGTCATTGTCGCGTGGAGGCGGGGGCGGGCGACGACCACCGTCCTCGCGCCGGGCCGGGCGTTCGCCTTCGTCGTGGCGCGGCTCCTGTATGAAGACGCGCACGCGGCCCTGGTCGTCCACCACCTTGACCCGGTGCATGTCGCGGCCGTCGTACTGCACGCGCTCGGCCGACAGCACTTCCCCACGGGTGTCGCGCTCGACCCGGCGCACGGCATCGGACAGGCTGCTGTGGTCCGCGCGATTGTTGCCCTGGTCCTGCTGCTGGCGCCCGCCCCGGCCACCGTCGTTCGATTGCGGATCCGCGAAGGCCGGCAACGCCGGCAGCATCGCCAGCAAGGCGAGGGCCAGGAGCGTCAACGAGGGCGGGCGACGGCGGGACATGGCGGGACCAGTTGGCAGATCGTTGGCGACGATTCTGGGCGCGCGCGGTGAATCCGCCCTGAAATCACCTGAACAGGATACCGCGCTGTTCAGGTTCGGGGCAGCGGCACCCGTCAAAACACTTCGCCGATGCAACAGCGCAGGGAACCGCCGCCTGCCTCGATCGCGTCCAGGGCCACGGATTCGACCCGGAAACCGGCCTCCTCCAGCACCTGCCGACGGGAGGGCGCGAGGGCCTTCGCCGCACTCGCGCTCATCCATACCGTTTCCGCAGACAAGGCGATGCAATTGCCGACGAAGGCCGCATGTTCGTCGGCGTTGCAGGTGATCGCGTGCGGCGCGTGGATCCCGGCGATCGCCGCGGGCACCGCCGGATCGGCGAAGCCGCGTGGGCAGACCACCGCCGCCCGCCCGGCCAGCACCGCCAGCACGACGTTCGCGTGGTACTCGCCGGGGGCGAGGTCGAACAGCAGGGTGGCGCGCAGGCCGAAGGCCGCGTGCATCAGGCGCGCGCCGTCCTCGTCGCAGCGCTCGGAGAGGCCGCAGTAGCCCAGCCCGCGGGCGCGATCGATCACCAGCGATCCGGTGAGCTCGCACGCATGCGGCTGGCCGGACAGGTCGACCTCGGCGCGGCCCAGCACGTCGTGGAAGAAGGCGCGGATGTCGGCGCGCGCGGCCTCGCGCTGGCGCACCGGGTGGCGCATGCGCCCGACCACGTAGCGCCCGGGCGCGCAGCCGAAGACGTTGTTCGGGAACACCGCGTCCGGGGTGGCCGGATCGCCGGCGAAGCAGAGCGTCGGCAGTACCGGGGAGATCGCGCGCTGCAGGTCGCGGTGCTGCAGGGAGGCACGCTGCGCGTCGAAGGCGGCGGCATCGGCCATGTAGACGTTGTCGGTGGCCGACTGCCCGGCCCGCGCGAACCCGTCCGGCGCGACCAGGAACGCCGCGCGCGGCGTGGCCGGACCGAAGTCGGCTTCGACGCCACGCGCGAAGGCGAAGAAGGCATCGAGGTCGCGGGTGATCATGCCGCCTGCGCCCCGCGCTCGGTGAGCGCCAGCGCCTGCTCGACCAGCGCCCAGCCGGCACCTGGCTTGTGCGCGCCCTCGCTCAGGACCTGGCGGAACGCGCGACCGCCCGGCTGGCCGGCGAACAGGCCGAGCACGTGGCGGGCGATGTGCTTGAGGAACACCCCGCGATCGAGCTGCCCCTCGACATACGGCCGGTAGGCGCGCAGCAGGTCGGCCCGCGAGCGCAGCGCGCCGCCGAACCACGCGACGTCGAGTTCATGCAGCAGGTAGGGCGTGTGGTAAGCGGCGCGACCGAGCATCGCGCCATCGACATGCGCAAGATGCGCGGTCGCCTCCGCCGCATCGGCGATGCCCCCGTTCACCACCACCTGCAGCGCAGGGCGCTCGCGCTTGAGCCGGTAGGCCCAGTCGTAACGCAGCGGCGGCACCTCGCGGTTCTCCTTCGGCGACAGGCCCTGCAGCCACGCATTGCGTGCATGCACCACGAAGGTGGCGCAGCCGGCCGCGGCGATGGTGTCGACGAAGGCCAGGAAGCGTTCCCATTCGTGGTCGTCGTCGACGCCGAGCCGGCACTTCACCGTCACCGGCACGCCCGGCACCGCCGCGATCATCGCCGCCACGCTGTCGGCGACCAGCCCCGGCTCGCGCATCAGGCAGGCGCCGAAGCGCCCCGCCTGCACCCGATCCGAGGGACAGCCGCAATTGAGGTTGACCTCGTCGAAGCCGGCATCGACGCCGATCCGCGCGGCCGCGGCCAGCAGCGCCGGCTCGCTGCCGCCAAGCTGCAGCGCGACCGGATGCTCGACGGGGTACATCGCCAGCAGGCGCGCGCGGTCGCCGTGGAGTACCGCGTTGGCGTGGACCATCTCGCTGTAAAGCCGCGCATGCGGCGCCAGCACGCGGTGGAAGGCGCGGCAATGCGGGTCCGTCCAATCCATCATCGGGGCGACGGACAGGCGCAGCTGGTCGGCGGGGATGGCGGGTGCAGGGGTCACGGCCGGCATTGTACGGACGACCATCGTCTGACTGCGGCGAACGGAGGCATGCGCGACAATGGCGGCTTCGCCCACGCACCCCACGACCGCGATGACCAGCCCCGCCCCTAACGCGATGTTCCGCAAGCCGCTGCCCGGCACCTCCCTGGACTGGTACGACGCCCGCGCGGCGGTCGAGGCGCTGCGCCCCGGCGCGTGGGCCGGCCTGCCCTACACCGCCCGCGTGCATGCCGAGAACATCGTGCGCAAGGCCGACCCCACGATGCGCGACGCCTACCTCGCCCAGCTGGTCGAACGCCGCCGCGACCTCGACTTCCCGTGGTTCCCGGCGCGCGTGGTCTGCCACGACATCCTCGGCCAGACCGCCCTGGTCGACCTCGCCGGCCTGCGCGACGCGATCGCCGACCAGGGCGGCGATCCCGCGCGGGTCAACCCGGTGGTGCCGGTGCAGCTGATCGTCGACCACTCGCTGGCGGTGGAGGCGCCGGGCTGGGACCCGGAGGCGTTCCGCAAGAACCGCGAGATCGAGGACCGCCGCAACGCCGACCGCTTCCATTTCATCGAATGGACCAAGCACGCGTTCGCCAACGTCGACGTGATCCCCGCGGGCAACGGGATCATGCACCAGATCAACCTGGAGAAGATGTCGCCGGTGGTGTACGTGCAGGATGGCGTGGCCTTCCCGGACACCTGCGTCGGCACCGACTCGCACACCCCGCACGTGGATGCGCTCGGCGTGATCGCGATCGGCGTCGGCGGGCTGGAGGCGGAGAACGTGATGCTCGGCCGCGCCTCGTGGATGCGCACGCCGGACATCGTGGCGGTCGAACTCGATGGCCGGCCGCGGCCCGGCATCACCGCCACCGACGTGGTGCTGGCGCTGACCGAGTTCCTGCGCAAGGAGAAGGTGGTTGGCGCCTACCTGGAGTTCCGGGGCGAGGGCGCCGCGGCGCTGACCATCGGCGACCGCGCGACGATCTCCAACATGGCACCCGAGTACGGCGCGACCGCGGCGATGTTCGCCATCGACGACAACACGCTCGACTACCTGCGCCTGACCGGGCGCGACGACGCCCAGGTCCGGCTGGTCGAGACCTATGCGAAGGCCGCCGGGCTGTGGGCCGATGACCTCGCGGATGCGCAGTACGAACGCACCCTGCGGTTCGACCTGTCCGGCGTCGTGCGCAACCTGGCCGGTCCGTCGAACCCGCATCGCCGCCTGCCGGTGGACGACCTCGCCGCGCGCGGCATCGCCGACGAGGCCAAGCTCGCCGCGGGCAAGGCCGACGAAGCCGCCGGCCTGATGCCGGATGGCGCGGTCATCATCGCCGCGATCACCTCCTGCACCAACACCAGCAACCCGCGCAACGTGATCGCCGCCGGCCTGCTGGCGCGCAACGCGAATGCCCGGGGCCTGCTGCGCAAGCCTTGGGTGAAGAGCTCGCTGGCGCCGGGCAGCAAGGCGGTGCAGCTGTACCTGGAGGAGGCCGGCCTGCTGGCGGAGCTGGAACGCCTGGGCTTCGGCATCGTCGCCTTCGCCTGCACCACCTGCAACGGCATGAGCGGCGCGCTGGACCCGGCGATCCAGCAGGAGATCATCGACCGCGACCTGTACGCCACCGCGGTCCTCAGCGGCAACCGCAACTTCGACGGGCGCATCCATCCCTACGCCAAGCAGGCCTTCCTCGCCTCGCCGCCGCTGGTGATCGCCTACGCGATCGCCGGCACGGTGCGCTTCGACATCGAGAAGGATGCGCTGGGCCTGGATGCCGACGGCCGCCCGGTCACGCTCAAGGACATCTGGCCGAGCGACGCCGAGATCGACGCGGTGGTGCGCGCCAGCGTGAAGCCCGAACAGTTCCGCCGGGTCTACGACCCGATGTTCGCGCCGCGCGTGGCGCACGCCGGCCACGTCGCGCCGCTCTACGCATGGCGCCCGCAGAGCACCTACATCCGCCGCCCGCCGTACTGGGAAGGCGCGCTGGCCGGCGAACGCACGCTGCGCGGCATGCGCCCGCTGGCGGTGCTCGGCGACAACATCACCACCGACCACCTGTCGCCGTCGAACGCGATCCTCGCCTCCAGCGCGGCCGGCGAATACCTGGCGAAGATGGGCCTGCCGGAGGAGGACTTCAATTCCTACGCCACCCATCGCGGCGACCACCTCACCGCGCAGCGCGCGACCTTCGCCAACCCGCAGCTGGTCAACGAGATGGCGGTGGTCGATGGCGAGGTGAAGAAGGGCTCGCTGGCGCGGATCGAGCCGGACGGCACCGTGGTGCGCATGTGGGACGCGATCGAAACCTACATGCAGCGCAAGCAGCCGCTGGTGATCATCGCCGGCGCCGACTACGGCCAGGGCAGCTCGCGCGACTGGGCGGCCAAGGGCGTGCGCCTGGCCGGCGTGGAGGCGATCGTCGCCGAGGGCTTCGAGCGCATCCACCGCACCAACCTGGTCGGGATGGGCGTGCTGCCGCTGGAGTTCCTGCCCGGCACCACCCGCAAGACGCTGGGCATCGACGGCACCGAGACCTTCGACGTGGTCGGCGCGCGCACCCCGCGGGCGACGCTGGCGCTGGTGATCCACCGCGCCAACGGCGAGACCGTCGAGGTCCCGGTGACCTGCCGGCTGGATTCCGACGAGGACGTCGAGGTCTACGAGGCCGGCGGCGTGCTGCAGCGCTTCGCGCAGGATTTCCTGGCGGCTCACAAGACGGCTTGAGATGGCGTCGCCCGGCCATGGGACGGTCTTGGCGCGCGCAACGCCGGTGCGTCGCCAGATCCATCGCGCCATCGAACCCTTGCAATTGACAACGTTCACCGGCAATGCACTCTTTCCATCCAGGAATTGGCATCAGTCACTTTGTGGTTGGCACGCACCGGACAAGCTCGGGGCGTTGCAACTCGCATGCCGCCAACTCCAGGCGCATGCCTTCTGTTTTCGCCTTGACCGCTTCGTATGCACCGGGAAAACCCCCGGCTCCATTCACTGGGCCCTTCGGTCGTCGCATGACGAGCCTCTTGGCTTCGGGGAGTTGCTCACCGAGCTGCGCCGCGTTTTCGGTCTCAATGGCATCAACGACGATTGCATGCACACGGCTCATGTCACCCTCAGCTACTTCGCCGAGCAGTGCATCTCCAACACGCAGATCGAGCCGATCGATTGGGTGATCGACATGGTCGAGCTTGTCGTGGCTCGCGGCCATGGCGACACATATCGATACGAGACAATCGAGGCCTTCCCCCTGCTTCCGATGCTGCATATTCCTCCTGCGCAATTCTCCCTGCTTGGCTAGTGAACCGGAGACATTCATGTCCTTCGTCCCGCAACTCCGCATCCCCGCCACCTACATGCGCGGCGGCACCAGCAAGGGCGTGTTCTTCCGCCTGCAGGACCTGCCCGCGTTCGCGCAGGCGCCCGGCAAGGCGCGCGATGCCCTGCTGGTGCGGGTCATCGGCTCGCCGGATCCGTACGGCAAGCAGACCGACGGCATGGGCGGCGCGACCTCGAGCACCAGCAAGGTGGTGATCATTTCGCCGGCGTCGGTGCCGGGCCACGATGTCGACTACCTCTACGGCCAGGTGCCGGTCGACGGCGACTTCATCGACTGGAGCGGCAACTGCGGCAACCTGTCCTCCGCGGTGGGCCCGTTCGCGATCGCCAATGGCTTCCTCGACCCCGCGCGCATCCCGCGCGACGGCCTGTGCACGGTGCGGATCTGGCAGGCCAACATCGGCAAGACCATCGTCGCGCACGTGCCGGTGCGCGCTGGCGAGGTGCAGGAATCCGGTGACTTCGAGCTCGACGGCGTGACCTTCCCCGCCGCCGAGATCGCGCTGGAATTCCTGGATCCCGCCGACGAAGGCGAGGACGGCGGCGCGATGTTCCCGACCGGCCAGCTGGTCGACGAACTCGACGTGCCCGGCCTAGGCCGCGTCCGCGCCACCCTGATCAACGCCGGCGTGCCGATGGTGTTCGTCGAGGCGGCGACGCTCGGCTACGACGGCACCGAGCTGCAGCCCGCGATCAACGAGGACAAGGCCGCGCTGGCCCGGCTGGAGGCGATCCGCGCCGCCGGCGCGGTGCGCATGGGGCTCATCGGCGACGTGGCGCAGGCCGCGGCGCGCCCGCTCACGCCCAAGGTCGCGTTCGTCGCGCCGCCCAAGGATTACGTCGCGTCGAGCGGCAAGCCGGTCGCCGCCGCCGACATCGCCCTGCTGGCGCGCGCGATCTCGATGGGCAAGCTGCACCACGCGATGATGGGCACCGCCTCGGTCGCCATCGCCACCGCCGCCGCGGTGCCGGGCACGCTGGTCAATGCCGCGGCAGGCGGCGGGACCCGCGACGTCGTGCGCTTCGGGCATCCCTCCGGCACCTTGCGCGTGGGCGCGGACGTGCGCCAGGTCGACGGCCAGTGGGTCGCGACCAAGGCGGTGATGTCGCGGTCCGCGCGCGTGCTGATGGAAGGCACGGTGCGCGTGCCGGTGGAACAGGTGGCCGGCGCCTAGTCGGCGTCGGGGATCGCGAGGCCGGCCTTGCGCAATTCGTGGCGGGCCTGGTCGAAGCCGGTGCCCGGCACCATCTCGCCGTCGCGGTCGGCCAGCGCATCCCATTGCGCGAGCAGGGCTTCCGGCGTCGGGTCGGCCAGGTGCACGCCTTCGGTGAGGGTCACGTGCGCCAGCTCGTAGCTGCCCGCGCCCGCGCACAGGATCGCGCGGGTCGGCGCGGCGTCGGCGACCAGCGCCAGCACGGCCGGGCTCACCAGCGCCGGATCCAGCGCATCCAGCTGGTCCTGCGGCAGGATGCCTTCCATCATCCGCGTGTACGCGGTCGGCGCGAGGCAGTTGACGCGGATCCCGTAGCGCTCGCCTTCCAGCGCCAGCGTCTGCATCAGCCCGACCAGCGCCATCTTCGCCGCGCCGTAGTTGGCCTGGCCGAAGTTGCCGTACAGGCCGGACGAAGACGTGGTCATCACGATGCGGCCATGGCGTTGCGCGCGCATCGGTTCCCACACCGCCTTGCTGCAGTGGGCCGCGCCCATCAGGTGCACGTCGACCACCGCACGGAAGTCGGCGAGGTCGAGCTTGGCGAAGGACTTGTCGCGCAGGATGCCGGCGTTGTTGACCAGGATGTCGACGCGGCCCCAGTCGGCGACCACGCCATCGACCATCGCCTGCACCGCGTCGGCATCGGTCACCGAACACTGCACGGCGCGCGCCTGACCGCCGGCGGCCACGATCTCGGCGGCCACCGCGTCGGCGCCCGCGCCGAGGTCGTTCACCACCACGCGTGCACCGCGCCGTGCGAGCAGCAGGGCGTGCTGGCGGCCGAGGCCGCCGCCCGCGCCGGTGACGATGGCGACGCGGCCAGCCAGGTCGATCATGTGCATGCGTTCAGGCCTCGGAAAGATGGGCGATGCCGGCCATCGCCGCCTCGCGGTGGTGGTCGTCGAAGGGAATCACGCGCACGGCGGCGAGGTCGATGCCATCGAGGCAGCGCGCGTTGACGCTGATCCCGTCCGGGTGGCTGCGCGGCACGTAGAAGGACTTGATGCCGCAGTGGCCGCAGAACAGGTGCCGGGCCGCGCCGGTATTGAAGCGGTACTCGACCAGCGCGTCCGCGCCGGACAGCAGGCGAAACCGCGTGGCCGGCACGATCAGGTGCAGGAAGCCGGTCATCCGGCAGATCGAGCAGTTGCAGTCCAGCACCTCGAGCGGGGTCGCTGCGTCCACTTCGAAACGCACGCGCCCGCAATGGCAGCCGCCGGCGAAGTCGGTGCGGGCAGGGGGCGGGGTCATCGCAAGGCGCTCATCGCGGAGTGGCATCGGCCTTGTCGCGCGGCTTGGTCCGCGCCGCCCTGGCGTCGCCACTGCGTGGGGGCCCCGCTTTCGGCGCCGCCGGCCCTTCTCCCGAGGGGCGTACCCCGGGATCCGCCACCTTGCCCCGATTGGGATAGATCCGCTGCAGCTCCGCATCCAGGAGGATCGGGCGCGCCCAGCGATCGTAGGTGGGCACCAAGCCCCGCTTCAAGCGACGGAACTCCGGCGAACCCGGCCGGATCCCCTGCCGCTGCGCCACCATGCCCCATCCTTGGTCGCGGTGCTGCTGCCAGTCATCCGCGACGGCATCGCAGGGACGACCAACCTCCCGCGCGATGGCGCAGGCGTAGTACACGTCGGCGGGCGCCCAGCGACGCCGCACCAACAACTCGTCGACCAGCGGGCGTGGCGCGCCCTGGTAACGCACGACTTCGTCGATGAAGGGATCCCGATAGCGATGGGCGTAGGCGTTCATGTCGCCGAGCCAGGCATCGACCCAGGCATCGCCGGTGCGCGGCGTCCAGCCCGGGCTGGCGACCTGCGCCGCCGCCTGGGCCGCGACGGCCAGCGCCATGGCGCAAACGAACGAAACCGCGCGGAATCTCGGCACGGGCCCACCTCGGGTCGCTGGGATTGGATGCCATTGTGTCGCAAGCGACGGCGTGCGTGGCATGCGAACACGCCGCATCAACGCGGATGGGGTCGGGCCAGCGGCGCCAGCAGGTCGTCCGCCAGCCGCGGATCCGCCCGCCCGGACGATGCACGCGCCTGCAGGCGGCCATCCGCCAGGCGCAGGTAGGTACGCTCGCCGCCATCGACGCGCCGCAGTTGCAGCAGGTCGCCGCGCGCGCGCCACGTCCCGGACTCCTCGAAGCGTCGCGCATGGCCATCGTCGAGATAACGTTCGACCAGGCGGTAGCGCTGCGAGCCACCATCCGCCTCCAATCGCAGCCACGCCTCGATCGCGTCGCAGTCCGCGCAGGCGCGCACGCCGCTGAATTCCATCCCGATACCGGGCTCGCCCGCCTGCTCCGCCGGCGCTTCCACGCGCCCGCAGCCGGCCAACAGCAGGACGAGTGAGGCGACAACGCAGGAAAGGCGCGGCATGCGCCGATTGTGTCGCACCCGGCCGGATCCGGACGCACGAACGGCGCCCCGTGGGCGCCGTTCGTCGTGCCGCGGCATGGCGGAACTCAGCGGCGGTCGCGCCAGCGGCGACCATCCCAGTCGCGGTCGCCATCTCGGTCATGGCGCGGGTCGTAGTACACCGCGGTGCACTTGCCGTTGTGGTTGCACTTCACCCGCTGCGGACCGGTCACGGGATTGCCGCGGTTGCGGTAATGGCCATAGGCGTTGCCGTACGGCGGACCCGCGCGATAGGACGCGCGCGGCACGTAGCGGTAGTAGACCGGGCGGCCGTAGCGGTCGCGCTGCATCACCAGTCGGTCGCCGTATCCGTAGTTGCCGTAGCGGTAGTACGGCACGCCGCCACGCAAGGCCACGTCGGCGACGTCGACCAGCACGCGGACCAGGGCGTCGGACTGCGCCTGCGCCGGAGCCGGCACGGCGATCGCCGCAGCGCCAAGGCTGGCGGCCAGAACGGCGGGGGCAAGGAATCGGGTCGTCAGGCTCATGGAGGTCTCCTCGGTCCGCACCATGCGGACGCAGGGACACCTTCGCGCGGCTGCCATGAACATGTTTTTAATCCAGCCCCACTGCGGCGCTAGCCAAGGGGCGGCATTCAGCGAAGTGAGTTCTGCGCCTGCAGTTCGTGGATCGCCGCGGGAAGCAGCGCCAGTCGCGCGATCGTGCGCATGCGTTCGATCCCTTCGCCGAGCGGCGCCTCCGCCTCGTGCGCCCAGGTGGTGTGGTACGGCACGTGCACGCCCCAACCGCCCAGCGCCAGCACCGGCGCGATGTCCGAGCGCAGCGAATTGCCGACCATCAGGAAGCGCCCGGCGTCGATGCCGAATTCCTCGAACAGGCGCGCGTAGGTGGCGGGGTCCTTTTCACTGACGATCTCGATCCGCCGGAACAGGTCGGAGAGGCCGGAATCGCGCACCTTCGCTTCCTGGTGGAACAGGTCGCCCTTGGTGATCAGCACCACCGGGTGCGTGGACGCGACCTCGGCCACCGCCTCGCGCACGCCGGGCAGCAACTCGACCGGGTGCTGCAGGAGGTCCTTGCCGAGGACGACGATGCGATGCAGGTCACCGGCGCTGATGCGTGCGCCGGTGATCTCCACCGCGGCCTCGATCATGGACAGCACCATGCCCTTCACGCCGTAGCCGAACAGCGCGATGTTGCGTTTCTCGACCGCGTACAGGCGCCCGCCCAGGTCGCCGAGGTCGACATAGCCGGCCACGATCTCCTCGAACCGCGCCTGCGCCTCGTCGAAGTAGTCCTGGCTGCGCCAGAGGGTGTCGTCGGCATCGAAGCCGACCAGCGCGATGTCCGCGCCGCGAAGGGTCTGTGGCTGCATGGCGCCAGTGTAAACGGGCAAGACGAAGGGCGACTCGCGCCGCCCTTCGTGCCATGCCACAACGGTTGGCGCGTCCCTGCGCCGTGTTCTCTCGAATCGCGATCAGCCGCCTGCAGCGGGCTTCGCCTTGCCGTTTCCGTTGGCCGCAAGCCAGGCCTTGTACTCGTCCTGGCTGAGCTCGCCGTTGGCGTCTGCATCCGCCGCCGGGAAGACCTTGGCCAGACTCTCCATGCGCGCGGCCTCGCCGGCGTCCAGGGTGCCGTTGCCGTTCGCGTCCAGCGCGCTCCACGACATCGGCGCGGCCGGTGGCGCTGGGGTCGCGGGCGGCGCCGGGGCGGGCTTGGGCGGCATCGGGTCCTGCGCCTGCACCGTCGCCGCGGCCATCGCCAGGATGGCCGACAGCGCGGCCATGAGCATCGTCTTCTGCATGTGTCACCTCGTGCGTTCTGCGGGGGATCAAAACGTGCGTCGCACCCGGGTCCGCTGACAGGTCCGGCACCGGATGCGCCACCCACCTTACGGACGCGCTCTGAACATGCCTTGCCGCGCAGCCTGAACCGCAACATCGCCTTAACCACCCAACCACGGATCCGTGCAAGGCGGGCGGCGCCCACGTTGAGCGCCCGCACGGCGCGCGGCATGATGCGCGCTTTGCCGAGGACCGCCCGTGGCCGACTGGATCCAGCGCATCCGCGACATCCCGGACTTCCCGAAGCCGGGGATCGTGTTCAAGGACATCATGCCGATGCTGGCCGATCCGCTCGCGAACGCGGCGGCGATTGATGCACTCGCCGCACCGTGGCGCGACACCGCGATCGACGCGGTGATGGCGATCGAGGCGCGCGGCTTCCTGCTCGGCGCGCCGCTGGCGCGCGAACTCGGCACCGGGCTGGTGGCGGTCCGCAAGCCGGGCAAGTTGCCGGGCCGGGTGATCGAGCAACGCTATGCGCTGGAATACGGCGAGGATGCGTTGCAGGTGCAGGCGGATGCCCTGTCACCGGGCGCGCACGTGTTGCTCGTCGACGACGTGCTCGCGACCGGCGGCACGCTCGCCGCCGCACGCGGACTGGCGGATGCGCTGCAGGCCGACGTGGTCGGCGCCGCGGTGCTCATCGAGCTCGATTTCCTCGGCGGGCGCGCGCGCTGGTCCGGCGACGCGCCGTTGCGCGCCGCGTGGGTGCCCTGACCCCTGTACTGGCGGACGCCGGCGCGACGCGCCTCAGCGCCCCTGGTCGACCTTGCGCAGCCAGCCGAGCAGGCCCGCGAAATACGCCTGCTGATCGTCGTACATCGCCATGTGGCTGCCGTTGGGCAGGTACAGGTAATCGCCGCGCGGGAACTTCCGGCTCATCATCTGCATGAACGTCGGATCCATGGTGTCGTGCTCCGCGCCGATCACCAGCGTGGGCACCGCGATCTTCTCCAGGTCGGCGGTGCGGTCCCACTCCAGCAGGATGCCGCTGGCGCCCATTTCGCTGGGCCCCTGCATCGGCACGTAGACCGCCTTGTTGGTCTTGGAGAATGCGCGCTGCACCGGCTCCGGCCACTGCGACGCAGGCATGCGCAGGACGTGCTGCTCGTAGTACGGCAGCAGCAGCTCCTCGTAGCGCGCGTCGGTGTACTTGCCCGCGGCCTCCAGCGCGAGGATCTCCTTCAGCGCCGCCGGGTCCATGCGCGGCATGAGTACATCGCGGGCGTAGCGGTTGTAGGCCGGGATGCTCGACATCATGTTCGAGACCACCAGGCACTTGAGGTGCTGCGGGTACTTCAGCGCGTACTCGATGGCGAGGATGCCGCCCCAGGAGTGGCCCAGCACGCAGAAGTCCGCGGCATCCAGGCCCAGCGCCTGGCGCACCTGCTCGACTTCCTCGACGAAGCGGTCGACCGACAGCAACGGCGCCATGTCCTTGGGCTGGTCGCTGTAGGCCGAGCCCAATTGGTCGTAGTAGTAGTACTCCACGCCCGCCGCCGGCAGGAAGCTGTCGAACGCCTCGAAGTACTCGTGGGTGGCGCCCGGCCCGCCATGCAGCAACAGCAGCTTCAACGTCGGGTTGTTGCCGACCCGCTTGGTCCAGACCTTGAAGTCGCCCTGCGGGGTGTGGATCGGGATCATCCGCGCGCCGCCGGAGAACGCATCCGCGCGCCCGGTGTTGTCGTGGTAGGACCCCAGCGTCGGCGGATCGGCGGCGAACGCGCCCCCCGCCAGCAGCAAGCCCAGCACACCGCCCAAGATCGCGCGCATCGTCTTCCCCCGAGGTCAACCAGCCCGCACTTTACGCGGCCCGGGGCGCCACCGCGATCCCTTCACGGTCGCCCGCCGGCGGCGCGCTAGGCTGCGCGCTTTCCGGCCCGCCGACCACCATGCTGCGCCCCGCCAAGCCCGACAACGAAGCCGAGCGCCTGCGCGCGCTGCAGCGTTACGACATCCTGGATTCCGCGCCGGAGGCCGCCTTCGACGACCTGGTCGCGATCGCCGCCGCGATCTGCGGGATGCCGATGGCGTCGGTGGCGCTGATCGACGCCGACCGCCAGTGGTTCAAGGCCCGGCTGGGCATCGAGGATCCGCAGACGCCGCGCGATGCCGCGTTCTGCGCGCATGCCATCCTGCAGCCGCACGAGACCATGGTGGTGCCGGACGCGCGCGCGGACGCGCGCTTCCGCGACAACCCGTACGTCACCGGCGCACCCGGCATCCGCTTCTACGCGGGCGCGCCGTTGCTCGATGCCGACGGATTGGCGGTCGGCACCCTCTGCGTCATGGATGGCGAACCGCGCACGCTGGAACCGCAACAGCAGGCGGCGCTGCAGGCGTTGTCGCGGCAGGTGTCGGCGTTGCTGGAACTGCGAAGGACGAGCCGCGCGCTGCGCCTGCAACTGCAGGAGCGTGCCTGGTACGAAGAACAGCTGGTGAAGTTCAGCGATGCGCTGGAACTGGCCAACGCCGACCTCAACGAACAGGCCCGGCTGGACCCGCTGACCGGCCTGGCCAACCGGCGCGCACTGGTCGCGGCGCTGGAGCAGGCGTCGACGGCGGGTCGACCTGCCTGCCTGGCGCTGCTCGACATCGACCACTTCAAGGCGATCAACGACACCCATGGCCATCCGGCGGGCGACGAGGTGCTGGTGCAGGCCGCCTGACCCCGCCCGGGCTCAGGCCTTCTTCACGAACTCCGACTTCAGGCCCATCTGGCCGATCCCGTCGACCTTGCAGTCGATGTCGTGGTCGCCCTCGACCAGGCGGATGTTGCGCACCTTGGTGCCCACCTTCACGACCAGCGACGAGCCCTTGAGCTTGAGGTCCTTGATCACGGTGACGGTGTCGCCGTCCTGCAGGACGTTGCCGACCGCATCGCGCACGACCTTCGCATCCTCCGCCGCCTCAGCCTGCCCAGGCGACCACTCGTACCCGCACTCCGGGCAGACCAGCAGCGCGCCGTCCTCGTAGGTGTAGGTGGACGCGCATTGCGGGCAGGGCGGCAAGGTGGACATGGGGGCAACCAAAAACGGGCGAAGCCGAGATTTTACGCCCCGCCACGCGTTGGCGCCCTGGAGGGGCCGGCGTCACCGCGAAACCGGCACCCGGCTCGCGTCGTCAGGTGTTCGGCGCCCCGCAGCCCTGCAGGTCGGCTACCGACGCCGCCTTCATCGCGCAATCGTAGTGACGCTTGGTCACCATCCCGGTATCCGCGCAGGTCTGGGAATCCTTGGCCAGCTGCTCCTCGCCGAGCACGCCCGCCGCATCCATGCCATCGAGCTTGTAGGTGTATTCGTAATAGGCACGGCAATCCGCCGCGCTGAGCTCGCGCGAATCCGATCCTGCCGTGCCACCGCAGCCCGCCAGCACCAAGCCGCCAAGGACCACGCCCGCGAACCTATGCATCTTCATACCCGCCTCCCCGTATGCGGCTCGCTTCGCCGCCCGCGGAAGATAGACACGCAGCGACGCAACCACAATCCGCGTGTCGCTGCGGGATGCGGATCGGGGACCAACGCATGCCAAGCGCGGACGAACGTCCACGTTTCGATCCAGCGGGTTCAGCCGAGCGTGTTCAGTCCAGCGTGCCCAACGGCAGCACCAGCTCGTCGACCGGGTAGCCGCGCTGCGCCGCGCGGGCCACGATCGCGTCGTACTTCGATCGCGCCATGGTCGGCGTCCGCGACAGGATCCACAGGTACTTGCGGCTCGGGCCGCCGACCACCGCCCACTGGTAATCCGGATCGAGGTCGACCACCCAGTAGTCCGCCCACACCATCGGCACCCAGGCCAGCCAGTCCGGCGCGAACCGCACTTCCAGCTGTCCTGGCTGACCGGGCACCGGGCGCGCCACGCCCTCCGACACCATCCGCTTGCCCTGCTTGTCGTCGCAGGCGTTGCGGACGCCGATCCTGCCGTCGTCGCGGGGCGTGTAGGTCGCGGTGATGTTGGCCACGCAATTGCGCTGGAAGAACATCGGCACGTGCGCGATCTCGTGCCACTGCCCCGCATAGCGCTCCAGGTCGAGCGCGGGGACCGCGACATTGGGCAGGGTCGCATCCTGCGCCTGGGCGGTGGCGGCGGCGAACAACAGGGTGAACGGCAACAGGCGTTTCATCGGATCGGCTTCGATGCGTGGGGTGGCGTAGCGTGACGCGCCGCGCGTGGCCGCCGGGTGAATGCCCGGATCAGGCGAGCGCGGCGGCGTCGACGAGGCCCCGACCCGGGGTCGGGGCCAGCACGCCCGCGACCAGCGCATCGGCGATGCGGGCCGCCCTGCTCGGGCGCCAACCGCGCGGCAGCAGCGGGCGCAACACGCGCGACACCGCCAGGGCCGCGCGTTCGCGCGGTCGACGCTCCTGCCGTTCGCCATCGATCAGGCCGGACCGGACCAGCACCAGCGACGGGAATCCCAGTGCGTCCAGCGCGGCTTCGAGCTCGCCCTTCACCCGGTTGTAGAAGACCCGGGAATCGGGGTCCGCACCCATCGCGGAATTCAAGGCGAACACGCGCGCGCCATGCAGGCGCGCTTGCCGGGCGACCTCCAACGGGTAGTCGAGGTCGACGCGGCGGAACGCTTCGCGCGACCCGGCGTTGGCCATGGTCGTGCCGAGCGTGCACACCACCGCATCCACGTCCCACCAGGCGGCATCGGCCGGCAGGGCGTCGAAATCCACGACCGGATTGACCAGGCGCGGGTCCGCGAACGGCAATGGTGCGCGCGTCGGTGCCACCACCCGCGAGACTTGCGGGGCCGCCAGCAGCCGCGGCAATACCAGGCTGCCGACCAGGCCAGTCGCACCCACGTGCAGGATCTCCATCACGCGCCTCGCCTCGAACCGGGGTGGCGATGATGCCATCGCCACGCGTCCGGCCGGCGTCATGCGGACGGTCAGCGCGCGGTCGAGCCGCCCGGCGCCTCGTAGCCCCGGTAGCGTTCGGCCACGCCCGCATCGAGCGCCTGCGCCTTGTCCAGGTCGGCCTTGGCGCCGGCCTCGTCGCCGAGGGCGCGCTTGGCCAATCCCCGCACATGCCAGGAGGAGGCGATGCCGGGGTTCAATGCGATCGACCTGTCGTCGTCGGCGATGGCCTCGCGGTGGCGGCCGCTGCGGTAGTGGATGTAGGCGCGTGAGTTGTAGGCATTCCAGCCTTCCGGATCCAGCGCGATCGCGCGGTCGCAATCCGTCCGCCCGGCGTCGAGCTCGCCCAGCATGGCGCGCACCCAGCAGCGCGCGTCATGGCCGATCGGGTTGGCCGGGGCCAGCGCGATCGCCCGCCCGTAGACCGCATCGGCGTCCCCGAAGCGCTGCAGCCCTTCCAAAGCGGCGCCGCGCGCCATCAGGCCGCGCAAGGCCTCGGGTTGCAGCCGCAGGACGGCATCCGCATCCAGCAGTGCCGCCGCATGGTCCTTCAGGCGCAGGTTCGAGACCGCGCGCGCGTGGTGCAGGTCGGCATCGCCCGGCCTCAGCTTGATGGCGTGGTCCAGGTCGGCTTTCGCCAGGCCCGGCTTCTCCTCGCGGAGACGGAATCCCGCACGCGCCGCCAGCCATTGCGCGCGCGCCTTGTCGGTGGTGGCGGGATCGTCGATCAAACGGGTGCAGGAAGCCACGCCGGCCATGATGTCGCCGCCAGCATCGGCGCAAGCCATGCCCTCGTGCTCGCGGGCGCTCAACGCGGGGTCGGTGGCCTGCGGGATCTCCGCCTTCCACTCATGCCCGTGGCCGCCTTCCAGCAGCTGCATCCGGCTGCGCTCGTAGTTCGCGCTCTGCCCGAACTTGGTGGTGCGTTCGTCCTCGTACATCTCGACCACGCCGGTGGCGCGATGGATCACCACGAAACCGCTGTCGACCACCGAGATGGTGTCCGGGAGCGCTTCCCGCTCGGCAGCGGTGATCTTGCGGTCGTAGAGCTTCTCCATCGTGGCGAGCAGGACGCCTGCGCCCTTCACCGGGTCGATCTCGACCGTCCACTCGCCGATCGCGTCCTCGGGGTCGTTCTCGGACACGTACATCCCGAACGTCATCTTGGCCGGGAAGTTGCCGACCTGCAGGGGATTCTCGATCTCGGTCGCAGACTCGTAGCTGGCGCCATCCTCCACGCCGCCGCCGGTGAAGAAGGCGTAGTACGACGGCTGCCGCGCGAGCAGGGTGCCCAGCACCTGCGGCGAGGTCGTCCTGGCGAGCAAGCCGTCCAGCCTTCCCGTCGCCTCCGTCAACGCCTTTTCGCGCTGGGCAGGCTCTGCTGAGGCCATCGCCTTCGCAATCTCCTCCCGCACCTGCGCCTCCATGACCGGACGCAGTGCATCACGCATCCGCCCGGCGATATCCTCGATGTCGACCAGCGCCTTGAAGCTGCCGTCGGGATCCAGCGCGACCTTGAGCGGCACCCCATCAAGCTGGCGCATCGCCTGCGCCACCTCGCGACCGGCGTCATCACCGCCTTCCACGTAGCGATGCACGCTCTCGGTGCCGACCCAATGCTGCAGCACGCCATCCTTGTCCACCGACAGGGTGCGGATCTCCGCCTTGCCGGTCGTCACCGCTTTCTCGCGCTTGCCCGGGCTGGTGTCGCTCTCGACATGCTCGGTGGCGTAGCGCAGGACCAGGCCGGGCTTCCACGGAATCGGCAGGCTGATGGTCTCGGCCTTCGCATCGGTCAGCGCAGCCGTCGAGGTGTTCGCGGCAGGCGCCGGCGATGCAGATTGCGGGGGAGCCGCGGTGGCGGTGGCGCTGAACGCGGCCAGCAGGCTGGCTTGCAGCAGCGCGCGCATGCGCCGCTCGCGCATGTGTCGGATCGAACGGGACATCCTGGTCTCCTGGCGTGCATTCCCGGCCGCGATGCTACCGGGGCGCGCCCCACGGAACGAGTGTCAGGACTCCACTCTGCGCGTCCGCACCGACGTTCGCGTGAAACCGCGATCGTTCATTCCGGATCCAGGTTGATCCGCACGCCCTTGACGGTGTTCTCGACGATCGTCACCGAGAAGTTGCGTTCGCCGCGGCCCTTCTTCACCAGCACGTCCTCGCCGTCGTCGACTTCGACCTTGAAGCGCTTGCCGACCGCCGCGCGCAGGCCGTCGCGCACGTCGCGGGCCACGCCGTTCTCGCTGCGGCCCTTGCGGATCTCGACGGTCGCCGCGACCGGCTCGCCGCCCTCTTCGGGCACCAGCTGCAGCACGATGCGGCCGGCCGACTCGGCATTGCCGCTGAATTCCAGCCGCCACTTGTTGTCGGTACCGCGGGCCTGGGCGAGCGTGGCCAGGGCAAGCAGGGCGAAGGCGAGCAAGGGGCGGCGCATGGGCATTCCTCGGGCGGGCGGTGGCGGGATCGTCCGCCGCCCGCACGGGGCCGGCAATCGGCCCATGGGCCTATCGCGGCTCGGTCAGGGCGCCGTGGCCGGCGCGCGGGTGGCGCCCCAGTTGAACAGGAAGCGCCGGTGCTCCGCCCAGGTCTGGCCCTCGGCGTGGTCGCCGACCAGGCACACCGCGGTGTGGTACGGGCCGACGCCGTCGGTGGTGCGGAAGCTCGCGCACAGGCGGCCGCGGTCGCGCTTCCAGCGGCCGGCCTCGATGGTGCTGTTGTAGAAGCTGCCGGTCACGCTGCCGTCGGCCAGCAGCGCCAGATCCATCGGCTGGGTGTAGGGCTTGCCGGGCTCGCTGGAGAGATCGACCACCCAGCGCCCGTCGAGCCCGGGCTCGGCCGCACGGAGGGGCGTGGTCGACGTCGCGACCAGCAGGGCAGTGGCGAGGACGGTCATGCGCATGGAGGTTCCCGGGTCATGGAGGAAGTGCGGGCCCGCATCGATCGCCACGCTGGCATGCACCCGTCCCACTACGCGCCGGGACCGGTTCCGGATGCCGCGTCGCGCAGTAAAGTCGCCGTTCCCGTTTCCGAAGGACGCACGATGACCCCGGTGGACCTGCGCAGCGACACCGTGACCCGCCCCACCGACGCGATGCGCGAGGCGATGCGGGCGGCGGACGTCGGCGACGACGTCTACGGCGAGGATCCCACGGTCGATGCGCTGCAGCGCCGGCTGGCCGACGACCTCGGCTTCGAGGCGGGCCTGTTCGTGCCCAGCGGCACCCAGTCCAACCTGCTGGCCCTGCTCGCGCACTGCGAGCGCGGCGACGAATACCTCGTCGGCATGGACGCGCATACCTACAAGTTCGAGGGCGGCGGCGCGGCGGTGCTCGGCTCGATCCAGCCGCAACCGATCGTGCAGGCCGACGACGGCAGCCTGCCGCTCGACCGCGTGGCCGCCGCGATCAAGCCGATCGACCCGCACTTCGCGCGTACCCGACTGCTCGCGCTGGAGAACACCTGGCACGGCCGCACGCTGCCGCTCGACTACCTGCGGCAAGCCAGCGCGCTCGCGCGCGACCGTGGCCTCGGCATCCACCTCGACGGCGCGCGGCTGTTCAACGCGGCGGTGGCCTGCGGCGTGCCGGCGCGGGAGATCGCGCGGCATTTCGACACCGTGTCGGTGTGCCTGTCGAAGGGCCTGGGCGCGCCGGTGGGCTCGGTGCTGGTCGGCCCGCATGCCTTGATCGGGAAGGCGCGGCGCTGGCGCAAGGTCTGCGGCGGCGGCTGGCGCCAGGCGGGGATGCTCGCCGCGGCCTGCCTGCACGCGCTGGACCACCACGTCGACCGGCTCGCCGACGACCACGCGCGCGCGGCGCGACTGGCGCAACGCCTGGCCGACATCGACGGACCGACCGTGCTCGGCCAGCACACCAACATGGTCTTCGTCGACGTGCCGGTGGACCGCCTGCGCGCGCTCGACGCGCACCTGCGCGACGCCGGCATCCGCATCAGCATCGGCACCCTGCCGACGCTGCGCCTGGTCACCCACCTCGACATCGACGATGCCGGCATCGAACGCACCGCGGACGCGTTCGCGCAGTTCTTCGCCGCGCGCTGAGGCGCTCCGCGACGTGCATCGAGTGGGCCGCGCGTCCGTTCGCCGAAGCGTAGGACGGCGTTCCGTTCATGTTCGCGCGCCGAATTGCTGTAGGGTGGCGCCACTGTCCAAGGCGGGATCACGGTACATCGTGACTCCGGTGCTGTAGATCAATCGGTGACATGGTCGAAGACGACCGCTCCAGACGATCCGCCTCATCGCTTCGCGTTACCCCTTGCTCGATGCAGTCGCAGCACCGCCCCGCGGGCTGCGTAACCCCAACTGTCACAAGGAGTAACACCATGTCCAATCGCGAAAGCGGCACCGTCAAGTGGTTCAACGACGCCAAGGGCTTCGGCTTCATCACCCCGGAGAGCGGCGCCGACCTGTTCGTGCACTTCCGTTCCATCCAGGGCAGCGGCTTCAAGTCCCTGCAGGAAGGCCAGAAGGTGACCTTCAAGGTCGCGCAGGGCCAGAAGGGCCTGCAGGCCGAGGAAGTCCAGGCCGTCTGAGCCAGCCGCGGCGCTTCGCGCGCCGCCGGTGCGACACCCGACCCCGCACGGCGACGTGCGGGGTTTTTCGTTCATGGGACATCCCTCGGCGATGCACCCGCGATGCGCACCCGAAGATACGCGGGCGGCGCGGGCCGGCGAGAATGCCCGCACCGCACTCGCCTCCCGGCCCGCATGCACACCCCTCGTCGCAAGCTTCCGATCCTGGTCCTGGCTGCCGGACTGGCCTGCGCCGTCCTGGCGGGGGTGCATGCCTGGATGTATCGAACCCCCGGAGCTCGACTGGCTGCGGGCGAGACCTATCCCGAGATGCGCGAGGATGCGTCGCACCACTACATCGACCTGCCGGTGGACCACGCCGACCTCGCGCGAGGCACGCTGCGCGGCTTCTACCTGCTGAGCCCGGGCTTCCGGAAGGGCGGGGACGTCACCTTCCTGCTCACCGACGGCCAGATGGAACTGGTCGACCTCGATCCCGACTTCGACTTCTTCGAAGCCATGCTGGGTGGTGTGTCCTACGTCCTGATCGGGGTGCGTGGGCATGCACCGACGCTGTTGCCGGAGGTGTATCGGGACGGAAAGGTCGACCACGCGCAGGCGATGCGGCTGTACGGTTCGGAGCAGCAAGTCGGCGACATCGAAGCGGTGCGCCTGGACATGCTGCGCAAGGGATTGCTTCCCGCGGATGGCCGGATCAACGTGTTCGGCGCCTCTGGCGCCGGCGTCCTCGCCCAGCAGTACGTCTCCGCGCACGGCGCCCACGTGCGCCGGCTGCTGCTGGAGTCCACCGGCGCTCCCGACCTGTCGCAGCGCGCCGGACTGCCCTACTCCCCGGATTTCGCCAACGACAACCCGATGGCCGCCAAGGCATTGGCGCCCTGGCTGCAAGCGCATCCTTCGGCGCGCGTCCGGGTGGCGAACGTGTTGTACCAGCAGGGTCGCGACGCGGCCGACCCGCGCGCGGCGCAATTGCGCACGGCCCGGGGACTTGCGGGTGGCCGCTGGCTCTGGACGTACGAGCTGTCGCCGCGACGCAACCTGGGCATGCTGGCCTACATCGCCCGCGCGCCCTCGTCCCTGATGGCACGGGTCCGCTGGTTCGAGCTGGTCGGCGCGGACCTGGTGCGCTACCAGCGAAACGATCGCTTCAACCTGCTCTACGAACTCTCGACGGTCGCGCTGGACGACATGCTGGCGTGGCATCGTCGCCATCGCATCGCGCCGATGCGCTTCGAGATCGATCGCCGCTTCGCGGGCGACGTCCTGGTCATCAAGGGGCGGCAGGACGTGGTGTTCGACGACGCGTCCAGCGAGCTGTTGCGCGCGGCCTATCCGCACGCGCGGCTGCTCTACGTCGCGGGCGGCCATCGACTCATCGGCGACGAGTACCGGACGGTCCGGCTGGGCTTCCTGCAGGGCGGGTTCGCAGGGGCGGATGCGGCGTCGCTGGCGTACCCGGCGAAGCCGTGAGACGCCCGCCGCGGATCGGCGATGCTGGCGAACGGCGATGCGTGGATGCTTTACTAGTCGCATGACACGCCATGCCCTGCTCGCCGCCCTCTGCCTGTTCCTCGCCGCGTCCTGCACCGGCGTGCGCGAACGCGGGGCCGCCGCGCCCACGCTGACCTTGGCGAGCTGGAACATGGAGCACCTGGCCGAGCACGACGGTTCCGGCTGCCGCCCGCGCACCGAGGCCGATTACGCCGCGATGCGCGCCTACGTCGATGCGCTCGGCGCGGACGTGGTGGCGTTCCAGGAAGTGGAATCGAAGGCCGCGGCGGAGCGCGTGTTCGACCCGGCGCGCTACACCGTGGAGATCGAGGCCCGCGTCGGCACCGGGCGCAAGGGCGAATGCGGCGGCCGTCCCGGGCTGACCGTGAACGCGCAACGGACCGGCTTCGCGATCCGCAAGGGCGTGGCCTACCAGCGCCTGGCCGACGTCACCGCGCTGCAGGTCGGCAACCCCGACCTGCGCTCGGGCGTCGACCTCATCGTGCGCCCTGCGGGCGGCGCGCCGATCCGCGTGCTGTCGGTGCACCTCAAGGCCGGCTGCACCGCCGGCGACCGCAACGAGGCCTGCCCGGTGCTGCTGCAGCAGGTGCCGGTGCTGGAGCGCTGGATCGACCAGCGCGCCGGCGAGGGCCTGCGCTTCGCCGTGCTCGGCGACTACAACCGCCGCCTCTCGGTGCCCGGCGACGTGGTGTGGGCCGACCTCGACGACGGCCTGCCGGCCAACGCCGACCTCGCGCGTGCCTCCGGCGACCAGGGCGCGCGCTGCAACCCGCGCTACCCCGACTTCATCGACTACATCGTGCTGGACCGGCGCGCGGCCGACGACCTGGTCGGCTTCGAGGAATCGCGCTATCCGGGCGAGTCGCTGAGCGACCACTGCGCGATCGCTGCGCGGCTCACCCTGCGCTGAGGCCAAGGCGATGCAGCAGCGGCGGCCGTCGACATGGCGACGACGCTGCGCTCAGAACACCTGCATCGCCGCGCGCGCGACCAGCGCGAACAGCACCAGCGACGACATCGCGAACAGGGCGAAGCGCACCGGGATGCGGTTGACCAGCGCCTGCCACAGGCTGTGCACGATGCGCAGCGCCACGTACGCCCAGGCCAACGCGAGCGAGGCCGTGCTGGCATCGCCCAGTATCGCCAGCGCCAACGCCGTGGCATAGAACAGCACCGGCTGCTCGAACAGATGGTTGTAGTTGTCCGCCTTCCAGCGCACCACCGCCGGCAGCGTGGCCATCTGCTCGCCGCGCGGCAGGTGGCCGTCGAGCTTGATGCGCAGGCGCAGGATCGCGGGAATGCGGGTCGCGTACATCCAGGCCCACATCACCGCGGTCCAGGTGACCAGCGCGATGACGGGGGCGAGCAGCGGTTGCGGGGATGCCATGGCGGCTCCATGCGGCGGCGGGCGATGCCGGATCATGCCGCAATCGCGCCAGTGGCGCCGGCCCACGGCCGCTGCAGGCGGCCGATCGCGGGGACGAACGGGCGGTCCGCGAGGTCCGTCGTCTCGAGCCTCAGCCCGGCAGGTAGAACGGCAGCGGGATGAGTTCCACCGCCCAGCCGACGTCCTCGCCCAGTTTCGCGGCCGGGTGCATCGCCGCGATGCGCAGCGCCTCCTCATGGGTGTCGGCTTCGATGATGAACAATCCGCCGACCACTTCCCTGGCCTCGGCGTAGGGCCCGTCGCTCACGTGGGTCGCGCCGTTGCGCGGGCGCAGCGTACGCCAGGTGTCGAGGTCGCCCAACGAGGCCGACACCCGCACCTTGCCGGTCGCGCGCATGCGCTCGTCCAGCGGCGGGCATTGGCTGACCAGCGCCTTGACCTCCTCGGGGCTCAGCTCGGCGAAGCGATCGGGCGTGAAGTAGGCGAGGCCGACGTAATGCATGGGCGATCTCCGGTGGACATGCCCCGACGACGCGCCAGGGCGACGCGTTTCGACAGGCCGCGGATCAGTCGCGGCAATACGCCTCGCCCGGCTTGACCACCAGGCAGTCCTGCTTGCCGGCGAGGTACTTCAGGCCGGTGGCATCGCCAATGCCGGGGACCGCGGTCTCCGCCACGCCGTCGCGCATGAACCGCAGGCCTTCCGCGGTGACCGAGCCGTCGAAGGTGCCGCGATGGTCGAGGTCCCACTGCATCTGCACCCTGACCCCGCCGCCGGGCTTGCTGGCGATGTCGAGGTACATGCCCTCGACGCCGGTCCAGCGGCCGAGGTAATCGGCCTCGAGCATCGCCGCCTCGGTGGCCGGCGGGGTGGGCATGGCCTCGGCCGCGGGCGTCGGCGCGGGTTCGACGGACGGCGCCGGCGTCGCGCTCACCGGGTCCGGCGCAGCGGGGGTGGCGGGCGCGGGCGTGCGATCGGAACAGGCCGCGATCGCGACGACGGCGAACACCAGGAACGGCAGCGGGGAATGACGCACGGCGCACCTATGGCGTGGGAATGCCTGCAGGATGGCCGCGCGGGTGCGATGGCGACGTGAGCGGGTCGCTTACGCCCCGAGCAATTCCACCTCGAACAGCAGGGTCGCGTTCGGCGGGATCACCCCGCCAGCACCGCGCGCGCCGTAGCCCAAGGCGGCCGGAATCACCAGCATGCGGCGGCCGCCTTCGCGCATCCCCTGCACCCCCTCGTCCCAGCCCTTGATGACCATGCCCGCGCCGAGCGGGAAGATGAAGGGCTCGCCGCGGTCCTTGCTGGAATCGAACTTCGCGCCCTGCATGCCGCCCTCGTACAACCAGCCGGTGTAATGCACCACGACGTTGCGGCCGGGCCGCGCTTCGGGGCCGGTGCCGACGACGAGGTCCTCGAACTGCAGGCCGGAGGCGGTGGTGGTGTACGGCATGGCGATTCCTTTGTGCGGTGATGGCAATGGGTCGCGCACAGTCTACCGGCGCGCATCGTGCACTGACGCCGCCTGCACCTCCGTGAGCAGCAACGGAACCTTCACCTCTTCGAATGCGGCGACCTGCGCGACGCATGCATCCGCCCCGCGCGGGGCCTCGTAACGCAACCACGCACGCCCCGGCACTCCCGCCGCGCAGGCGGGCCCATCCCCCTCAAGGAGAATGCCGATGAAGCCGCACCTGACCCTCCCGATCGCCATCGCCAGCGCGCTGGCCCTCGCCGCCTGCGCCAAGCAGGAGACCCCGCCGCCCGCCGCCGAGCCGGTCGCGGCCGAGACCCCGGCGGAGACGATGCCGGCCGAGCCGATGCCCGCCGCCAGCGAGAACCCCACCGTCGGCGGCGCCGCGATGGACGCGACCAAGGACATCGTCACCAATGCCTCGGCTGCGCCGAACCTCAGCACCCTGGTCGCCGCGGTCAAGGCCGCCGACCTCGTCGGCACCCTGCAGGGCGCAGGTCCGTTCACCGTGTTCGCCCCGACCGACGATGCCTTCGCCAAGCTGCCGGCCGGTACCGTCGACGGCCTGCTGAAGCCGGAGAAGAAGGCCGACCTCGCCGGCCTGCTGACCTACCACGTGGTCGCCGGCAACGTGGATGCCGCCGCGCTGGCGCAGCAGATCGAAGCGGGCGGCGGCAGCGCCACCCTGACCACCGTGCAGGGCGCCACCCTCACCGCGAAGTCGGATGGCATGGGCGGCATCACCCTGACCGACGGCAAGGGCGGCACTGCGAAGGTGACCACCGCGGACGTCCGCCAGAGCAACGGCGTGGTGCACGTGATCGACAGCGTGCTGATGCCCAAGTAATCGCGTTCCAACAGCCGTGGTGTGGCGCGGTTGGGCGGGCGGCTTCGGCCGCCCGTTTTTATGCGCCGCAGCCCGGCGATGCGGCGGGACGACCTCCCCCGCGCGTGCGCCCGGCTGGGGCCAAGGTCCCATACCCAAGGCCGCGCGGTCCTACCTACCCTCATCCTCCGAATCGGCCATTCCGCGGAGGGTGCAGTGAGCGACAAGAAGCCAACAGACCTGGGCGCATCGCGCCGGGATTTCCTCAAGGCATCGGGCCTGAGCGCACTCGCCCTCGGCACCGGCGCGGCCCTCGGCGCCGCCGGCAACGCCACCGCATCGCCCGGCCCGCAGCCGTCCGGCGGCGGCCTGATGCAGGGCCAGGGGTCGCACACCGGGCCTTACAACATCCTGTTCCTGCTGGTCGACCAGGAACGCCTGTTCCGCCCGGGCGAGCTGCCGGTCGGCTTCCACCTGCCGGGGCACGAGCGGCTGATGAAGGCGGGCACCACCTTCCTCAACCACCGCATCAACTCTGCCGTCTGCACCTCGTCGCGCTCGGTGATCTACACCGGCCGGCACATCCAGCAGACCAAGATGTTCGACAACACCAACTTCCCGTGGATCCAGAGCCTGTCCACCGAGGTGCCGACGGTCGGCAAGATGCTGCGCGATTCCGGCTACTACACCGCCTACAAGGGCAAGTGGCACCTCACCAAGGAATTCGAGACCGTCAACAAGCTCGGCCATCCGACCAAGATCTTCACCGAGGAGATGGAGGCCTACGGCTTCTCCGACTACTTCGGCGTCGGCGACATCATCGCCCACGACCGCGGCGGCTATAAGCACGACGGCATCATCTCGGCGATGGGCGTGAGCTGGCTGCGCGGCAAGGGCCGCGACCTCGCCG
>JAFLEB010000120.1 GCA_017302075.1 Lysobacterales bacterium
CAGCGCCGCGTCGAGGCGCGCGGCCAGGCCGTCCGGCGGCGCCTGCAGCGCCGGGCTGCCGCAGTAGGCGGCGGCGTGCGCGGGATCGCGCGCCAGCAGTCGCGACAGGTCGACGTCGACATGCTCGCGGGTGCCGCGCTGCACCTGCTCCAGCAGGTCGGTGCGGCCCACCGCCTCGTCCAGCGAGCGCAGCCCGAGCACCGCCAGCCATTCGCGCACGTCCTCGGCGACGTTGCGGAAGAAGCATTCGGCGCGTTCCGGCAGGCCGCGGAAATGGTCGCGGCGCAGCGCCTCGTCCTGGGTGGCCACGCCGGTCGCGCAATTGTTGAGGTGGCAGATGCGCAGGTACTTGCAGCCCAGCGCGATCATCGGCGCGGTGCCGAAGCCGAAGCTGTCGGCGCCGAGCAGCGCGGCCTTGACCACGTCGAGGCCGGTCTTCAGGCCGCCGTCGGTCTGCAGCAGCACGCGTGCGCGCAGGTCGTTGTGCTGCAACGCCTGGCGCGCCTCCGACAGCCCCAGTTCCCACGGCACGCCGGCGTAGCGGATCGAGCCGACCGGGCTGGCGCCGGTGCCGCCATCGTGGCCGGCGATGGTGATCAGGTCGGCGCCGGCCTTGGCCACGCCGGCGGCGATGGTGCCGACCCCGGCATGGCTGACCAGCTTCACCGAGATCAGCGCCCGTGGGTTGACCTGGCGCAGGTCGAAGATCAGCTGCGCGAGGTCCTCGATCGAGTAGATGTCGTGGTGCGGCGGCGGCGAGATCAGGCCGATGCCGGGCTTGGCATGGCGCAGCCGCGCGATCAGCGGGTTGACCTTGCTGCCCGGCAACTGGCCGCCCTCGCCGGGCTTGGCGCCCTGCGCGACCTTGATCTGCAGCACCTCGGCGTTGATCAGGTATTCCGGGGTGACGCCAAAGCGGCCCGAGGCGATCTGCTTGATCTTGCTGCGCCGCTCGGTGCCGTTGCGCGCGGGGTCCTCGCCGCCCTCGCCGGAATTGCTGCGCCCGCCGAGGCGGTTCATCGCGATCGCCAGCGCCTCGTGCGCCTCGGGCGACAAGGCACCCAGGCTCATCGCCGCGCTGTCGAAGCGGCGCATGATCGATGCGACCGGTTCCACCTCGTCCAGCGGCAGCGGCGTGCCGGCTCGCTTCAATGCGAGCAGGTCGCGCAGGGCGGCCGGCGGGCGCCCGTCCACGTGCGCGGCATACGCCTTCCAGTCCGCGCGCTCGCCGCTGCGCACCGCGCGCTGCAGCGACTGCACCACGTCCGGGTTGTACTGGTGGTACTCGCCGCCGTGCACGTAGCGCAGCAGCCCGCCCTGCTCGGGCAGCGCGTCGTCGTCCCAGCCGAGGTCGGCCAGCGCGCGTGCGTCCGCCTCCAGCCGCGCGAAGCCCGCGCCGCCGATGCGCGAGGGCGTGCCCTCGAAGCAGCGCGCGACCACCTCGTCCGCCAGGCCCACGATCTCGAACAGCTGCGCGCCGCGGTAGCTGGCGATGTTGCCGATGCCCATCTTCGACAGGATCTTCAGCAGCCCCTTCTTCACCCCGCGCCGGTAGCTGCGGCCGATCTGCAGCGGCTCGCCGCTGGTCTTGCCGCCGAGGATGCCGCGGCGGCCCAGCGCGTGCAGCGTCTGGTAGGCCAGGTAGGGATACACCGCGGTCGCGCCGTAGCCGACCAGGCAGGCGAAGTGGTGCGGGTCGCGCGCGGTGCCGGTCTCGACGATCAGGTTGACCTCGCAGCGCAGGCCGCGGCGCACCAGGTGCAGGTGCACCGCGCCGGTGGCCAGCAGCGCATGCACGGGCGCGGTGCCGCGCCGTGGCCGGCGGTCGGTGAGGATCAGCAGCTCGATGCCGTCGCGCGCGGCGTCCTCGGCTTCCGCGCACAGGCGGTCGAGCGCGGCCGCCAGCGGGGTGCCGGCATCGAAGTAAAGGTCGAGGTAGCGATGCGCGGCGGCGAAGCGCGGCAGCGCCAGCAGCTGGTGCAGCTTGCGCTGGCTCAGCACAGGCGAATTCAGCAGGACGTGGTCGACGTTCTCCGGGCCGTCGTGGAACAGGTTGCCCTCGCGCCCGATCTGGGTCGCCAGCGACATCACGCAGTCCTCGCGCAGCGGGTCGATCGGCGGATTGGTGACCTGCGCGAACGCTTGCCGGAAACAGTCGTAGAGCGGGCGCACGCGCTGGCTGACCGCGGCCATCGGGATGTCGTCGCCCATCGAACCGGTGGCTTCCTGCTCGGTCTCGGCGAGCGGCCGCAGCACCGCTTCCTGTTCCTCGCGGGTGAGCTGGAACAGCTTCTGGAAGCCGAGCAGGGTGGCGTCGTCGAAGGGCGCATCGGCCAGCGCCGGGTCGATCAACTCGGTGTGCAGGTAGGTCATCCCGCGCTTGAGCCATTGCTTGTAGGGCCGGCGTGCGCGGTTGAGCGCATCGATCGCCTCGTTGTCGAGCAGGCGGCCGCCGGCCAGGTCCACCGCGATCATCTCGCCCGGCCCCAGCTTGCCCTTCGCCGCCACCCGGCCCGGCGGCAGCTCCCACACCCCGGCTTCGGAGGCGATCACGAACACGCCGTCGTCGGACAGGGTCCAGCGCGCGGGGCGCAGGCCGTTGCGGTCGAGTGCGCAGGCCGCGTGCCTGCCGTCGCACATGACCACGCCGGCGGGCCCGTCCCACGGCTCGGAGTTGATCGCGTAGTACTCGTAGAACGCGGCGAGGTCGGCGTCCTTGTATTCCAGCGACTGCGTGGCCGGCGGCATCAGGATGCGCATGGCCTTGGGCAGGTCCATGCCGCCGAGCAGCAGCCACTCGAGCATGCTGTCCAGGCTCTGCGAGTCGGAGCCATGCATCGACACCACTTCGTCGAAGCCGGACACGTCCAGCAGCGGCGAGCGCCACACCCCGCGGCGCGCCTGCGCCCAGCGGCGGTTGCCTTCGATGCTGTTGATCTCGCCGTTGTGGGCGAGCCGCCGGAACGGATGCGCCAGCGGCCAGCGCGGCAGGGTGTTGGTGGAGAAGCGCTGGTGGAACACCACCGCGCGCGCGGCCAGGCGCGGGTCGGCGAGGTCCGGGAACAGCTGCGGCAGGCGGTCCGGCAGGACCATGCCCTTGTAGCCCAGCAGCCGCGGCGACAGCCCGACCACGTAGAAATCGGGCTCATCGCGCAGCGCCTGCTCGGCGCGCTTGCGGGCCAGGAACAGCTGGCGCTCCAGCGCGTCGGCGTCGGCCTCGTCGCTCTCGACGAACACCTGTTCGATGGCCGGCATCGACGCCTGCGCCAGCCGCCCGCAGGCCGCGGGATTCACCGGCAGCGTGCGCCACCCGGCCACCCGCGCGCCCATGCTGGCCAGTTCGGCGTCCAGGCGGCTGCGGCAGGCTTCCGCGCGCGCGGCGTCGCGTGGCAGGAACACGTTGCCGGCGGCGACCGGGCCGGCGTGCAGGCCGATACCGGCGTCGGTGGCGAGCTGGCGCACGAAGCCTTCGACCCCGTGCAGCAGCACGCCGCAGCCATCGCCGGACAGCCCGTCGGCGGCGACCCCGCCGCGGTGCGCCATGCGCGACAGCGCGTCCAGGGCGATGTCGACGATCGCGCGCGAACCGTCGCCCGCGACCTGCGCGATCAGGCCGAAGCCACAACTGTCGTGTTCGCTCGCGGGGTCGTACAGACCCCCATCCAGGCCGTGCTGCATGGTGGTGTCCGTCGGGGTGGGGCGAGGCCATGGCGCACTGCACCAAGGCATCGCTTCATCCGAATAGACCACAATTTGTGCGGCGCGACAACCGCCCGCGACACCGGAAAAACCGTTACGAAAGAAACCACTTAGCGGCATGCCGGGACGGCAGGCCGATCCCGGGGCGGATGCCCCGGGCGGTATGGGTCAGAACGGCGCGTCCTCGCGCGCCGGCTTCTTCACCACCCGCTTGCCACCCGCGACCACCGGCTTGGCGGTCAGCACCGGTTGCGCCGGTTCGATGCCCGACATCGACTTGAACGGCTTCCCCGCCGCGGCGGCTTTTTTCGCGACCTTCGTCGTGGCTTTCTTGGCGGCCTTCTTGACCGCTTTCTTGACCGCCTTCTTCGCGACCTTGGCCGGTGCCTTCTCGGCGGCCTTCTTCGCCACGGTCTTGGCCGCCGCCTTCTTGGCGCCGAAGCCGCGGCGCGCCGGCTTGCCGGTCTCCTGCAGCAGTTGCTGGACCTCGGCCAGGGTCAGCGACGCCGGCTCGCGGTCCTTGGGGATCTTGCCGTTGAGCTTGCCGTCGCTGATGTACGGGCCGAAGCGGCCGTTGAGCACCTGGATGTCGCTCTCGGCCCATTCCTTGATCACCCGGTTGCGCGCGATCTCTTCCTTTTCCTCGATCAGGAACACCGCGCGGGCGAGGTCGATGGTGTACGGGTCGTCCTCCTTCTTGAGCGAGGCATAGGTGCTGCCGCGCTTGGCGAATGGCCCGAAGCGGCCGATGCCGACGCTGACCGGCTCGCCGTTGGAGTCGCCGAGGGTGCGCGGCAGCTTGAACAGTTCCAGCGCGTCCGCGAGGGTGATGGTGTGCATCGACTGGCCGGGACGCAGCGAAGCGAACTCGAGCTTCTCGTCCACGTCCTTGTCGCCGATCTGCGCGTACGGCCCGTAGCGGCCGAGGCGGACGCTGACCGGCTTGCCGGACTTCGGGTCGGCACCGAGCTCGCGCGCGCCGGTGGCCTCGCTGCGGTCCACCGATTCCGCCTTCTGGTCCACCAGTTCCTTGAACGGCCCCCAGAACTTCTCCATCAGCGGGATCCACTCCTCCTCGCCGGCCGCGACCGCGTCGAGTTCGTCCTCGAGCCTGGCGGTGAAGTCGTAGTCGACGTAGCGGGTGAAGTGCGTGCTGAGGAAGTTGGAGACTGCGCGGCCGACGTCGGTCGGGCGGAAGCTGCGGCCCTCCATTTCCGCGTACTTGCGGAACAGCAGGGTCTGGATGATCGATGCGTAGGTCGAAGGACGGCCGATCCCGTACTCCTCCAGCGCCTTGACCAGCGCGGCCTCGGTGAAGCGCGGCGGCGGCTGGGTGAAGTGCTGGTCAGCGTGGATGCGGTCCAGTGGCACGTTGTCGCCGGGCTTCATCAGCGGCAGCTTGCGGCCTTCGTCGTCGTCGTCCGCGGACTTGCTGTCCTTGCCTTCCTCGTACACCGCGAGGAAGCCGGAGACCACCACGGTGGTGCCGCTGGCGCGGAAGCTGTGCTCGCTGCCGGCGGCAAGTTCCACGGTCACGGTGTTGAGCGTCGCCGGGATCATCTGGCTGGCGACGCTGCGCTTCCACACCAGGTCGTAGAGCTTGCGCTCGTCGTCGGTCAGGAAGCGCGCGACCTGCGCCGGGGTGCGCAGTGCCGAGGTCGGGCGCACCGCCTCGTGCGCTTCCTGCGCGTTCTTCGACTTGGTCTGGTAGGCGTTGGGCTTGTCCGGCAGCGCCTCGGTGCCGTAGTCGCGGGCGATCACGTCGCGGATCTCGGCCAGCGCGTCCTGCGACAGGTTCACCGAGTCGGTACGCATGTAGGTGATCAGGCCGACGGTGCCCTCCTCGCCGATCGCCACGCCCTCGTACAGCTTCTGCGCGACCTGCATGGTCTTGCGGGTGGTGAAGCCGAGCTTGCGCGCGGCTTCCTGCTGCAGGGTCGAGGTGGTGAACGGCGGCGCCGGGCGGCGCTTGCGTTCCTTGCTGGCGACGTCGGTCACGTGCAGCACGCCGCCGGCAGCGCGCTGGATGCGCGCGCGCGCGGCCTCCGCGTCCTCGCCGTTGGTGATGCTGAACTCGAGGTTCTTGGTGTCGCTGACGTACTTCTTGCCGTCGAGCTTGGACAGGCGCGCGGTGAAGCCCTGCGACGGATGCGCGACCTCGGCTTCGATCGACCAGTATTCGTGCGCCTTGAACGCCTCGATCTCTTCCTCGCGCTCCACGATCATGCGCAGCGCCGGCGACTGCACGCGGCCGGCGGACAGGCCGCGCTGCACCTTGCGCCACAGCACCGGCGACAGGTTGAAGCCCACCAGGTAGTCCAGCGCGCGGCGCGCCTGCTGGGCGTCGACCAGGTCGCTGGCGATCGCGCGCGGGTGGCCCATCGCCTCCTTGATCGCGCGCGGGGTGATCTCGGTGAACACCACCCGCTGCAGCGGCTTGTCGCCGACCAGGTTGCGCTCGCGCAGGATCTCGGCGATGTGCCAGCTGATCGCCTCGCCCTCGCGGTCCGGGTCGGTCGCCAGGTAGAGGTTGTCGGCGGCCTTGGCGGCCTTGGCGATGGCCTCGACGTGCTTCTCGTTCTTGTCGATGGTCTCGTAGCGCATCGCGAAGCCGTGGTCGGGATCGACCGCGCCCTCCTTCGGCACCAGGTCGCGGACGTGGCCGTAGCTGGCGAGGACGGTGAAGTCCTTGCCGAGGTACTTGTTGATCGTCTTGGCCTTGGCGGGCGACTCGACGACGAGGAGGTTCTTGGCCATGCGGCGGAGCTTCCGAAGAGGGGATGAAGGGCGCGCGAAGGCGGCGCCCGGAGATGCCAACGCCCGGGGTGTCGGCCCCGGGCGTTCGGTCTCGTCTTATTACAGTGGAATCACGCGGGGGGGCGCCCTGTCAAGCGGCGACCCGCCCGCGGGCCAGGTCAGTGCACCGGTTCCGGCTCGTCCAGGAACATCTGGGTTTCCATCCAGGCGTAGGCGGCCTCGCTGCCCGGCTGGTTGAACAGGACCATCAGCACGACCCATTTCAGGTCGTCCAGCTCCAGTTCCTCCTGGTCCAGCGCCATCGCCCGGTCCAGCACCAGTTCGCGCTGGTCGGCGTCCAGGATGCCGTGCTGCTCCAGGAACAGCAGGAAGCCGCGCGCCTCGGTGTCGAGCTTGGCCAGCTCCGCGCCGTGGAAGACGCGGGTCGGGCCGCCCACCCGCGGTTGCCCCGGGGCAGGCCGCTGGCGCGCCAGCGCGTCCAGCCAGTCGAAGGCCTTGCGGATTTCCGCGACCGAGAAGCCGGCCTCGGTCAACTCGCCCACCAGCGGCCCGTTCTGGGCGGTCAGGTCGTCGCCCGGATGGTCGAAGGCATCGTTGGTGAAGTAGTGCTCGAAGAGGTACAGCAGGACGTCCAGGATGCTTTCTTTCATGGCCCTCGGCCTGCGCCACCCGGGCGCCTTGCACGCGATCCACTGGCTTCAGGCCCCGGTCCGGGTGTAGCGACCGTGTTCCGACGTGACCCGCCCGTCCAGCTCCCACGCCAGCAGGATGGACGACACATTGGCAGCCGTCAATCCGCTGCGTTCGACCAACTCATCCATACCCGTTGGGTCATGGCCCAGCGCCTCCCACAACCGATGGTGGTCGCCATCCGGCGGCGGTGCGTGGGTCGGCGGCCCGTGCGCGACGCCCGCCGCCACCGGTCCAAGGCTGCCGCGCAGGGTGCGGGCGAGGTCGGCGGCCAGCGGTGCCAATGCTTCCAGCACCTCGGCTGGCGACTCCACCAAGGCCGCGCCCTCGCGCAGCAGGCGGTGGCAGCCACGGGCCATGGGGTTGTGGATCGAGCCCGGCAGGGCGAACACCTCGCGCCCGGCCTCGGCCGCGAGGCGGGCGGTGACCAGCGCGCCGGAGCGCTCGGCGGCCTCGACCACCAGCACGCCCAGGC
>JAFLEB010000121.1 GCA_017302075.1 Lysobacterales bacterium
TTCCGACTCGGTGAGCTGGCGGTACATCGGAGATCTTCTCTTCCCGGAGTGATCGCCTTCAGTCTGCCAGCTCACCACTCCTTCAAGCGGCGTCGCAGGTGTTGCACTTACTTTGTTAACTTGCGGGCTCTAACAATTCGTTCAAGCCGAGCCCGCTTCGCGGTCTCGGACCAGCCGAGTCGCATCGGGCGGCCCGGCTTAACTCAGGTGTTAGGTCTGCTCGATCGGTCGCACGCGCGCACGGCCAGCACCAACTCAACCCACGTTAGGAATCAAGCATGGCGCGTATCCAAGTAAAGCTCGAGTGCACCTGTGGCAGTACCCAGTTCATCATGCCCACCAATCCCAAGCCCACGGATCTCATTCAGTGTAGGCGCTGTGGTGAACAGGGCGTGCTTGGTGAGGTCATGGCACAAGCCATCGCGAGTGTTTCATCCCACGTAGTGGCGGCGTCCAGCGCTAACCAGGTTCCATCTGAAGAACCGCAGGGCTAACAATTCGTTCACGCCGAGTCTGCTTCGCGGCCTCGGCGCTGGCGCTAAGATTGTCCCAACGCCGCGGCCACTGGTCGGCTAGCCTAGAATCTTGCGTTCGAAACGCGGCACATTTCAATGCAAATCCGCCTCGCATGTGAGGACGACCTTGAGGGGATCACGCATCTCTACGCCTGCTTGCGTCCGGAAGATCCGAAACTTGACAAAATCCAGGCGACAGCCCTGTTCTTGAACGTGATTCGGAGTGAGGTAACCAGCCTATTCGTTGCGGAAGTCGACGGACAGCTTGCTTCGACTTGCATGCTGGCGCTCATCCCGAACTTCGCAAGCGGCGGACGCCACATCGGCGTGATCGAACATGTGATCACCCTTCCGGACCACCGTGGGAAAGGCATCGCAACGAAGACCATCGATGCTGCCTTGACCTTCGCCTGGGACAAGCGGTGCTGCAAGGTATTCTTGCTGTCTGGCGCAACTCGTACCGAAGCTCATCGGATTTACGAATCACTCGGATTCAATGGCGACGTGGAACGCGGATTCGTGATCAAGGCGCCAGCCCCCTGACAGTTCGCCAACGACCGGTCAACGTTATGCAGCTCGGCTCGATGGCCAAGAACAAAGGATCGCGCCCGACGCCGGTCTGTACGGGTTGTCTAGCGCGTGGCCCGTAAGTGCAGCCAGCACGATTGCCTGCACCACTTCCAGTTGCGCGCATCGAGCTGACCGTTGCAGCACTTCCACCATGTCGATGACCCAGGTCCGACAAGGCCTCGCCTTCGCAATCCATGCTTCAAGGATCTCTGAAGGGATCGGACGCCACTGCAAAACTGTCGTTGCAGAGGATTGCTCCGCCGAAAATCGAACCCAATCCGTCACGATCGGTCGCGGCCGCCTCGCCTGCAAGGCGATCTGTCGGGGTGGCGAGCGAGCGGCTCAGGCTTCTGCTGGAACGGCTGGCTTCCCGGGGACATCGGTTTACGCCGTGGCATCGGCATCGTGGATCGTCGGCGGCGAAACTGGCGCTCTACAATGCTTGCACTAAGCGACTTGGCTGGCCATCGATCTTGTCCTTGGATCCACACGCGATGCCCCATCAACGCAGTGAAGTGCACCCCAGGCCACTCGACTTCCTCGTCCTCGCCGAGGAACTGGCGATCACGCGACTCGACGCCGGCGCTCCAATCCCGGATCGGATCCTTGCAGCGGGCGGCTTTTGCTCGATCTCCCGGACGAATGATGAACTGTCGATCGTGTGCCAAGCCGGATTGGCAGCTGGCATGGGAACAACTGAGCGGGGCTGGCGCGCGATCAAACTCGTCGGGCCATTTGCGTTCGACCAGACCGGAATCCTCTCCTCATGCCTCGACCCCTTGGCCCGGTCAGGTATAGGCATCTTCGCGGTCAGCACGTACGACACGGACTACATCCTCGTGAAGTCGTCCTGCTTGGATGCTGCGGTGTCGTCGCTGCAGGCGGCTGGCCACCGGCGCGTCTGACCAAGAAGGCGACGGGCGCCATTCCAGGCCTAGAATCGCCGTCCGGGCAGCCCCTCGCGGGCCAATGCACGCCTCTTGCTCCGCCAGCCCAAGAGAATCGCAATGCGCGATGCCGACAAGCACTATTTTCCGATTACCACGCTGCTCGTCGACCCCGGCGAGCCCCTGCCGGACTTCCGGGTAGGCGGGGGCTTGGCGCGCTTTCGCGGTGGACCATTGCTGGTGAACCTCTACAGCGCGCACTGCCCGCCCTGCCTACGCGAGATTCCGGTACTCAATGCCTTCCTGCGCGATGCCCAGGCCGTGCATGTCGTCGCGATCTCGGTCGATGACGTCGAGGAATCTGCCCACCTCGCGCCCCAGCTTGGCCTCGCATGGCCCATCGTGGCCCCCGGGGGGGATTACGCCTACCGCGAACTCGGGATCGAGGGGATCCCGGCATTCCTGTTGCTCGATGCGCATGGCCGGCTGCTCGCGAGCACGTATGCGAACCAGGTGGCCGACGCGACGGGCGAGCTCACCCTTGCCGGCCTGCGGGCCTGGATCCGGCACTTCCTGCCGCCCTCGACCTTGCGGAAGGCTCAGCCCGGCGAAGGCATGTCGGCGATGCGCCAGAGGTAGAAACTCGCGTAGGTGCGATAGGGCCCCCATCGCTCGCCTCGCTCTGCGAGCGATTTCGGCGTCGGCATGGCATCCAGCCCGTCGACGCGCTGCGCGCCCTTGCGGATCCCGAGGTCGTCGATCGGCAATACATCCGGTCGCCCCAACCGGAACATCAGCATCATTTCGACGGTCCACCGCCCGATCCCGCGGGTGGGAACCAGCGCGTCGATGATCGCGACGTCCTGCATGGTCGCCATCCGCCGCCGGTCCGGTATCTCACCGGCGGCTTCTCGCCTCACCAGGTCGCGCAAGGCAAGCGCCTTGTTCCCGGAGACGCCGCAGGCACGCAAGGCGACGTCATCGATCCTGCCCAGCGTGCCTGCATGCAACCGGTCCGAGCCGATCGCCGCCTCGACGCGGCCCACGATGGTCGCGGCAGCCTTGCCGCTCAGCTGTTGGTACAGGATCGCCCGCGCCAGCGCATCGACCGGATCGAAGGATTTGCGCCAGCGCGCGTCAGCTTCGATCGGCCCGATCCTGCGCATCCAGGCGCCGAGCGCACGGTCCCGCTTGCGCAGGTACGCGAAGGCTGCGTCGACGTCGAATCCCCTGCGGTAGCGCGGCATGCCCCCACCCTCGAACGATGAACCTGCCCCGAAATGCGGACGCCGCGACAAGCGCGGCGTCCGGTCATGCATTACTGGCGCGATGGGTTACTTCTTCAGGGGCCAGTACACGTCGAACTCGCCGTTCTCGGTGAACGCGCTGGCGACGCCCGACTTGTAGCTCTCGTAGGCGCGGCCGGTGACGTCGTAGCCGTTGGTCGCCGACCAGGCCCGCAGCGCGTTGCGCGCCTTCTCCAGTTCAGCCATGTAGCCCGTGTACGACGCCATCGCCACCTTCGCCGGCTCGCTGCGCTCGTACTTCACGGGCCCCTGCAGGGCGACATTGCCGATGGCGCTGCCGTCCTTCTTGCGCACGACCTGGGCGACGTCGAAGTTATAGGTCTCGCGGCCGAGATCGGTGGTCACGATGCGCACCGGACCCACCGCCTCGAGGCCGTTGGCGTCCATCACGCGCTTGATCCACTCGCTGTTGGCGCCGATCGAGGACTGGATCGCGGTGTTCGCGCGATCGATGTTGCCGGCGGTGACGAACAGCACGTCCTCGGCGGGACGGTCGATGACCTTGAAGCCGACCAGCTTGCTGCCGGACACGCCGTAGTCCTCGTTCGGGATCGACGCCAGCATGCCGACGATGCGCGACAGGCCGAGCTTCATGTCGTCGCCGACGTGGCGCGCCACGTACAGGCCCGAGTAGCGGCCGAGGAGGTCCCAGCCATACGAGACGTCGTACGTCTGGGTGATTTCGACGTTGCGGTTGTTGCGGCCGGTGGGCTTGAACTCGAAGGCGGTGCGCTTGTCGCTGCCGCGCTCGATGTTCTCGATCTTGTAGGCCACCTTTTCGCGCGGGACGCTCTCGGTGATTTCCCACGACCCCTTCCCGAGCTGCTCCTTGGTCGAGGCATAGTCGAGCCGCGCGCCGACGCCGGACTGCGGGCCGGACAAGGTCAGTTGAACGGCCGGGTCGCGCAGGACCAACGGATTCCAGTCCTTGAAGCGGCGCAGGCTGTTCAACGAATCGAACACGATGGTCAGCTTGCGGTTGGTCTCGACCTTTTCGACCAGATGGCGCTCGGACGGCAGCACCAAGGCGACCACCAGGTACAGGCCCACGACGATCGCGAGGGAAATCAGGATCTCGAGCAAACGAGTCATTCAGGAATCTCCGGGAAATGCCGCTCGCGGTCGATGGCCGCGCAGACCTGCCATCGTATCAAACCGTCCGGGGCGAGGGGGAGTGGCCCCATGCCTGCCCGCAATCCGTCACTCCCGAGCGCCTGCCGCGCTGCAGCGCGGCGGGCCGGGCATCCTGTCCCGGTCAGACCAGTTGCAGCTCGAAGGCCTTCAGCACCGCCCGGGTCCGGTCGCGGACACCCAACTTCGACAGGATGTTGGAGACGTGGTTCTTGATCGTGCCCTCCGCCACGCCCAGCGAATTGGCGATCTCCTTGTTGGAGAAGCCGGAGGCCATCAGCCGCAGGATCTCGGTCTCGCGGTCGGTGAGCGGGTCCGGACGATCCAGGCTCACGAACTCGTTGCGCATGTGCTCCAGGCCCGACAGCAGCCGCTGGGTCACTGCGGGCTGCACCAGCGACCCGCCCTGCGCCACCGCCTGGATCGCGTCCACCAGTTGTTCCAGCGACACGTCCTTCAGCAGGTAGCCCTTGGCCCCGGCCTTGATCCCGGCCAGCACGAGCTGGTCGTCGTCGAAGGTGGTCAGGATGATGGTCGGCGGCAGCACGCCGGCGCGGCCGAGCGCCTGCAGGGCCTCCAGCCCGGACATCACCGGCATCCGCATGTCCATCAACACCACGTCGGGCCGGACCTGGGGGATCGCCTCGAGCGCCTGCCGGCCGTCGGCGGCTTCCGCCACCACCTCGATGCCGTCGGCCAGCGCGAGCAGCGAGCGGATGCCCTGGCGCACCAGGGTTTGGTCGTCGACCAGGAAGACACGGATCATGCAGCCACTCCTTCGGGGAGCCCCGCCTCGGCGACCACGCCGATCGGCAGGGACATGTTGAGTTGGAATCCTTCGTCGCGCCGCGACACCACTTCAAGCCAGCCGCCGTGCTGGCGCAGGCGCTCGCGCATGCCCTGCAGCCCGTTGCCCGGCACCAGCAGGTCGGTGCCGCGGCCATCGTCGCGGATGCGCAGGTCGGCGCGACCGCCCTCGATACGCGCCTGCAGCCACAGGTTGCGCGCACCCGAATGGCGCACCGCGTTGGTGATCGCCTCCTGCGCGCAGCGCAGCAGCACGTGCGCACGCTCGGGGTCGTCGACCGTGAGCGGCGCCTGCAGGTCCATGTGGATGGCCAGTTTCGGCACGTTCTCGGCCAGCGGCCGCAACGCGGCGGCAAGGTCGATCGACCCACCCTCCCGGAGCTGGCTGACCGCCTCGCGCACGTCGGTCAGCAGCAGCCTCGCCAGGGTGTGGGCCTGCTGGACGTGCTCCTTGACCCGCCCCTCGGAGAGGTGCCCCGCGACTTCCAGGTTGAGGCTGAGCGCCGTCAGGTGGTGGCCCAGCAGGTCGTGCAGCTCCCGCGAGATGCGGGTGCGCTCGTTGACCCGCGCGCTTTCCGCGAGCAGGGCGCGGGTCGCCCGCAACTCCGCATTGAGCCGGCGCTGCTCCTCCCGGGCCTGCGACTGCTGCAGCGCAACAAGACTGGTGATGAACACGAAGCCGGAAAAGCCGGCGTAGAGCATCGACTGCATCAGCGCGTCGAACAGCGGGAAATCCAGCCAGCGCATGAACACCGGTGCCACCGCCAACTGGCTGGCCAGCAACCACACGACCCCCAGCGACAGCGGAAGCAACCACGGCAGCACGCAGGCGGCCACCATCAGCAGCACGCTGCCCAGGCCGGAGCCGTTGAAATAGCTGACCGCCAACGCGGCCAGGGTCAGCAGCACGAGCAGCACGTAGTCGGCCGGGCTGCGCCGGCGCACCCCCAGGCTGCGGGTTAGCCAGGCGTAGGCGATCCCGAAACCGAAATACGCGACCCACCCCTGCCAGGGCATCGGCGGCAGGATGACCTCTTCCTCCGCGCCACTGCCCAACTGCGGTCCGAGCCAGGAGTAGAGCAACGGCAGCCCCACGATCGCCCACGTGAACAGGCCCGCGTAACGCAGCAGTCGGGTGTGGGACAGGCGGTTCAGCATGGCGTCTTATACCCTGCCCCGCACCCGGCCTGCGTGCACCGAAGGTCATGGCCGGCCGCCGTGGCTGCGTGCGATAATCGCGCCGGTCCCGCCACCGGCGGACACCCTGCTCGCCCTGCTGGAGCCATAGGTAATGTCGATCGCCATCCGCGACGTGCGCGAGCACGAGCTGGATTCCGTCCTCGCCCTGAACAACGCCGCGGGACCCGCGATCCTCCCCCTCGACGCCGCCCGGGTGCGTCGCCTGTTCCAGGCGGCCGAGTACTTCCGCGTGGCCGAGCGCGATGGCTCGCTGGCCGGCTTCCTGATCGGCTTCGGCTCCGATGCCGCGCACGACAGCAGCAACTTCGCCTGGTTCCGCCAGCGCTACCCGCATTTCTTCTACATCGACCGCGTGGTCGTGGCCAGCCGCCGCCGCGGCGGCGGCGTGGGCCGCGCACTCTACGCCGACGTGCAGAGCTACGCGGAGTTGCGCTATCCGCAGCTCGCCTGCGAAGTCTTCCTGCAGCAGGGCACCGACCATGCCCTGCTGTTCCATGGCAGCTTCGGCTTCCGCGAAGTCGGCCAGCACGTCATGCCCGAGCACGGGGTGCGCGCGGCGATGCTGATGAAGGCCCTGTGCAGCTACGCCTGGGTCCGCGAGACCTATGGCGACGGACTTCCCGATGCGCCGTGGCTGCAACAGCCGCGCCACGTCGCCGGGCCGGTGCTGCAGACCGGGACCGGCGCGTGACCCTCGCGATGGACTACGCGCAGGCGGGTGAGCTGAAGTTCGGCCAGGTCGGCATCGCCAACCTGCGGGTGCGCACCCTCGATGTCGCCCAGCTGGCGGCGGAGATGCGCGATCGCGTCCAGCGCGCGCCCAACCTGTTCGATCGCACCGCGGTGGTCCTCGACTTCGGCGGCCTCAGCGCGGCGCCCTCGCTCGCCGACGCACGCGCCCTGGTCGACGGGCTGCGCGCGGCCGGCGTACTGCCGGTGGCGCTGGCTTACGGCACCCGCGAGATCGACGCGCTCTCCCGCGAACTCGGGCTGCCGCTGCTGGCGAAGTTCCGCGCACAGTACGAGCGCGCGGATGCCGCGCCGGCCGCGCCCCC
>JAFLEB010000122.1 GCA_017302075.1 Lysobacterales bacterium
GACGACCCGGCCTCGCAGGCGAGCCCGGCCGAGGACGCGCCGCGTCCCTGAGACGGCGTCGCCGCATTTCCACGATTCGCACCCCACGAGGATCCCACGATGCCCGTCGACACCCCGCGTGCCGCGCTGCTCCGCCCCGTCCTGCTCTCCGCCGCACTGGCGGTCGCCGCCGGCGGCACCGCCGGCTGGTACTCCTCCGCGCATGCGCAGTCGCAGGCCGCCGCGCCGGCGCCGGAACTGGTCGCGGGGCTGCCCGATTTCACCCTGCTGGTGGACCGGGTCGGACCGGCGGTGGTCAGTGTGGAGGCGGAAGCCGGCGGCAAGCCGGCGGCGACCGCGCAACGCGCGCAGCCGCAGGTGCCGGATGCGCCCGACGATGACGAGGTGCCCGAGTTCTTCCGCCGCTTCTTCGGCCCCGGCATGCCGATGCCGGGCATGCCCGAGGGCGGCGCGCGCCCGCGCGGGGTGTCGCAGGGCACCGGGTTCATCATCTCCGCAGACGGCTACGTGCTGACCAACCACCACGTGGTCGATGGCGCCGATACCGTGCGCATCCGCCTCGCCGACCGCCGCGAGTTCACCGCGAAGGTCGTCGGCAGCGACGAGCAGTCCGACGTCGCCCTGCTGAAGATCGCCGCGAGCGGGTTGCCCACGCTGCGCATCGGCGATTCCAAGTCGCTCAAGTCCGGCCAATGGGTGGTCGCGATCGGCTCGCCGTTCGGGCTGGACCATTCGGTGACCGCCGGCATCGTCAGCGCGGTCGGCCGCGCCAATCCGTATGCCAACCAGCGCTACGTGCCCTTCATCCAAACCGACGTGGCGATCAACCGCGGCAATTCCGGCGGCCCGCTGCTGGACACGCGCGGCCAGGTGGTCGGCATCAATTCGCAGATCTTCAGCAATTCCGGCGGCTACATGGGCGTGAGCTTCGCCATCCCGATCGACGTGGCGATGAACGCGGTGCAGCAGCTCAAGGCCACCGGCAAGGTCACCCGCGGGCAGCTGGGCATCGAGATGCAGCCGATGGGCCGCGACGAGGCGCGTGCGCTGAACCTTCCAGACGATCGCGGTGCGATGGTCAAGCGCGTGGTCCCGGGCGGCCCCGCGGAGAAGGCCGGGATCATCGCGCTGGACGTGATCCGCAGCGTGGATGGCCAGCCGATCAACGAGTACAGCGACCTGCCGCCGATCATCGGCGGGATGGCGCCGGGCGCGAAGGTGCGGATCGAGCTGATCCGCGACGGCAAGCCGCGCACGGTGACCGCGATCCTCAATGCGCTGGACGAGCGTGCCGCTGCGAACGATCCGGATGCTGGCGAGCTGGCCCCGCGCGCGCCGGCCGCGGCGCCGGCGAATGCGCTCGGCATCATCGGCGAGAACCTCGATGCGCAGCAGCGCAGCCGGCTCGGCCTGCAGCCGGGCGAGGGCGTGCGCGTCGCGCGGGTGGACGGCATCGCCGCCCGCGAGGCCGGCCTGCGCGCCGGCGACGTGATCCTGGCGGTGGGCCGCAACGACGTCGGCAGCGTGGCCGCGCTGGACGCGCAATTGCGCGCGGCCGGCGCCGGCAAGCCGGTGATGCTGCTGGTGCGCCGTGGCGGCGGCACGCAGTACCTCACCGTTACGCCGGGCGAGGATTGACCGCCCGGCCTCGGCGCCCTGGCCCGGACGGGGCGGGGGCGCCGCTGTGCGATAATGTTCCGTTGACTGTACGCCAGCCGCCCGCGCGGCCGGCGCAGCCCCCCGAAGATTCGCACAGCACGTCCCCATGCAGCCCGACGCCATGCGGTTCATCCGCAACTTCTCGATCATCGCCCACGTCGACCACGGCAAGTCGACCTTGGCCGACCGCATCATCCAGCTCTGCGGCGGCCTGCAGGACCGCGAGATGGAGGCGCAGGTGCTCGACTCGAACCCGATCGAGCGCGAGCGCGGCATCACCATCAAGGCGCAGTCGGTGTCGCTGCCGTACAAGGCGAAGGACGGCACCACCTACCAGCTGAACTTCATCGACACCCCGGGCCACGTGGACTTCAGCTACGAGGTCAGCCGCTCGCTGGCCGCCTGCGAAGGCGCGCTGCTGGTGGTCGACGCCGCGCAGGGCGTGGAGGCGCAGTCCGTCGCCAACTGCTACACCGCGGTGGAGCAGGGCCTGGAAGTGGTGCCGGTGCTCAACAAGATCGACCTGCCGACCGCCGACATCGACAAGGTGAAGGAGGAGATCGAGGCGGTGATCGGCATCGATGCCGCCGATGCCGTGGCGATCTCGGCCAAGACCGGGCTCAACGTCGGCGACGTGCTCGAGGCCATCGTGCAGCGCATCCCGCCGCCGGTCCCGCGCGACACCGACAAGCTGCAGGCGCTGATCATCGACTCGTGGTTCGACAACTACCTCGGCGTGGTCTCGCTGGTGCGGGTCATGCAGGGCGAACTCAAGCCCGGCGACAAGATGCTGGTGATGAGCACCGGGCGCGCCCACCAGGTCGACGCGGTCGGCGTGTTCACGCCCAAGCGCAAGGTGCTGCCGAAGTTGTCCGCCGGCGAAGTGGGCTGGATCACCGCATCGATCAAGGACGTGCACGGCGCGCCGGTCGGCGACACCCTGACCCTCGCCAACGATCCCGCGCCGGCGCCGCTGCCGGGCTTCCAGGAGATGCAGCCGCGCGTGTTCGCCGGCCTGTTCCCGGTGGATGCGGAGGACTACCCGGCGCTGCGCGAGGCGCTGGAGAAGCTGCGCCTCAACGATGCAGCCCTGCGCTTCGAGCCGGAGAGCTCGGAGGCGATGGGCTTCGGCTTCCGCTGCGGCTTCCTCGGCATGCTGCACATGGAGATCGTGCAGGAGCGCCTGGAGCGCGAGTACGACCTCAACCTGATCAGCACCGCGCCGACCGTGGTCTACGAGGTGCTGAAGACCGACGGCGGCATCGTGCCGATGGACAACCCGGCCAAGCTGCCGCCGGTCAACATGGTGCAGGAGATCCGCGAGCCGATCATCCGCGCCAACATCCTCACCCCGCCGGACTACATCGGCAACGTGATCAAGCTGTGCGAGGAGAAGCGCGGGGTCCAGGTCGGCATCACCTACATGGCCAGCCAGGTGCAGGTGAGCTACGAACTGCCGATGGCCGAGGTGGTGCTGGACTTCTTCGACAAGCTGAAGTCGGTCAGCCGCGGCTACGCGTCGCTGGACTACCACTTCCTGCGCTTCGAGGCCGGCCCGTTCGTGCGCGTGGACACCCTGATCAACGGCGACAAGGTGGATGCGCTGTCGATCATCGTGCATCGCTCGCATGCGGACCGTCGCGGGCGCGAGCTGACCGAGAAGATGAAGGACCTGATCCCGCGGCAGATGTTCGACGTCGCGATCCAGGCCGCCATCGGGGCGCAGATCATCGCCCGCACCACGGTCAAGGCCTTGCGCAAGAACGTGCTGGCCAAGTGCTACGGCGGCGACGCGACGCGCAAGAAGAAGCTGCTGGAGAAGCAGAAGGAAGGCAAGAAGCGGATGAAGCAGGTCGGGCGGGTGGAGATCCCGCAGGAGGCCTTCCTCGCCGTGCTGCAGGTCGACAACAAGTAGGGCCGGCGCGCCACGGGGTGCCCCGCGGCCGGATGCCGGCGGCGGGCTACACTCCGGGCATGGGCAGCCCCCGCGTGGCGGGTGGGCGCCCGCCGGCCTCCAGGTGCGAGGCGACCCCACGGAAGGGCCGGGGGTTTCAGGAGGACGCGGCATGATGGTGTGGTTCGAGACGATCCTGGTGGTGCTGACCGCGCTGAGCGGGCTGGTGTGGCTGCTGGACAAGCTGGTCCTGGCGAAGCGGCGCGCGGTGGCGGCAGGGCCGCTGGAGCCGGCGCGCGAGCCCGTGCTGGTGGACTATTCCAAGGCGTTCTTCCCGATCCTCGTGCTGGTGCTCGGCCTGCGCAGCTTCATCGCGGAACCGTTCCGGATCCCGTCCAGTTCGATGATGCCCACGCTGCTGATCGGTGACTTCATCCTGGTCAACAAGTTCGCCTACGGGCTGCGTTGGCCGATCACCAACAAGAAGTTCATCGACATCGGCGAGCCCGAGCGCGGCGACGTGGTCGTGTTCCGGCCGCCGCACCATCCGCGCGAGGACTGGATCAAGCGGGTCATCGGCGTCCCGGGCGATACCGTCGCGTACCACGACAACCAGGTCAGCATCAACGGCAAGCGGCTGCCGTACCGGGTGGAGCGCATCTACCAGGGCGTGGGCCAGGGTGCCGATGCGACCGGCGCCACCGAATTGACCGAAGGCCTGCCGGGACGTCCGCATTTTGTCCTGGAGCACCCCGATGTCCCGTTCCTCCCGCAAGGGCAGGGCGAAGGGGAGTGGATCGTCCCGCCGGGGCATTACTTCGTGATGGGCGATAATCGGGACAACAGCGAGGACAGCCGTTTCTGGGGATTCCTGCCGGAGGCCAACCTGCGCGGCAAGGCGTTCCTGGTCTGGATGAACTTCGACAGCAGCGCCGACCGCTGGGTGGATGCCTCGCGCATCGGCAGCCGGATTCCTTGAGCCACGTTGGACGAACGGAGAGGGGAGTACCACGATGAAGCGCCTGCAAAGCGGCATGACCATGCTCGGGTTCCTGATCACCCTGTCGGTGGTGATCCTCCTGGCTTACTGCGCGATGAAGATCGTCCCGATGTACATCGAGTTCTATTCGGTGAAGAAGGCGCTGGCCAGCATGGCCAAGGAAGCCGACCTGGCCAACGCCCCGAAGGACAAGATCCGCGCGAGCTTCGCCCGGCACATGCAGATCGACTACGTCTCCGTGATCAAGCCGGAGATGCTCAAGATCGAAACGACCGATGCCGGCTACAACCTGCTGGTCGACTACGAGCGCCGCGAAGCCCTGATCGCCAACCTGGACGTGGTCGGCAAGTTCCATGCCGAGCAAGTGATGGCGCGTGGTGCCGGCGGCGAATGAAGCCGGGGCGCGGGCGCCCGGCGGGCATGCCTTCCGCGATCCGGCGTTGCTGGCGCAGGCGCTGACCCATCGCAGCGCCGGCAGCCCGCACAACGAACGCCTCGAATTCCTCGGCGACGCGCTGGTCAACCAGTTCGTCGCGGAGGCGCTGTACCGATACTGGCCCAAGGCCGACGAAGGCGCACTGACCCGTGCCCGCGCCGAGCTGGTGCGCGAATCCGCGCTGGCCTCGATCGCACGCCAGCTCGACCTCGGGCCGCGGCTGGTGCTGGGGCCCGGCGAGATGAAGACAGGCGGGCACCGCCGCGATTCGATCCTCGCCGACGCGGTGGAGGCGCTGGTCGCCGCGATCTACCTCGACAGCGATTTCGCGGCCTGCCGCGACGTGGTGCTGCCGTGGTTCGCGGGCATGATCGAGGCGCTGCCGCCGCCGAACAAGGTCGGCAAGGACGCCAAGACCCGCTTGCAGGAATGGCTGCAGGGGCGCGGCAAGCCGCTGCCGCTGTACGCGGTGGTCGAGGAAGGTGGCGAGGACCACGCGCGCATCTTCCGCGCCAGTTGCACGCTGGACGAACCGCCGGTGCGCACCGAGGGCGAGGGCAGCTCGCGCCGGGCGGCGGAACAACAGGCGGCGGACGCCGCACTACGGATCATCGAAGCATGAACGAAGAACCCCAGGCCGCCGGCGCGCAGCGCAGCGGCGCGATCGCCGTCATCGGCCGTCCCAACGTCGGCAAGTCGACGCTGGTGAACGCGCTGGTGGGCGCCAAGGTCAGCATCACCTCCAACCGCCCGCAGACCACCCGGCACCGCCTGCTGGGCATCGCCACCTTCCCGGGCGGGCAGCTGCAGCTGGTGGACACGCCCGGCATCCACGGCGAACAGGGGCGGCGCTCGGGCAAGGCGATGAACCGCATGCTCAACCGCGCGGCGCGCGGGGCGCTGGAAGGCGTGGACGCGGCCGTGCTGGTGATCGAGGCCGGGCGCTGGGACGCCGAGGACGGGCTGGCCTACGACGCGCTGCGGGATGCCGGCCTGCCGGTGGTGCTGGTGGTCAACCAGGTCGACCGGATCAAGGACAAGGGCGCGCTGCTGCCGTTCATCGCGCAGGTCGCCGAGGGCCGCGATTTCGCCGCGGTGCACCCGCTCTCGGCGCTCAAGCGCAGCGGCCTGGACGCGCTGGTGCAGACGCTGCTGGGGCTGGTGCCCGAAGCGGCGCCGCTGTACGGCGAGGACGAGATCACCGACAAGAGCCAGCGCTTCCTGGCCGGTGAACTGGTGCGCGAGCAGCTGATGCGCCAGCTCGGCGAGGAGCTGCCGTACGCGACCACGGTCGAGATCGAGAAGTTCGAGGAGGAACCCTCGCCCAGGGCCGGCGTGATGTACCGCATCGACGCCGTGGTCTGGGTCGAGCGCGAGGGCCAGAAGGCGATCGTGATCGGCAAGGGCGGCGAACGCCTGCGCGAGATCGGCAGCCGCGCGCGCCAGCAGATGGAGCGCCTGTTCGATGCCAAGGTCTTCCTGCAGACGTGGGTGCGCGTGCGCGAAGGCTGGAGCGACGACGAGGCGGCATTGCGCGCGCTTGGGTACCACGACTGAAAACCCGTTCACGCGCCTGCTGCGCTCGGCATACGGCCCGCGTGCGATGCTCGCAATGCTCATGGATCGGCACATCCACTCCGCTTCCTGCGCTTCGCCACTGGCCGCCTGCCATCGCTCGCGACGGATCGTGAACGGGTTTTAGCGATCGGGCATGCGCTACGCCGCCGAACCCGCCTTCGTCCTGCATGCGCGCCCCTGGCGCGAGACCAGCCTGCTGGTCGAAGTGCTGAGCGCTAGCCACGGCCGCGTCGGCCTGGTCGCGCGCGGGGTGCAGGGACCGAAGCGCCACGTGTTGCGCGCCGCCCTGCAACCGCTGCAGTCGATCCGCTTCGATGCCGTGCAGCGGGGCGAGCTCGCGCAACTGGCCTCCGCGGAGGCGGTCGATGCCGCGCCGCTGTTGCAGGGCGATGCGGCGATGGCCGGCTTCTACCTCAATGAACTCTGCCTGCGGCTGTCGCCGCGCCTGGCGCCGCAGCCGGAACTGCACCTGGCCTATGCGCGCGCGCGCGAACGCCTGCGCGCCGGCGAGCCGCTGGCCTGGCTGCTGCGCCGCTTCGAGCGCGACCTGCTCGAGGCGCTCGGCCTGGGCTTCGAATGGCAGCGCGACGGCGACGGCGCCGGCATCGATCCCGCGGCGCGCTACCGGCTGGAGGCCGAGCACGGCCCGCGCCGCGTGCTGGGGGAACGCGCCGGCGAGCGCCGCGAAAGCGCCACCGGCCTGGCCCTGCTCGCGCTGGCCGCCGACCAGCCGCCGCCCGCCGCGGACCTCGCCAGCCTGCGACTGCCGATCCGATCGGTGCTCCTGCACCACCTGGGCGGGCGCGGCCTCGCGTCGTGGGAGATGCTCGGCAGCCTCGCGCGGCTGGCGCCCTCGCGCCGCGATTAGGCCAGCAGTTCGGCCACCGCCG
>JAFLEB010000123.1 GCA_017302075.1 Lysobacterales bacterium
TGCACGCAGCAGTAGTCGAACTCGATGCCCTGCCCGATCCGGTTCGGGCCGCCGCCGAGCACGATGATCTTGCGGCGGTCGCTGGGCGCGGCCTCGCACTCGTCCTCGTAGGTCGAATACAGGTAGGCGGTGCCGGTCGCGAATTCGCCGGCGCAGCTGTCCACCCGCTTGTACACCGGGCGCACGCCGAAGGCCTTGCGCAGGGCGCGCACCGCGCCCTCATCGGTGCCGGCCAGCGCGGCGATCCGCGCATCCGAGAAGCCCTTGCGCTTGAGCGCGCGCAGGCGGCGCGCGTCGAGGCCCTCGAGCCCGCGATAGGACACGTCGACCTCGGCCTCGATCAGTTCCTCGATCTGGTCGAGGAACCACGGGTCCACGAACGACAGCGCATGCACCTCCTCCACCGACATGCCGGCGCGGAACGCGTCGGCGAGGTGGAAGATGCGCTCCGGGCCGGGTTCCTTCACTTCGCGGCGCAGGCGCACCAGGTCGTCCTCGGCGGCGAGGTCGAGGCCGGTGGGGTCGAGCCCGGTCTTGCCGGTCTCGAGCCCGCGCAGGGCCTTCTGCAGCGACTCCTGGAAGCAGCGGCCGATCGCCATCACCTCGCCCACCGACTTCATCTGGGTGGTCAGGCGCGCATCGGCGGACGGGAACTTCTCGAAGGCGAAGCGCGGGATCTTGGTGACCACGTAGTCGATCGCCGGCTCGAAGCTGGCCGGGGTGAGACCGCCGGTGATCTCGTTCTTCAATTCGTCGAGCGTGTAGCCGACCGCCAGCTTGGCCGCGACCTTGGCGATCGGGAAGCCGGTCGCCTTCGAGGCCAGCGCCGAGGACCGCGACACCCGCGGGTTCATCTCGATCACCACGACGCGCCCGTCCTGGGCATTGATGCCGAACTGCACGTTGCTGCCGCCGGTGTCGACGCCGATCTTGCGCAGCACCGCGATGGACGCATCGCGCAGGCGCTGGTATTCCTTGTCGGTCAGGGTCTGCGCCGGGGCGACGGTGATGCTGTCGCCGGTGTGCACGCCCATCGGGTCGAGGTTCTCGATGCTGCAGACGATGATGCAGTTGTCCGCGGTGTCGCGGACCACCTCCATCTCGAATTCCTTCCAGCCCAGCACGGATTCCTCGACCAGCACCTCGCCTACCGGCGACAGGTCGAGGCCGCGCTTGACGATCTCCTCGAACTCTTCCTTGTTGTAGGCGATGCCGCCACCGCTGCCGCCCAGGGTGAAGCTCGGGCGGATGATGGTCGGGTAACCGACCCTGGCCTGGATCTCCACCGCCTGCTCGAAGCTGCGCGCCACTTCCGCGCGCGGGCACTCCAGCCCGATGTCGGCCATCGCCTGCTTGAACAGCTCGCGGTCCTCGGCCATGCGGATGGCCTCGCGCGAGGCGCCGATCAGCTCGACGCCATGCTTCTCCAGCACCCCGTGGTCGGCCAGGTCCAGCGCGCAGTTCAGCGCGGTCTGCCCACCCATCGTCGGCAGCAGCGCATCGGGCTTTTCCTTGGCGATGATCTTCTCGACCGTCTGCCAGTTGATCGGCTCGATGTATACGGCGTCGGCCATTTCCGGGTCGGTCATGATCGTCGCGGGATTGCTGTTCACCAGCACGACGCGGTAGCCCTCGTCGCGCAGTGCCTTGCACGCCTGCGCGCCGGAATAGTCGAACTCGCAGGCCTGGCCGATCACGATCGGGCCGGCGCCGATGATCAGGATGGTTTGGATGTCGGTGCGCTTTGGCATGTCAGTTGGCCTCCATGAGCGCCACGAATTTGTCGAACAGCGGCGCCACGTCGTGCGGCCCCGGGCTGGCTTCCGGGTGGCCCTGGAAGCTGAAGGCCGGTGCGTCTGTCAGTTCGATGCCCTGGTTGCTGCCGTCGAACAGCGACCGATGGGTCGCCCGGGCATTGGCCGGGAGCGTGGCTTCGTCGATGCAGAAGCCGTGGTTCTGCGAGGTGATCATCACCCGCCCCGAATCGAGGTCCTGCACCGGGTGGTTGGCGCCGTGGTGGCCGTGGGGCATCTTCAGCGTGCGCGCACCGACCGCCAGGCCGAGCAACTGGTGCCCGAGGCAGATGCCGTAGGTCGGGATCTTCGCCGCCACGAATTCGCGGATCGCGGCGATGGCGTAGTCGCAGGGCGCCGGGTCGCCCGGGCCATTGGACAGGAAGATGCCGTCGGGTCGCATCGCCAACACTTCGGCGGCCGGCGTCTGCGCCGGCACCACGTGCACGTCGCAGCCGCGCTCGGCCAGCATCCGCAGGATGTTGCGCTTGGCGCCGAAGTCGTAGGCGACGACCTTGAACCTGGGCGCTGCGCGGACGAATGCGTTGCGGTCGAGGTCGAGCTGGCCTTCCTCCCAGCGGTAGGCGGATGCGGTGCTCACCACCTTGGCCAGGTCCATGCCCTTCAGGCCCGGGAACTTGCGGGCGGCCTCGATGGCATGGTCGACGTCCAGCGCCTCACCATGCGCCTTGGCGGCCAGCAAGGCGCCGTTCTGCGAGCCGCGGTCGCGCAGGATGCGGGTCAGCTTGCGGGTGTCGATGCCGGCGATGGCGACGATGCCGCGGGCGCGCAGCCAGTCCGGCAGCGCGACCTGGCTGCGCCAGTTGCTCGGCCGGCGCGGCACGTCGCGCACGATCAGGCCGGCGGCCCAGGCTTGCGCGGCTTCGTCGTCCTGGTCAGTGCACCCGGTATTGCCGATGTGCGGATAGGTCAGCGTGACCAGCTGCCGTGCGTACGAGGGATCGGTCAGGATCTCCTGGTAGCCGGTCATGGCGGTGTTGAACACCACCTCGCCCACGGAGAGGCCGGTCGCGCCCACGGAAATGCCCTCGAAGACGGTGCCGTCTTCAAGCGCGAGGATGGCGGGTATGTCCAAGTGCGTCGCCCTGCAGGAAGGTCGCTGGAAAGCGGGTTGCAAGAAAGCGCCGAAGCGGCGTGAACCGATCCGGAGCTGGGGTGTGTAGGCGAGCGGGAATTGTACCGGCAAGCGCCGCCCGCGGCCAGCCTTGGCGCGCGGCCGCCGCCGCTTTGGTTCACGTATCCGGGATCAGAGCAGGTCGGCGATCCGGTAGCGTCCCGGGGCGCGGCCTGCCAGTCGCCGGGCCACGTGGAGTGCGCCGCGCGCAAAAATGTCGCGGTTCGTCGCGCGATGCACAAGTTCGAGGCGTTCCCCCAGCCCGGCGAACTGCACGAGGTGCTCGCCGACGATGTCGCCCGCCCGCAGCGAGGCGTAGCGCGGGCTGGCGCCGCCCGACTCGGCCGCGGCACCGAGGGTCAGCGCGGTGCCGGACGGCGCGTCCAGCTTGCGTGCGTGGTGGGCCTCGACGATGTCGCAATCCCAGCCGGGCAAGGCGCGTGCCGCATGCTCGACGAGCGCCTGCAGCACTGCCACGCCCAGGCTGAAATTGCTCGCCCAGGCCAGCGGGATGCCTGCGGCAGCCGCGTCCAGCGTCGCCTGCTGGGCCGCGGACAGTCCGGTGGTCCCGGACACCAGCCCTGCGCCACGCGCGCGGCACAAGGCCAGCACGGCGTCGAAGCCCTCGGGCAGGCTGAAGTCGACCGCGACGTCGAACGCCGGCACGCCGGCCAATTCGGAGGCGAGGAAATGCGGAACGCCCTCGACGATCCGGCCATCGAGCGTGCGGGCCACGGCACCGACCACGACGATCCCGGGTTCGACGGCAGCAAGCCGGAGCAAGGCCTGGCCCATGCGTCCGCGGGCGCCATGGACGATCAATTTCACCGGGGAAGCGCTCATCCCGGGCAGGCTAGCGACGCATGCCTTCGAGGGCAAGCGCCGCGCCGCCCATCACCCGGCGCTTGCTGCCTTGAGGCGATCCACCACCTGGTGCATGGCGTCGTCGAACATGGTGTCGCCCTCGCGCAGCGTCACCTTGCCCAGCTTGGCCATCGCGGCCAGTTCCTCGGGCGCTGCGACCAGCACCCGGATGCCACGGCGGTTCACCAGCAGCAGGCGGCCGGAGATCGGGCTGATCCATGAGACCTTCGCCGGTTCGATGCGGTCGACGGCGGTCTGCAGCTGGATCCACCCCCCGACCTTGAGCTTGCGCATGCGCTCGAGCACGCTGGCGTCGAAATCGAGGGTGTCGGTTCCCGCCACCAGTTGCAGGGCGACCGGCTCGGGCTCGGGCGGCGCCGGGGGCTCCGGGGCGATGACCTGCTCGGGGAGCCGGGTCGCGATGTCCGCGGCGCGTTCGCCACCTGCCAGGCGGACGAGGGCGTCCTGCATCGAGGCCAACGCACCGTCTGCCGGTTCCCCGGTGCACCCGGAACTCGACATGATCTCCAGCAATTGCTTGCGCGGGAGCGCGGGCAGCTCCGCCGCCGGGGTCCGCAATTCAGCATGGTCGAAGGCCAGCAACACGTCTTCGACCGCCAGCATCGCTTCCTCGAACCGCGGCGAGCCGTGGCCGTCTCGCAGCATCACCTGGATCAAGTGGTGCGCCGCATAGCGGTTGATGAAACCATCGATCACACCGGGAAGCTGGCGCTCCCCGCGGTGCTGGGCGAGCGCTGCATTGACGGCGCTACGGGCATGGTCCAGGCGTTCGCGTCCGCGCTGCGCCTCGGCCGCGCGTTTCTCGGCCAGCTCCACGCGCTTGCGATGCTGCGCCATGTAGGCGCGCAATTCCTGCTCCAGCGCCTCGAAGATCGCCACGTCTTCGTTGAACTCGGCGACGAGGCGGTCGATGGTGTGGTCGACGCGATTGAGCAATTCGCGCTCCTGCGGCGCCTCGCCACGATTGCCCTCGCAGGCCTCGGCGACCGTGTTCAGCAGGCGGCGCGCGGGATGCTCCTTGAACAGGAACATCCGCCGATCCTTCACTGCCACCTTGACGTACGGCACCAGCATCCGGCCGATCATGCGGCGGATGTCGGGATCGAACTGCGGCCCGTCCAGAAGGACGTCGAACAGCAGTGCCACCAGGTCCACCGCGTCCTCATCCAGCCCATCGAGGTGCAGGTTGTCGCTGGCGACCCCCAGCTTCTTCGCGCCCTGGGCCACCTCGCGGCGCAACTGGCTGGCGAACGAGTGTTCGCGTCGGTCCTGTTGCAGCTGCCCGGGCAGGTCGCTCTGCAGCAGGCTGAGGATGGTCATCAATTCGCCGGAGCTCAGGGTCTGCATCGGCCCCGCGCCGGGTTGCCCCGCCAGCCCGGGCCCGGCCGCGGTTCGCCAGCCTTGCAGGAGGTTGAGCATGGTTGCGAACGTGGCCTGGTCGGCGGGGCTGGGCTGGGTCATCGCGGGACTGCCCGACGCGCCGTCGGCCTGCTCCGCTTCCCTTCCTGCGCCCGTGGTGCTGCCGTCCATCCGCTGGCCGGTCCGCAGGTGCGGGAGAATCCCCGCGCCGCCCAACAACGCGTTCGCGCGGTCGTAGACCTGCCCGAGCGTCGGCCCGAGTTCGCGCTCCAGGAACTTGAACAGCACGATGCGCACGCCGGCGCCGAGTTCGAGCGCCTCCACCGACCTGCGCAGGGCGCCCGCCAGGAAGGTCGGTGCCAGCGGATCTTCGGCCGGCGGCAGGCTGTCGCGGTCCAGCAGGCAGGCCATGCGCTTGCCGAGGACTTCGAGTGCGCCCGCATGCGCGCGGGCAAGGCTTTCGGCCAGTTGCTCGATGGCCAGCTGTTCCTCGAGGCCATCCTCCGACAGCAGGCTCATGTTGGCGTGGTCGAGCGAGGCGGCCGGTGCCATCGGGTCGCGCAGGGCGCGGAATCCCGAAAGCAGCGCTTGCTCGAGGCGCCGCGAGATCTGCCCGCGCGCCTGGCGCAGGTCGCGCAGCACGTTGAGGCCCAGGGTCTCGTCCCCGGACTGGCTACGATCGAACAGGTAGTCGTCGACGCGAGCCAGCGCACGGTCCAGGCTCGGCGGGACACGTTCCAACAGCAGGCGCTGGAGGGCATCGAGGAGCGGGCCGGGATCCGGCCGCGGCTCGGCTTGCAGGGGGTCGTACGACATCGGGGGCTGCCTGTACAGGGATTTTTACCCCATGCAGCCTACCCCTCTCCACGTCACGCTTGGGTGATCTACGTCAAGAAGCGACGCTTTGCGCGACGCATTCCGCGCGATCGAGGGCGTCACGACACCATGCGGTCCCAAAACCCCCTGACCCCGTCGAGGAAGGTGGCCGACTTCGGCGAATGCTTGCGGGCGTCATCGCCGACGAAGGTGGCCTCGAATTTCTCCAGCAGCTCGCGCTGCTCGGGGGTGAGGTTGACCGGCGTCTCGACCTCCACCTTGCAGTACAGGTCGCCGGGGTGCCGGCTGCGCACCGACTTCACCCCGCGGTCGCGCAGGCGGAACACCTTGCCCGACTGGGTTTCCGCCGGGATGCGCAGCTCCAGCTCGCCATCCAGGCTGGGAACGCGGACCACGTCGCCGAGCGCCGCCTGCGAGATGCGGATCGGCACCTCGCAGTGCAGGTCGTCGCCGTCGCGCTGGAAGATCGCATGCGGTCGCACGCGGACCTCGACGTACAGGTCCCCGGGCGGCGTGCCGGCAGGGCCAGCCTCGCCCTCGCCGGCCAGGCGGATGCGGTCGCCGCTGTCCACGCCTGCCGGGATCTTCACCGACAGCGTCTTCTCTTCCTCGACGCGTCCGTTGCCGTCGCAATGCGGGCACGGGTTGGGGATGGTCTTGCCGCTGCCGCCGCAATGCGGGCACGGGGCCTGCATCGCGAACGGCCCGCGTTGCATCCGCACCTGCCCGCGGCCGTGGCAGGTCGTGCAGGTCTGCACCTTGCCGTCGGCGGAACCGCTGCCGTTGCAGGGTTCGCAGCTGGCCAGGGTGGGGATCTCGATGCGCTTCTCCACCCCGGCCACCGCCTCCTCGAGGTCCAGCTCGAGGATGTAACCGACGTCCGCGCCACGGCGCGGCCCCTGCTGGCGTCCGCCGCCGCCGAAGATGTTGCCGAAGATGTCGCCGAAGATGTCGCCCATGTCGGCGCCACCGAAGCCCGGCCCGGCGTTGCCGCCGCCCATGCCGTGCTCGAACGCGGCATGGCCATGCTGGTCGTACATGCGGCGCTTGCCGCCGTCGCTCAGCACCTCGTAGGCCTCCTTGCACTCCTTGAACGCGGCCTCGGCGCTGGCGTCGCCGGGGTTGCGGTCGGGATGGTGCTTCATCGCGCAGCGGCGATACGCCTTCTTCAGGTCTTCATCGCTGGCGTTGCGGGCCACGCCCAGGACGTCGTAGTAGTCGCGCTTGCTCATCGTCGTTGCCGGGTCCTTTCACCGAGACGGGCAGGCCACTGGCCTGCCCGTCGGAGTTGTCGCTTCAGGCGGGCGCTCAGGCCTGCTTGTTGCCGTCGTCCTTGACCTCGGTGAACTCGGCATCGACCACGTCGTCGCCACCGCCCGACGCCGGGCC
>JAFLEB010000124.1 GCA_017302075.1 Lysobacterales bacterium
TACGGCTTCTCCGACTACTTCGGCGTCGGCGACATCATCGCCCACGACCGCGGCGGCTATAAGCACGACGGCATCATCTCGGCGATGGGCGTGAGCTGGCTGCGCGGCAAGGGCCGCGACCTCGCCGAAGCAGGCACCCCCTGGTTCCTGGCGGTCAACCTGGTCAACCCGCACGACGTGATGTTCTACGACGCCGACGCCCCCGGCACGCCGAAGCGCCCGCCGCCGGGCCTGTCGCCGATCGAGCGCGACCCGGTGGACCCGCTGTATGCCAAGCGCTGGGACTTCGACCTGCCGGCCAGCCACAAGCAGCCGCTGGATGCGCCCGGTCGGCCGGCCGCGCACGTCGACTACCTCAAGTCGCACGACTGGATGGTCGCGCCGATCGGCAACGACGAGGCGCGCTGGCGCCGGCGCCACAACTACTACCTCAACTGCATCCGCGACGTCGACCGCAACATCGCCGCCGTGCTGGACGAGCTGGAGGCCTCAGGCCTCGCCGACCGCACCATCGTCATCCTGACCGCGGACCACGGCGACATCGACGGCGCGCACCAGATGCACTCCAAGGGCGCCACCGCCTACCGCGAGCAGAACAACGTGCCGCTGATCGTCGTGCACCCGGCCCACAAGGGCGGCCGCGAGTGCCGCGCGCTCACCTCGCACCTCGACCTGGCGCCGACCTTCGTCGCCTTCGCCAACCCGCCCGCCGACAAGCGCAAGGCGATCACCGCGAACCTGCCCGGCAAGGACTTCTCCGGCCTGCTGGCCTCGCCCGCGACCGCCGAGGTCAACGCGCTGCACGACGCGCTGCTCTACAACTACAACATGTTCGCCTACCTCGACGGCGAGTTCATGCGCAAGGGCGTGGAGTTCCTCAAGCAGGGCGGCAACCCGAAGCAGCTGGGCGCGTCCGGCGTGCGCCCGGACATGGCCAAGCGCGGCGCGATCCGCTCGGTCTACGACGGCCGCTACGTGTTCACCCGCTACTTCTCGCCCAAGCAGCACAACATGCCCACGACCCTGGAGCAGTTGTACGCGCTCAACGACGTCGAGCTGTTCGACACCGCCGCCGATCCGCACGAGGTCAACAACCTCGCGGTGGACCGCAAGAAGTCGGCCGAGCTGGCGATGGCGATGAACGCGAAGATGAACCGCCTGATCGAAGCGGAGGTCGGCGAGGACCGCGGCCAGATGCTGCCGGGCGGCATCGAGGCTGGCTGGGAAGTCACCCCGGAGACGATGGCCGGGTTCTGACCGGCGGCTCCCGATGTGCAACGGGCGGGCGGCTTCGGCCGCCCGCTTTCGTTGGCTCGGGGCAACGTGCCCGCCATCTCGCTCACCCGCACCGGGCCGGCAGGGCACGGTGCGGAAACAGCGGAAACAGCGGAAACCGCGGAAACAGTGGCCAGCGTCGACTTCGGGTCACTTGACCTCGCTGGTGTCCATCTGCAGCGTGCGTCGGACCGCGCCCGCTTCGTCCAGCATCAGGATGCTGGGCTCGCCCTGCGCGGACACCAGCAGCAACATCCGTGGACGGCCCTGCGGGTCGGCCAGGCTGAGTGCGGCGCCGCCGTCGCGGGTGGTGCCCAATCGCACGCGGTTGCGCGGAAGATCGCCCGAGGCGCGCAAGGCCTCCACTGCGGCCTCGCGTTCCGATTCCGGCAATTGGCCGATTTCCTGCATGCGCGCCACCCGCTGCATCAGGTCGAAGCGGGTGCCGTCGGCCTCGTCGTTGATCGCCAGCGAGCTCTGGGCGCGCCCACCCTCCTCCGCGTGCAGCAGCTGGATGACCTGGTCCTGGCGGAACCGGTCGAAAGTGAGGCTCAACCCGGCGGAGGCCTTGCCGTCCGCGCCGATCGTGCCCTTCTGGATCAGGCCACCGTTCTCGGTGCCTTCGTCGTTGATGAAGAGCATGCCGGCGAACTGGGTGCGGTCCGGCCGCGCCTGTTCACCGCCACGCCACGGCGATCCGGGGAACTGCTTGCGGTTGGAAATCACCATGCGCAGGGTGCCGTCCGGCTCGCGGATGTTGATGCGGCCGACATCGATCTGGTCGAACCGCGCGGTGGGCTGCTTGGCTGCCGTGGTGAACAGCAGCGCGCCGCAGGTGGCGATGCTCAGCAACACACTGCTCAGGACGGTGTTCCGGGGCGTCATGGCGTACCTCGCTCGTGGTGGTGGGGCGGCTGCACGCCGCTCGCGCCACTCTGCGCAACGCCGCCACCGGCAGGCCATCGGCATCCGACGAAAGCGGGAATACGGCGATCAAAACCCCACGACGCAGCGACGGGCGAAGCACGCCGAAGAACATGCCGCTCGCGGGCAGTCGGGAAAGCAGGGGGCAGTGAACGTTTCCGGCGAGAGCGCCCAGGGCGCAATGCGCGGAAACGGTCCCTGGCAGCTTTCTCAGAGCAGCGTGCCTTCGAGCACCGTGACAATGCGCGGCGGTGGGCAAGCATCCGGCGTCGCCGCCATCGCGTTTCGCGCCTGCTCGACCTCCTTCGGAAGCAAGCGCGACATGTCGATGTCGTTGTACCAGCCCTGCTCGTCGTCGCGGATCCGGAGACCGATCTTGTCGGGCCGTACTTGCATCACGTAGATCCTCGAGCAGGCAACCGGCGCACCCTCGACGATCGCCGGCGTCTGGCGCCATCCCTGCAACATGGCCTCCTTGCGCGCCACCAGCGCATCCATGCCCTTGGGGAAGCGATTGTCCGGCGCCGCGCGCTCGACCTTGATCGGCCACCCCTCCGCATCCGTGTGGACCCGGAACAGCATCATGTACTGCCCGTGCTTGCCCTCATACGTGATGCCTTCTTCCTTGGGGATTGAGGCCTCACCCAGATAGGCGAACTTGTTCTTGTTGATGCCCTTCACCCGTAGCGCGAAGCCACCGCTGGTGGTCGGCACGATTTCGACGTCGACGAACCGGGTAAACGTCGTGGCCGCGGGTTTGCCCTGCCAAGCGAAGGGTTCGAACCGCCAGTCGCGCGCCTTCTTGAGCAGGGCTTGCTGGATCGTCGCATTGGTCGCGTCCGAGGGCGCGCCGATCAGCTTGGCTTCGCGTACACGGCCATCACCTTCGGTGGTGAACTCGATGCGGTTGGTGAACGTGGGCGGCGGCGGCGGCGCAACCGGCTTCGCGGCAAGGCAAGGCGACGGCACCATGCCTGGCAGAAGGAAGGACAGGATCAGCAATGTCGCGGGCGTTCGCTTCGTCAGCATTGGCTAGGGCCTTCGGGCAATGCCGGCGAGTCTAGCTGCACCCGCACCGCAACCCCGCCCGGATGCTGAAGCTGTTCAGGGAGCGCGCATCAGGCGCATAAGGAATGAAAGACGCGCCTCGAGGAAGTAACGCTGCCCCGTTTCTTACAGAAATTGGCCTTGGCTCCTTTTTGGGCCGCCCGCTTTCATCGCGGCGCGGATGCGTCCTACTCAGAGCATGGTGCCGGCGACGTCGGTCAGCAGCGCCGGCGGGCTGGGGCACAGCTCGGGATGGCCAGCCCGATAGGTGCTGAGGTCCGGTCCCTTCGGCGGCTCCCTCTCGGTGCTGAACGTGATCGGCGTCAGGACGCGACAGGGCACCGGTTCGCCTCCCACCTCGGTCGGCGGCAGCGTCCACTTCGCCATCGCCTCGCGAGCGGCGGCATCCAGCAGCTTGAAGTCCCGGTCTGGCTGCTGGGGATGCACCAGTTCGATATCCACCGCCTTGCCCGCAGCGTCCACGTCATAGGCGTACACCAGCACGCCCTGCACGGCGCGTCGCATCAGCTGCGGCGGATAGATCGGCGGCGGATGCATCGGCGTCGGCATGGGGCTCTTGCTTTTCGCGGGATCATCGTCGTGTATGTAGCGCCTCGGGAATCCAACTTCCTTGATACGCAGGGCGAAGCCACCGCCGTTGACCGGCACCGCTTCGGCCGTGATCTGCTGCGACACCGTCGCGGCGACCGGCTTGCCCTGCCACGTGCCCATCCGATAGCGCCATTCCGCGACGCGCTTGCGCACCATCGCCTGCAGCGGCGGCGACAGCGCGGCATCGGGCTGGATGTTGGTCGGCACGCCATCGGCCTGCACGTCGGCCTTGAAACCGAGGGTGATCACGGATGCGGGCGATTGCGCCAGCGCCTGCGCGCCGCACAAGGCCGCGGCCAGTCCCATCGAAACGATCCATCGCGTGCGCATGGCGCCTGATCCTTCAGTCGATGCGGGAGTGTCGCATGCGCGATGCAGCATCCGGGGATTGGTGAACGCATCTGCGTTTGGAAACTGTCCCTGACACCCTTTTGGCCACTGTCACCGGCACCCTTTTCGCTCAATAGAAAGAGCCGGCACTGGGCCGGCTCCTTCCTGTAGTTTCACGACGCGATACTGCCCTTGCGTCATGTCAATCCGCGGCGCAGTAGGGCAATTCCCGATACTTGTTGATCCAGCGCTGGATCCACGTCTCCAATGCCTTGCCGGCCAGGCCGCTTTCGCAGATGTTCTTGCACCAGGCGAGCTGCGTGCCCTTGTAACCTTCACTGGCGCAGGTGGTGGTCGCCGGGGGCGGGACCTGCGTCATCATCCACGCGATCGCATTGGCGTAATAGATGCGAGAGCCGGTGACGATGTAGTCCTCCGGCCAGCTCGTACCGGGCAGGAATCGCATCCATTGCGAGGAAGAGAACACCACGGTGCCCTTGCCGAACGGGTAGCTGAACGCAGTGATGGCGTTGGGCCAGAACACTGCGGACACGTACGGGTGAGCGCCAGCGGGCAGCGAGGCGACTTCAACAGGAGACAGCGTCGAACACTGGCCACCGCTCCCGCCAGGTTTGCCAACATCAAGACTGTCGTCGGTCAGGACGCCACCCGGGCCGGACGTGATGTCCGCGTTTGGGACAATGGAGACATTCGCCTGGCAGAACGTTTGCTGGCCGCTCAACTGCAATGCAGGTTTGCCGGGGAGCACGGCCCCGGTGAACGGGTTATCCGTATCGATCATCACCACCAGGCCGTTTTCCACGGCCGCATCCACGGCGCTCGAGCCGGGATAGGGCGCAAGGCAGGTCATGATCACCAGGCCCTGCAACGGGGCCAGCGATGCCTCGTTCAGTGCCGACAGCGCAACCGGCGTGTGCCCCGCGGCCGCGATCGCGGCGGCGGGGCTCGCGGGCTCGCAACCCGACGGATGGGTGAATTTGTAATAGCCAACATTCCCTGCGTGGCTGACACCCGGCACGGCCAAGGCAGCCAACCCCAACACGGCAACGCACATGCCGCTGACAATATTCTTCACGTCGTTCTTTTCCTGTTCGCCCGGTCTTCGGGCCGGCGCAATTCTAGATGAACCGACCAGCTAGAAAAGAGACGCCATCCGCATCGGGGCAGCAGAAAATGGAAAATGGGATGGAAAATGAGGTCAGGTACATTTTACGACCAGAAATAAATGTACCTGACCCCGTTTTGTCTTGGCCTCAGGCCCCGGCGTCCGTGTGGGCACACAGCGCGATCAAGCGATGCATGCCAACTCCCGCGACAGAATGCGCGGCGCAGGATTCTGCACTCGCGGCTTCTGCTTGCTTATCCATGGCCGGAAGCTGTCCCTGACACCTTTTTGATGTGCGCCTTTCAAGGAAGCGAACCTGACCCCGTCTTGGGTCGCAGCGCAGTTCAAACGGAAATGTTCTCTGACCCCTTTTCGGATACAAGTCAGATGAAAAGTCGACTCTGACCCCTGTTTCTCACTACTTGTCTACTCTTCTCTCTTGTCTCAGGAGAGCCCTGCGCGCAACACCAATTGCAGAGTGAGCGCGACGTCTGACCTGTCGCATCAAGTTGACTGCAGGGATTCCCTTGTCACGAATGTCGATGCCCACCTTCTGCTTTTTGGCCGACTTGGGATGCTTCACTCCTACTAGGTGCTGCGGCACAACGTAGATAGAAGTGAGCGCCATTAGGGCCTCCAAGCTGTACCTGCGATAGAACTTTGCAAATCCGAAAAAGAACAAAGCAGCCAACGCTCCAGATCCCAGCACAAGTTGCAGTGCCGTCAGGTAGTTCTTTCCCAGAGCCAAGGAGCTAACGCTCAGCCAGAAGAGCAGAACGAAGGTCAGACTTATGGCCCGATGAAACCCGAAAAGCGCCACATAGTTGTGCATCTTCGGCACGTGAGCGGGCGCATGCTCCAACGCGTAGTGGTACGCAAGTCGAAAGAAATCTGAGCTGTTAGGCGCGCCATATTGGTCGGGATTGTCGACCTGCCCTTGGTCAACTACAACACCGTGAACTTTGCGCCGGATGATTCTCGCTAGAAGCGGATCCAGCGCAGACACCATTCCTGGCCGACCAACGCTTACGAAGCATAGGAACGTAACAATCACGCTGATGGGAAGCAAAAAAATCCAGACGCATATCTTGATTACATTTGCGAAGGACATCTTCTTGGATAGGAATTGCCTGGTATCTAATCGCAGCAAAGTCTTGGACGGGTAATCAAAGCTCCAAATGAAATATCGCTCGATAGTGAACGAAGACGTCAATGCCAACAGGTGCCCCAGAAGATAAGCGCACAAAACGAAAGGCAAGACCTCTGAAGCCTTGGAGATTTCAACCCAACTTATTGGATTGCGAACAAGATGCAATTCTTCCAAGAAGAATGCCGAGGCGAAAATGAAAATCGCCCCGGGGAAGAAGTAGCCGAGGAAATCATATAAAGAGAAAGGCCCGTTCTTCGCGTCCAAGGGTCTCTCTTCTTGATTCTTAAGTGAACCAGTGGCGGCTCACCCGCACTTCGAATACCCACAATTCAAACAAGTCGCACACCCATCCATCAGGACGAGCGCCTTGGTCGAACACTTGTGGCACATGGTCGCGCTGGGCGGGAAGCTGGCGCCGTCGCCGGTGACCTGGATGTCCTCGGGGCGCTGCTCGGACGCGGCCAGCATGGCCCCGCCCATCTCGCCCGCTTCGGCTACGTCAGTGTTTTTTTTTGAGCGGCTCTCGAACGCGCGGCGCTTCTCCGCGATCAGCGCGCGGGTGTGCTCGCTCATCTCCGGGTCGTGCAGCATGCCGATCGACTTCAGGTGGTCCTCGACGATGCTGCCCAGCTCGGCCACCAGCGACGGCATGTACACGCCGCCGGCCTTGAAGTAACCGCCGCGCGGGTCGAACACCGCCTTCATCTCCTCCACCAGGAAGGTGACGTCGCCGCCCTTGCGGAACACGGCGGACATGATGCGGGTGAGCGCCACGATCCACTGGAAGTGCTCCATCGACTTGCAGTTGATGAAGACCTCGAACGGGCGGCGGTGCTCGTGCTCGGTGCCGGCGTTGAGCACGATGTCGTTGATGGTCACGTACATGGCGTGCT
>JAFLEB010000125.1 GCA_017302075.1 Lysobacterales bacterium
GCTGGCCGCCCGCGTGCGCGGCCCGCGCGCGATCCGCCGCCTGTTGGCCCGCCTGCACGCGGCCGAGGACCTTGCAGAAGCCCGCGCGCTGCAGGCGCGGCTGGGCGAGGGCGAGTCGGTCGTCACCCGCGCCGGCGAGCGCCTGGGCGACGGCTGGGTGCGGGTCAGCCGCTCCGGTGCCGCCAAGCAGGGCGCGTTGCTGCGCGAGAAGGAAATCCAGTCGCTGCGCGCCGACATCGAGGCGCATGCCGAGCGCGAGCGCGCGCTCGACGCCTTGCTGGTGCAGCTGCGCGACCAGGCCCTAGTGGCCGAGCAGCAGCGCGAGGATGCGCAGCGGCAGATGTACATGGGCCACCGCGGCGTGTCCGAACTGGCGGGGCAGTTGCAGGGACAGCGCGGCAAGCTGGAGTCGGCGCGGGTACGCATCGAGCGCATCGACGCCGAGCTGGGCCAGTTGGCCGGCGCGCTGGACGCCGCCCGCGGGCAGGCACGCGAGGCACGCCAGCGGGTCGAGGACGCGGTCGCGCGGATGGCCGAGCTGGAAGCCGCGCGCCAGGGACTGGATGGCGAACGCCGGCAACTCGCGGATGCCCGCGAGGCCGCCCGCAATGCCGCGCGCGAATCCCGCGACGCCGCGCATGCGCTGGCGCTCACGCTCGAGTCGCAGCGGGTGCAGGTGGTGGCGCTGTCGCAGGCGCTGGAGCGCATGGGCGGGCAACGCGGGCAACTGGATTCGCGCCTGGGCGAACTGGCGGCGCAGTTGTCCGAGGGCGACGCGCCGGTGCAGGCGCTGGAGCAGGAGCGGCAGGCGGCGTTGTCGGAACGCGTGCGCACCGATCGCGCATTGGCCGAGGCGCGTTCCCTGCTCGAGGGCATCGACAACGATTTGCGCCAGCACGAACAGGTGCGCCAGCAGCGCGACGCGCAGTCACTGGAGCAGCGCGAGGCGATCGGCCAGCGCCGGCTGGACCTGCAGGCCCTGGCCCTGAAGGCGGAGCAGTTCGCCGCGGCGGTGGTCGAGGCGGGCTTCGTGATGGACGACGTGGTCAACAGCCTGCCCGAGGACGCCGATGCGGCGGCCTGGGAGCGCACGGTGGCCGAGCTGGATGGGCGCATGCGGCGGCTGGAGCCGGTCAACCTGGCGGCCATCGCCGAACACGCCGAGGCCGCGCAGCGCAAGGAATACCTGGACGCGCAGGACGCCGACTTGACCGCTGCGCTGGAGACGCTGGAAGAGGCGATCCGCAAGATCGACCGCGAGACCCGCGGCCGCTTCAAGGACACCTTCGACCGCGTCAACGCCGGCGTGCAGGAGCTGTACCCGCGCCTGTTCGGCGGCGGCCACGCCTACCTCGAGCTCACCGGCGAGGACCTGCTGGATACCGGCGTGTCGATCATGGCGCGCCCGCCCGGCAAGCGGGTGTCGAACATCTCGCTGCTGTCCGGCGGCGAGAAGGCGATGACCGCGGTGGCGCTGGTGTTCGCGATCTTCCGCCTCAACCCCGCGCCGTTCTGCCTGCTCGACGAGGTGGACGCGCCGCTGGACGAGGCCAACGTGGGCCGGTTCACCGCGATGGTCAGCGAGATGAGCGAACAGGTACAGTTCCTGTTCGTGACCCACAACAAGGCGACGATGGAAGCGGCCCAGCAGTTGTCGGGCGTGACCATGCGCGAACCCGGCGTGAGCCGGCTCGTCTCGGTGGACCTGGCGGAGGCCGCGCGCCTCGCCGGTGCCGCCTGAACCCGGAGGAAGCCTGATGTCCGACACCCTGTTGCTGCGCATCGGCATCGCGGTGGCGCTGTCGCTCTTGTTCGGCGCGATCATCTACTTCGGCCGCGGCCGCAAGGGCGGGCAGGGTCGGCGCGTCGCCCGCGGGCGCGAGGAACCGGCCTCCGGCCGGGTCGAGCCGAGCCTCGGCGAACAACTGGCGGACAGCTGGGGGCAGGCCCCGGCGCAGCAGGAAGAGCTGGCGCTGGATGCGCGCCCGCAAGCCGAACTGGGCAAGCGGGTGTCGGACGACTTCGACCGCATCGTCTCGCTGTACGTCGCCGCCAAGGCCGGCAGCAAGCTGCGCGGGCAGGACATCGTGGTCGCCGCCGAGAAGGCGGGCCTGACCTTCGGGCATATGGACGTGTTTCACCGGCTGGTGGACGGCAAGCCGGAACTCGGCCCGATCTTCAGCGTCGCCAACATCATCAAGCCCGGCAGTTTCGACATGGCGCGCATCGCCGAGGTCGAGACCCCGGCCATCGCGTTCTTCCTGACCCTGCCGGCGCCGGTGCCGGCCCTGGACGCGTGGGAAACCATGGAACCCGCGGCGCAGCGCATGGCCGACCTGCTCGACGGCGTGGTGCTGGACCAGGAGCGCAACGCGCTCGGGCGCCAGCGCATCCAGCACATCCGCGAGGAACTGCGGCACTACGACCGCCAGAACGCCGCGCCGCCGCTGAGCAAGCCTACGCGCTGGTAGTGGCTCGTCATCCCGGCTTCCGCAGGGATGACGGCAGCAACGTCGGACCCCCACCATGACGACCGACACCGCCGCGCGCATCGCCGAACTCCGCCGACGCATCGAGGATGCCAACCGGCGCTACCACGAGTTCGACGACCCGGACCTGACCGACGCCGACTACGATGCGCTGGTACGCGAACTCGAGGCACTGGAACGCGCGCATCCCGAACTCGCCGACGAGGCCTCACCGACCACCAAGGTGGGCGCGGCGCCTTCCGGCCGCTTCGCGCAGGTCGCCCATGCGGTGCCGATGCTGTCGCTGGGCAACGCCTTCAGCGACGAGGAGGTGGCCGATTTCGTCCGCCGCATCCGCGAACGCCTGGATCGCGACGACCTGGTGTTCTCCGCCGAGCCCAAGCTGGACGGGTTGGCGATCAGCCTGCGCTACGAGGGCGGCGTGTTCGTGCAGGGCGCGACCCGCGGCGATGGCGCCACCGGCGAGGACGTGACCGCCAACCTGCGCACGATCCCGGTCATCCCGCACAGGCTCGAAGGCGAAGGCTGGCCGGCGGTGCTGGAGGTGCGCGGCGAGGTCTACATGGCGCGCGCCGACTTCGAGCGCTGGAACGAGCACGCGCGCCTGCACGGCGGCAAGGTGCTGGCGAATCCGCGCAACGGCGCCGCCGGTTCGCTGCGCCAGCAGGATTCTGCGGTGACCGCACAGCGCCCGCTCAGTTTCTTCGCCTACGGGATCGGGCTGGTCGAGGACGGCACGCTGCCCGATACGCATTCGGCCATGCTGGCGCGGCTGCGCGGCTGGGGCCTGCCGGTCAGCGACCTGGCCACCGTCGTGCACGGCCTCGATGGCCTGCTCGGTTACTACCGCCGGATCGGCGGGGCCCGCGATGGCCTGCCGTTCGACATCGATGGCGTGGTCTACAAGCTCGATGACCTCGCAGGCCAGCGCGAGATGGGCTTCGTCTCGCGCGCGCCACGCTGGGCCATCGCGCACAAGTTCCCGGCGCAGGAGCAGGCGACGCTACTGGAATCGATCGAAGTCAACGTCGGCCGCACCGGCGCGGTGACGCCGTGGGCGCTGATGCGGCCGGTGCAGGTCGGCGGCGTCACCGTCACCCGCGCGACGCTGCACAACGCCGACCACGTGGCACGGCTCGACGTGCGCGCCGGCGACACCGTGATCGTCCGCCGCGCCGGCGATGTCATCCCCGAAGTCGTGCAGGTGGTGCTGGACCGCCGCCCGCCTGGCACGCAGCCGTGGGCGATGCCCGCCGCCTGCCCGGTGTGCGGCGCGGAGCTGGTGCGCGAGGAGGGCGCCGCGGTCTGGCGTTGCTCCGGTGGCCTGAGTTGCCCGGCGCAGCGCGTGCAGGCGGTGTTCCACTTCGCCTCGCGGCGGGCGATGGACATCGACGGCCTCGGCGAGCGCTACATCGAATCGCTGGCCGACTCCGGCCACCTGCAGGACGTCTCCGACCTGTACCGGCTGACCCTCGACGACCTGCTGGACATGAAGCGCCGCGCGGACGAGCGCGATGGCACCGTGCCGGAGGCCGTGAAGGCCGGCAAGGTGGCGACCAGGTGGGCGGACAACCTGCTCGAGGCGATCGACCGCAGCCGCGATACCACGCTGGCGCGCTTCCTGTTCGCACTCGGTATCGAGCATGTCGGCGAAAGCACGGCGAAGGCGCTGGCGAATTGGTTCGGCGACCTGGATCTCATCCGCCACCTGCCGTGGCCGCTGTTCAAGCGCGTCCCCGACATCGGCGGCGAGGTCGCCCGCGCGATCGGGCACTTCCTCGACCAGCCTGGCAACCAGCAGGTGGTCGACCGCCTGCTGGCGCGTGGCGTGCGCATCGGCGATGCGCATGCCCCCAACCCCGCGTTGCGCGAAGGCCTGGACCTGGCGACGTTGCTGGTCGACCTCGAGATCCCGAAGGTCACCGCGATCCGTGCGGCGCAGCTCGGCGCGTCCTTCGTCGATGCACAGGCGTTGCTGGACGCGCCCGGGCACGCCCTGGTCGCCGCCGGCTTGCCTGCGGACAGCGCTAATGCCCTGGTGGCGTGGCTGGAGGTCGAGGCCAACGCTGGCCTCCTGCTGCGCAGCGCGCAGGCACAGGCCGACCTGCGCGCGCGCCTGCCGGCAGCGGCGGAGCGCCCCGCGGGACCGCTGGAGGGCAAGACCGTGGTGCTGACTGGAACGCTGTCCTCGATGGGGCGCGACGAGGCGAAGGACAGGCTGGAAGCGCTGGGGGCGAAGGCCGCCGGCAGCGTGTCGAAGAAGACCTCGTTCGTGGTCGCCGGCGAGGCCGCGGGCTCCAAGCTGGCGAAGGCCGAGGAGCTCGGCATCGAGGTCTGGGACGAGGCGCGCCTGCTGGCCTTTCTGGCGGAGCACGCATGAAGTTCGCCCCGGGTCCGGGCTGGCGGGGGGATGTGGCGGCCGATGCGGACTGGATGCCGTCCGCACCGCGCGACGCGCTGCGCCTGCGCGCTTGGGTGAACCGGCTGGTGCGCGAATTCTTCCACGCGCGCGACGTGCTCGAGGTGGAGACGCCGGTGCTGTCGGTGGCCGGCAACACCGACCCGAACATCGCCTCGTTCTCGCTGGAATTCTCCGGGCGCACCGACGGCGCACCGCGCACGCGCTGGCTGCGCACCTCGCCGGAGTTCGCGCTGAAGCGCCTGCTCGCGGCGGGCGTGGGCGATTGCTACGAACTCGGGCGGGTGTTCCGCGATGGCGAGGCCGGTGGTCGCCACAACCCGGAGTTCACGATGCTGGAGTGGTACCGCGTCGGCTGGGACCACCAGCGCCTGATCGGCGAGGTCGCGGAGCTCGTGCAAGCCGCGTTGGCGCTGGTCGGGCGCGCGGCGCGGCTGCGCGTGGTCGGCTATCGCGAGCTTTACCGGGACGCCCTGGGCGTGGATCCGTTCACCGCCGGCATCGACAGCCTGCGCGCGGCGCTCGGCGAGGTGCAGGTGGATTCGGCCGGGCTGGGGCGCGACGACTGGTTGGACCTGCTGATGACCCATCGCCTGCAGCCGGGTTTCGATCCCGGGGAATTGTTGGCGGTCGTGGACTACCCGGCCTCGCAATGCGCCCTCGCGCGGCTGCGCCCGACCGGCGATGGGCTTGCCGTCGCCGAACGCTTCGAGGCTTACCTCGGACCGATCGAACTCGCCAACGGTTACCACGAGCTGCTGGATGCGGGCGAACAGACTGACCGGTTCACCCGCGACGCCGATGTGCGGCGCATGCGCGGTGATGCCGTGCCGCCCCACGACGCACGCCTGCTGGCGGCGCTGGCGGCGGGGATGCCGGCCTGCGCCGGCGTGGCGATGGGCATCGATCGCCTGCTGATGGCGATGCTCGCCACCCCACGGATCCGCGACGTCACCGCGTTCGACTTTTCCCGCGCCTGAATGGCATGCTGAACCCGCGGCATCCGCCGGGAGCAGGGGCGGCGATCTTCGCCCGGAGTTCATCGGCGATGCCTAGAGTGCAGGGGCGAGGACGGCCCGCCCGGGCCGAGGGAGAACGACGATGCGCAAGCGCAGTTGGGTGATGGGGGCCGCCGCGTTGGCGGTGGCCGCGTGGGCGATGCCGGCGGCCGCGCAGTATTACGGCGGCCAGGGCTACGACGGCTACGGCGGGCGCATCGTCCGCTGCGAGTCCAATGATGGCCGCGTGCGCGAGTGCGCCACCGGCGGCGGGCGGGTGGTGCTGGAGCGCCAGCACTCGCAATCGCCCTGCATCGAGGGACGTTCGTGGGGCTATGCACGCAGCGGCGTGTGGGTCGCGCAGGGTTGCCGCGCCGACTTCCGCGTGATCGACGGCGGCTACGGCGACGACCGTTACGGCAATGGCTACGGCTACGGGAACCAGGGCTATGGCGGCGGCTACGGGTATGGCAACACCGTGCGCTGCGAGTCCAACGATGGCCGCCTGCGCCGCTGCAGCCTGAACGGGCAGGGGCGTGCGGAGCTGGTTCGCCAGCTGTCGCGCTCGATGTGCATCGAGGGGCGCAGCTGGGGTTCCGACTACGGCAGCGTGTGGGTCTCGCAGGGCTGTCGCGCCGAGTTCGCGGTGCGTCGCGGCTACGGCGGCTGGAACGACTCCCGCTACGGCTACGGCGGCCGCGTGTTCCGTTGCGAATCGCACGACGACCGCGTGCGCGAGTGCGCCGTGAACACCCGTGCGGGGGTGCAGCTGGTGCGCCAGCTGTCCGATTCGCCGTGCATCCAGGGCCGCAGTTGGGGCTATGGCCGCAACGGCATCTGGGTGTCGAACGGCTGCCGCGCCGAATTCCGCAGCTACTGACGTCCGAACCCGTGTGTCACTGACCGGCGCCTGAGGGCGCCGGTCGTGTTTGCGGCCGTTGCGATGGCCGATAATGCAGGCATGGACATCCTCGACGACGCTTTCGATTTCGACCGCTACGACCACGTGCGCCCGATCCGCTGGACCGGCGATGCGCTGGAACTGCTGGACCAGCGCCACCTGCCGTTCGAGGTCGGGTACGCGGCCTGCCGCGACAGCGATGAGGTCGCCGCGGCCATCCATGCGCTGACCGTGCGTGGCGCACCTGCGATCGGCATCGCCGCGGCCTGGGGCGTGGTACTTGCGGCACGCACGATCGAGGCCGGCGATGGGGCCGCGGCGCTGCATGCCCTGCAGCCGGCGCTCGAGCGGCTGAATGCGGCGCGTCCCACCGCGGTCAACCTGGCGTGGCCGCCGCCGAATCGGCGATCGGCCTGGCGATCCTGATCGTGCTGTTCCGCAACCTGAAGAGC
>JAFLEB010000126.1 GCA_017302075.1 Lysobacterales bacterium
GAGGTCGCGGCATCGCGCATCGCCAGCCGGCCGGTCGCGATGGTCGCGAACAGCGACAGCGCCACCGTCGCCGCGACCGCGCCGGGCAGGCCCCAGCCCCAGGTCGCGCCGAACACCCCGACCACCCGCAGCACGGTGAACACGAGGGTCAGGCGCATCAGCGCGGTCTGGCGGTCGGCGCTGAGCAGATAGGCGGTCGCGCCCTGGCCCAGCACCAGCGCCGTGCGCGCGATCAGCAGCGCCACCAGCACCGGCGCCGCGTCGGCGTAGGCGGGCCCGTAGAGCAGCCCGACCGCGTGGTCGGCGAACACGCTGCCGGCGGCGATCAGCGGCGCGCCGAGGATCCACAGCCACACCGTCATCGCCACGAAACGCCGTGCGGCCTCGCCGCCGCCGCTGCCGTGGGCGCGCGCCATCATCGGCAGCAGTTGCGCGCTGAGCACGCCGGGCACCAGCAGCGCGACGCCGCCGGCCAGTGCGTTGGCGACCTTGAACAGGCCCGCATGCGCGGAATCGCTGAGCACGTTGAGCGCGAGCAGTTCGATCTCGCTGGTGCCGAGCGCACCGAGCACGGTGGTGAGGCCGGCCACGCGCAGGTGGTGGCGGATGCGCGTCTCCAGCTCCGGCGGCAGCGCGCCGCCGCCGTGCGCGCTCTCCGGGAAGCGCATCGCGAGCCGATGCGAGACGAAGAAGAACACCAGGCTCGACAGCGCGTACACGATCACGAACGCCGGCAGCGTCGCCGGCACGGCCTTGCCGGACCACAGCGCCGCGATCATCGCCAGGTTGGCGCCGGCGCCGAGCCCGGCGACCACCGCGGTCGACTTGAAATCCTGGCGGCCCTTGAGCACCGCGATGTTGAACATGTACGGCGCGCGCAGCACCACCGAGCCCAGCAGCAGCGCGAACGTCCAGGTCGGCACGCCGGGCGCGAGGTGGTCGCGGAAGAACGCGAACACCAGCGCCAGCACGACGACCACGATCGAGAGCATCGTGCGCTGCATGCCGCGCAGTCGGCGCACCAGCCGCGCGGTGTCGTCCGCGCGCCCCGCGCCGCGCAGTTCGGCGATGAACTTGATCGCGCCGAGCGTGATCCCGGCGTTGGCGACGATCACGCCGTTGGCGACCAGCCAGATCAGCAGGCTGTACACGCCCATGTCGTTGGGCAGCAGCGCGCGCGCGGTCAGGATCGAAGCGATCAGGCCGAACAGGTATTCGATGTAGACCGCGAACGAGGAGTAGGCGGTGTCCGACAGCGCGCGCCGGCTCACGGGACGGCCGCCCGCTGCGCGGCGCGTCCGTTTGCCCAAGCCCGATGGCCCCCTGCCGCGTTCATTGCCCTGTTCGTCCCCTGTCCCGTCGCCCGCGGCATCATAACGGAGCGATAGAACGGAACGATCAAGCCGATGTGGTCGCGATGCGGCGCAGCGGCAGCGCGCGGCCGGCGGCCAGCGAACGCCACAGCCATTCGGCCGGCCCCAGCCGGAACCTGGCCAGCCACCAGACGCTGAAGGCCGCCTGCGCAGCGAAGATCGCCGCCCAGACCATGAAGCGCAGCGGCAGCCCGCCGGTCGGGCCCAGCCCCAGGCCGACGCCATAGAACAGCGCTATGCCGAGCACGCTCTGCGCGAGGTAGTGGGTCAGCGCCATCCGTCCGACCGGCGCCAGCCAGGCCAGCCGTCGCGCCCAGCCGGGACGCAGGAACAGCAGCGCGAAGCCGGCGGCATAGCCCAGCCCCTGCGCCAGCGGCACGAGGCGGCGCAGCGTGCGCAGCGCGAACTCGGCGACCCGCCCCGCGTCCAGCACGACCGGCGTCAGCCCGGCAGCCTCGATCGCCTCCAGCGCGATGCCGCCGGCCAGCCCCAGCGGCACGCCGATCAGGAAGACGAGGCGCAGCAGGCGGTGATGCGCCGCCGGATCCTGCAGCAGGCCGCGCCGGCCCACCCAGTCGCCGATCATCAGCCGCGCCAGCACGAACGGGAACACGCTCCACAGCGCCAGCCAGTTCCAGTGCGCGTAGGCGACGTTGCCGCGCAGGGCGGCGCCGGGATCGGGCGAGGAAAACGCAGTGAAGGCCAGCGCATGCATCCGTGCTTCGTCGGGCAAGTTGGCCGGCAGCAGCCGGTAGGCGATCGGCGCCAGCAGCGGCGTGAACAGCGCCAGCCCCAGCCCGGCCGCGAGCAGCAGGTTGTCGGGCAGGCGACGCAGCGCGAGCAGCAGCAGGCCGGCGATCGCGTAGAAGGTCAGGATGTCGCCCCACCAGACGAAGTGCGCGTGGAGCAGGCCGATCGCCAGCAGCACCAGCAGCCGTCGCAGCAGCGGCCCGTCGCCGAGCCCGCGCGCGCGGGCGCGCTCGGCCTGCATCGCGATGCCCACGCCGAATAGCAGCGAGAACAGGGTGATCGCCTTGTCTTGCGCCAGCAGTTGCACCGCCAGGGCCAGCCAGCGGTCGATGCCTGCCGTCGGCAGCGTCGCCCGCTGCGCCGGATCGAGGAAGTAGTACAGCGAGAACCCGCCGAGGTTGACCAGCAGCACCCCGGCCAGTGCAGCGCCGCGCAGGGCATCGATCAGGGCGAGGCGTTCGCTGCCGCTTGCGTCGACCTCCGCGTTCGCGGACACGACTCAGAACCCGTAACGCAGGAACCCGCCGTCGACCGCGATGCATTCGCCGGTGACGTAGCTGGACGCCGGCAGACACAGGAAGGCGACGGCGGCTGCGACTTCCTCGGGCTCGCCGATTCGGCCCAGCGGCGTGCGCAGCAGCACTTCGTCGAGGTAGTCGGGATCGGCGAGCTTGCCGGAAGTGCGACGGGTGCGGATGTACCACGGCGCCACCGAATTCACGCGCACGCCGTCCTCGGCCCATTCGACCGCGAGGTTGCGGGTCATCTGGTGCAGCGCGGCCTTGCTCATGCCGTAGGGCGCGCCGCTGCGCACATGGGTGATGCCGGAGACGCTGCCGACGTTGACGATGCACGATGCGGCGTGTTTCGTCAGCAGCGGATAGGCGCAGCGCGACAGTTCGAACGCGCTGAACAGATTGACCTCGAAGATGCCGCGCCACTCGTCTTCGTCGTAGTCGTTGGCCGGCTTGGTCAGGTTGCCGCCGGCGTTGTTGACCAGGATGTTGAGGCCGTCGTCGAGGTCCTCGACCCAGTCCAGCAGCTCGCGGCGCTGTTCGTCGTCGGCGACGTCGGCGGTGAAGGTGCGGACCTCGCCCTCCGGGAAGGCTTCCTCCAGTTCCAGTCGCACCGCGTCCAGGCCGTTGCCGTCGCGGGCGGCGATCAGCACGCGCGCGCCGAAACCCAGCAGTTCGCGGGCGATGGCGCGGCCGATGCCGGCGCTGCCGCCGGTGACCAGGGCGAGTTGACCGTCGAGACGCCAGCGATCGGAGGACATGGGCGGACCGGGCTCACGGAAGCGCAGCGGAGGATGCGGGTAGGATAAGCCGCATCCACCGGGAGCACGATCATGCGCCGCCTGCCGACCCTTGCCCTCCTGTCGCTCGCCTGTCTCGCCGCCGGCTGTTCCGCGCCGGAACCGCCGCCGCACGACGTCCAGCCCGATCCCCAGGCGGCGGTTCCCGCCGCGCAGCCGGGCGCCCTGCGCCAGGCGATCCAGCAGCCGATCGACCAGGCCAAGGACATCCGCGCGCAGACCGAGCAATCCGGCACCGACCAGCGCAAGGCGATCGACGACGCCACCGGCGGCTGAGCTGTCACGCCCGCCCGAACGCGCATGACGCCACCCGTGGGAGCGACGGGAGTCGCGACGGGTGTCCGACGACACGGGCGATGTGTCGCGACTTCCGTCGCTCCCACGGGACTTCAGGGTCGGGATTTGCCAGGCGTCCGCCCCGATTCCGCAAACGACGACGCCCGGCCGGAGCCGGGCGTCGTCGTGTCACGCAGGGGACGGTCCGGTCAGAACCGGCAGAAGCAGTAGGCGAAGATCTTCGCCTGCGGGCCCTTGCCGTTGTCTTCCACCGCGCGCTGGAACAGTGCCAGATCCTGTTCGGCCTGCGGCGCGGCCTTGGCCAGCAGGCTGCGGGCGAGGTCGGAGTGGCCGATCATGGCGCGGCCCGCGGACGTGCCGATGAAGCCGCCGAACCAGCGTTCCAGTGGGGTCAGTTCGCGTTCGATGTAGCGCACGTGGTAGGTGCCGGGCTTGTCGCCGAGCTTGGCGCGCTTCGCGGCGTCGTTGAGCGCGGTCTGCAGGCCGCCGAAGGCGTCGACCAGCCCGCGTTCCTTCGCCTGCGCGCCGGTCCACACGCGGCCGCGGGCGACCGCGTCCACGTCCGCGACCGGCTTCTTGCGCGCTTCCGACACGCGGCCGGTGAAGTCGCGGTAGCCCTTCTCGATCACCGTCTGCATCACCTGCGCGACCTGCGGCGACATCGGGCGGGTGATGTCGAACGCACCCGCGATCGAGGTGGTGGCGACGCCGTCGGTGTGCACGCCGACCTTCGCCAGCGTCTGGGTGATGTTCGGCAGGAGGCCGAAGATGCCGATCGAACCGGTGATCGTCGACGGGTCGGCGTAGATGCGATCGGCGTTCATGCTGATCCAGTAGCCGCCGGACGCGGCGAGGTCGCCCATCGACACGATCACCGGCTTGCCCGCCTTCTTCAGCGCGACCACCTCGCGACGGATCTGCTCCGAGGCATAGACCTCGCCGCCGGGCGAATTCACGCGCAGCACGACCGCCTTGACGCTGTCGTCGTCGCGCGCGTCGCGCAGCAGCGCCGCGGTCGACTCGCCGCCGACGGTGCCCGGCGGCTGCTCGCCGCCCTGGATCTCGCCTTCGGCCACCACCACCGCGACGTGGCCCTTGTCGCCGAAATCGGGAAGGGCGCCGTTGAGGCTGGCGACGTAGCGATCCAGCGACACCTGGCGGAAACCGCCGTCGGCGCTGTCGTCGGCGACGCCGCGCTCGGCCAGCAGGTCCTCGACTTCCTCCTGCGTCTTGAGGCCGTCCACCCACTTCTGGTTCAGCGCGTACTTCGCGAGGTCGCCCTGCGCGGCGGCGATGTCCGCCGGCATCTGCTCGATGCTGGCGCCGAGCGCGGCGGCGTCGAGCTTGCGCGGCTTGGCGATGTCGGCGAGGTAGCGCTGCCACACGTCGTTCATCCAGAACAGGTCGGCTTCCTTCGCCGCCGGCGAGGCCGCGTCGAGCACGTAGGGCTCGGCGGCGGACTTGTACTCGCCGACCTTGAACAGGTGCACTTCGACGCCGAGCTTGTCCTGCAGGCCTTCGCGGTAGTACTGGCGATAGCGGCCGAGGCCTTCCAGCAGGATGCCGCCCATCGGGTCGAGGTAGACCTCGTTGGCCTGCGACGCGAGCAGGTACTGCGCCTGGTCGAAGCTCTCGCCGAAGGCGACGATCTGCTTGCCGGAGGCGCGCAGGTCGGCCAGTGCCTGGGCGACCTCGCGGATCGAGGCGTAGCCGCTGAAGCGCATGCGGTCCACGCGCAGCAGCACGCGCTCGATGCGCTTGTCGTCCTTCGCGGCGTTGATCGCGGTCAGCAGGTCGCGCAGCTGCACTTCCTCGCCGCGCTTGTCGCCCAGCGCCTGGGCGAGCGCGCGGCTGGTCGGATCGACGGTGTACTGCTCGACGAGGGCGCCCTCGGGCGCGATCACCAGCGTGCTGCGGCTCTCGACCGGCATCACCTGCGGCTTGCTGGTGCCCAGCGCGGCGAGGACCAGCAGCACCAGGCCGAAGAAGATCACGTTGAGGATCAGCCGGCGGGTGAAGTTCATCGCGTCCCACAGGCCTTTGAGCAGGCTGAGGATCGGGCCGCGGGACTGCGGGGCATTCATGGGGGGACATCTCCTGGGAACGTGATCGCTGCCGCCAGTGTGCCCGGGGCGGGCCCGGCGGTCATCCGCCATCCGTCACACGGCCGTCCGGGCGGGGGGCTGGCCGGAAGGCCGCCGCGGCAGGGCTCAGGCGGCCTCGCGGGTCGGCAGGCGGCGGTCGTCCGGATGCGGGAGCGGCAGGCGACGGAGCTGGCCCAGCAGGCGCAGGCCGAGCAGGACCGCGGCCACGGTCAGCCCGGCGATCAGGCCCATCCACATCCCCCGCGGCCCCAGCGCCGGGGTCAGGCCGCCCAGGCCCAGGCCGAGGACGGCCCCCAGCGGCATGCCGATGCCCCAGTAGGCCAGCGCGGCCAGCAGCATCGGTACCCGGGTGTCCTTGAGCCCGCGCAGGGCGCCGACCGACAGCACCTGCACCCCGTCGGGGAACTGGAACGCCGCGGCCAGCAGCAGCAGCGAGGCGGCCAGTGCGATCACCGCCGGGTCGTGGGTGTAGAGCCCGGCGATCGCGGTGTTGCCGGCCAGCAGCGTCCCGGCGCTGAGCAGCTGGGTGCCCAGCACCAGCGCGTAGCCGGCCAGTGCGGCACGGCGCAGGGCATCGCGGTCGCCCCGGCCCACCGCGTGGCCCACGCGCACGGTGGTCGCCTCGGCCAGCGCCATCGGCAGCATGAAGCACAGGCTGGAGACGTTGATCGCGATCTGGTGCGCCGCCGCCGGCACCGTGCCGAGCCGGCCGATCACCAGCGCGGTCGCCACGAACAGGCCGCCCTCCATCAGCCAGGTGATGCCGATCGGCAGCCCCAGCGCCAGCAGGCCGCGGATCGGCGGCCACTGCGGCAGGTCGCGCCGCGCGAACAGGCGCAGCGATCGAAACCGCCTGGTACGCAGCAGGTACAGCCCCAGTCCCAGCATCTGCGCCCACAGCATCAGTGCCGAGGCCCAGCCCAGCCCGCCCGCGCCCATCGCCGGCAGGCCGCCGATGCCGAACGTCAGCGCCCAGCCCAGCGGCGCCAGCACCAGCAGGCCGCCCAGGCCGAAGACCATCGTCGGCACGGTGTGGTGCAGGCCGTCGCACAGGTAGCGCATGCACAGGTACAGCGCCAGCGCCGGCGCGCCCCAGCGGATGCCGGAGACGAACGCCGCGGCGCCGGGCTGGATCTCCGGCGCGATGCCCATCCACGGCAGCGCCGCCGACAGCAGGCTGAGGAAGACGAACATCCCCAGGCCCAGCGCCAGCGCCAGCCACAGCGCCTGCCGGAACAGCGGGCCGATCTCCTCGCGGCGGCCGGCGCCGTCGAGCTGCGACACCGAGGCCGGCACCGCGATCAGCGTGCCCATCGGCACCAGCAACGGCAGCCAGAACAGCGCCGTGCCCACCGACACCGCGGCGAGCGTCGCGGTGCCGTGGCGGCCGGCGATCACCGCATCGATCAGGCCGAT
>JAFLEB010000127.1 GCA_017302075.1 Lysobacterales bacterium
TCTTCCGCCGGCGGCAGCGTGCGTTGCCGCACGCCGGCGCGCAGCGCGATCGCCAGCACGCCGCCCAGCACCATCGCGCCGCCGAGCAGGACCCGCGGGCCCGGGCGGTCGCCCCAGAACGCCACCCCCAGCGCGATCGCGAACACCGGCACCAGCAGCAGCCACGGCGTCACCTGCGCGACCGGGTGGCGCTGCACCAGCCGGTAGTACAGCCCATGCCCGAGCAGCGACGAGGCGAACGCGGCATAGGCCGCGCCGAACCAGGCCAGCGCGCTGGCCTGCGGCAGGGTCGCCAGCGCCCCCGGTTCCAGCCACAGGCTGAGCGCGAGCAACGGCAGCACGCTGGCCATCGCCATCCAGCCCTGCTGGGTGAACAGGTCGATGCCGCGCAGGCCCTTCATCAGCACAGTGCCGACCGACAACGCCAGCGCGGAGGCCAGCATCGTCGCCATCGCCTGCGGCCGCGCCAGCATGCGCGGGTCCAGGCCCAGCACCAGGATCCCGGCGAAGCTCACCAGGATCGCCAGCCCGGTGCGCCAGCCCACCCGTTCGCCCAGCCACCACCACGCCAGCAGGGTGGTGATCGGCACGTAGCTCTGCATGACGATCGCCGGCGAGGCAAGGTCGCCGGACAGCTTGAGCGCGAGGAAGCTCAGCGAGAAATGGACCACGCCGATGCACAGCGACACCGCCAGCAGGCGTGGTACCTGCGCACGCGGCGGGCGGCGCACGAAGAAGGCCAGCGGCAGCGCCAGCAGGCCGAAGCGCAGCGCGGTGAACAGGATCGGCGGGATCTCCTGCAGCGCCCGCGCCGAGGTGAGGAAGTTCAGCGCCCAGGTGGCCACGACCACCAGCACCAGCGCGAGGTCGCGCCCGCGCAGGCCCGCGTGGTCGTTCATCGGGGCCGCCGGCGGCGCTTCACCAGCCCCAGCCGAGCCGGCGGTAACCCTTGGCCAACACCCAGGCCGGGCCGATCAGCAGGTACTTGAGGTCGGTCAGGAAGCTCGGCTTCTTGCCTTCGAACAACTTGCTGTGGCCGATGAACTGCGCGATCCAGGCCAGCACGAACACGCCCGCCGCCAGCTGCAGCAGGCCGGGGGTGCCGAGGCTGTCGTGCAGCCAGCGGGTCAGCCAGCCCATCGCCACGAACACCGCCAGCATCCCGTAGCCCAGGCGCCGCGAGGCGCGGTTGTAGAACACCCAGGCCAGGAACATCGCCAGTGCCGCCCACAGGCCGGCCCGGAAGGTCGTGCCCGGCACCGGGATGCACCAGAGCAGGCCGACCACGCTCCACAGGATCAGCGGCACCGCGACCACGTGGATGCGCTGGTTGACCGGGTTCACGTGGTCGCCCGAGTAATGCGCGAACCAGTGGTCGATCGGGCGTTCGCCCGCCTGCGTGGCGCTGCCTGCGTTCATGCCGGGATCCTGTGGATGGCGTGCCGGGCGAGGATAACGCAGCGCCGCGGGGCGGGCTCAGTCGACCGAAATCCCGGCGAGCTTGTCCAGCGCCTCGGCGTACTTGGCGCGGGTTTTTTCGATCACCTCGGCTGGCAGGCGTGGACCCGGCGCGGTCTTGTCCCAGTCCAGCGTCTCCAGGTAGTCGCGCACGAACTGCTTGTCGTAGCTCGGCGGGCTGCTGCCGACCTGGTACTGGTCGGCCGGCCAATAGCGGCTGGAATCGGGGGTCAGCACTTCGTCCATGACATACAGCTTGCCGTCGGCGTCGGTGCCGAACTCGAACTTGGTGTCGGCCAGCAGGATCCCGCGTTGCGCGGCATAGTCGCGGGCGAAGGCGTACAGCGCCAGCGTCGCGTCGCGCACCTGCCCGGCGCGCTCGCGGCCGATCAGGTCCACCGCCTGCGCGAAGCTGATGTTCTCGTCGTGGTCGCCCACCGCCGCCTTGGTCGACGGGGTGAAAATCGGCTCGGGCAGCTGCTGCGCCTGTTGCAGCCCGGCGGGCAGGGCGATGCCGCTGATCGCGCCGGTGCGCTGGTAGTCCTTCCAGCCGCTGCCGATGATGTAGCCGCGGGCGATGCATTCCACCGGCACCGGCGTGAGCTTCTTCGTCACCACCGCGCGCTTCGCGTACAGCGCGGCATCCACCCCGGCCGGCAGCACGCTGGCCACGTCGATGCCGGTCAGGTGGTTGGCGATGATGTGGCGGGTCTGGTCGAACCAGAAATTGCTGATCTGGCAGAGCATCTCGCCCTTGCCCGGGATCGGGTCCGGCAGCACGACGTCGAACGCGCTCAGGCGGTCGGTGGCGACCATCAACAGGTGCCCGTCGCCGAGGTCGAACACGTCGCGGACCTTGCCGCGGTGGACCAGGTTCAGGCCCGGGAGGTCGGACTGCAGCAGGGTGGTGGCCATCGGCGCGCGGGATCGTGGGCGGGAGGCCGCTAGTTTAAGGCCGTGCGCCCGCGGGCCGCCCTGTAGACTGGTGCCATGACGCGCTGGTACGGCAAATTCTTCGGATTGATCGCGGGCTGGATGCTGCTGCGCCACCCCGCGGGTGGCCTGATCGGGCTGCTGGTCGGGCACGCCTTCGACGCCGACTGGTTCAAGTCGCCGGCCGACAACCCCTACCGCGTGTTCGGGCTTGCCGAGGATGCCAGCGATGCCGAGCTCGACCTCGCCTACCGCCGGCTGATCTCGCAGTACCACCCCGACCGCCTCGCCGGCGCCGCCCCGGAGCTGCAACGGCAGGCCGAGGCGAAGGCGCGCGAGATCAACACCGCCTACGACCGCATCAAGGAACTCCGCAGGAAATGAGCACGCAGCCGACCGTCATCGCCCCGTCCATCCTGTCCGCCAACTTCGCCAGGCTCGGCGAGGAGGTCGACGACGTGCTGGCCGCGGGCGCGGACTGGGTGCACTTCGACGTGATGGACAACCACTACGTGCCCAACCTGACCATCGGCCCGCTGGTCTGCGAGGCGCTGCGCAAGCATGGCGTGACCGCGCCGATCGACGTGCACCTGATGGTGGAGCCGGTGGACCGGATCATCCCGGACTTCGCTGCCGCCGGCGCCACCCACATCAGCTTCCATCCGGAGGCCAGCAAGCACGTGCACCGCAGCGTGCAGCTGATCAAGTCGCTGGGATGCCAGGCCGGGCTGGTGTTCAACCCGTCAACGCCGCTGGACGTGCTGGACTACATGCTCGGCGAGATCGACTACGTGCTGCTGATGTCGGTGAACCCGGGCTTCGGCGGGCAGGCCTTCATCCCGTCGGCGCTGGACAAGCTGCGCGCGGTGCGCACGAGGATCGACGCCAGCGGCCGCCCGATCCGGTTGGAAATCGACGGCGGGGTCAAGCCGGACAACATCGCCGAGATCGCGCGCGCGGGTGCCGACACCTTCGTCGCCGGCAGTGCGATCTTCGGCAAGCGCGGCACGGATGGGGCGCCGTATGCCGGCGTGGTCGCGCAGATGAAAGCGGCGGTCGCTGCCGTCCGCTGACGCCGGAAAACGCCGGGCGCGGCGCGTCCGCGATCGCGCGGACGGGGCGGAAAAGAAGAAAGCCGGCGCCACTGGAGGGGAGGGGCGACGCCGGCTTCGGGGAAAATTCGGGCGTCCTGCCCATCCATCGTCCCTGCAATGGCCTCCCATCTTCCGGATCGATCGTGACGATGGCGTGACATCCGCTCGCCCGGCCTTCACGGCGCATCCGTAGGCTGCGCGCATGCAGACCCAGCCCCCACGCCACTTGCTCCTGGTCCTCAACGGCAAAGCCGCCGGCGACGATGCGGTGCGTGCCGCGGTGGCGGCGGTGCGCGACGCCGGCAACCGGGTCGACGTGCGCGTCACCTGGGAAGCGGGCGATGCCGAGCGCTACGTGGCCGAGGCCATCGCAGGCGGGATCCAGACGGTGGTCGCGGGCGGCGGCGACGGTACGCTCAGCGAAGTCGCGACCACGCTCGCGCATCGCGCGGAGGCCGCGGTCGCGCTGCCGACGCTCGCCCTGCTGCCGCTCGGCACGGCCAATGATTTCGCCACCGCCGCCGGCATCCCGGATGCGCCAGAGGCGGCCCTGCGCCTGGCTTGCGACACTCCCGCCGCGCCGATCGACCTGCTGCGCCTGGAGGCCGGCGGCACCCTGCACTGGGCCGCGAACCTGGCCACCGGCGGCTTCGGCACTGAGGTCACCACCGAGACCCACGAAGGCCTGAAGAAGCTGTTGGGCGGGCTGGCCTACGTGCTGACGGGATTGTCGAAGCTCGGGCGCATCGAGCCGCAGGCCGCACGCCTGCGGGGCCCCGGTTTCGCCTGGGAAGGCGACTTCATCGCGCTCGGCATCGGCAACGGGCGCCAGGCCGGCGGCGGGCAGGCGTTGTGCCCGCAGGCGCTGGTCGACGACGGCCTGCTGGACGTCACCCTCGTGCCGCCGCTGGACGGCGAGGTGCTGGGCACGCTCGGCACCGCGATGGCCGAGGGCAAGGACGCGGCGCTGGAGCGGGTCGCGGTGCGTCGCGCGCTGCCGTGGGTCGAGATCGCGTCCGACCGCCCCCTGACCCTCAACCTCGATGGCGAGCCGGTCGAAGCCGCGCGCTTCCGCATCGATTGCATGCCGGGGCGGGTGCGGATGCACCTGCCGGCCGATTGCCCGCTGCGCACCGATGCGGCTACAGTGCGCCCATGAACCGGGCGATCCCGTCTTTCGAGCATGGTTGGCGATGGTGGCGAGCTTCCGCCGCCCAGATCGCCCATATGCCCATGAAGGACGCCCTGCTTGATCACCTCCGCCCAGTTTTCCCGGCACGCCGCTGACGGCTTCACCCTCGCGCCCGTGGTGCGCGAGGTGCTCTCCGACCTCGACACCCCGCTGTCGGTCTACCTGAAGCTGGCCGACGGCCCGCACACCTACCTGTTCGAATCGGTCGAAGGCGGCGAACGCTTCGGCCGCTATTCGATCATCGGCCTGCCGGCGCGCCGCGTGTACGAGTTCCGCGGCCATACGCTCGACGTGCGCGAGCATGGCGAGGTGGTGGAAACCCGCGAGGTCGAAGATCCGCTGGCCGAAGTCGAGCGCCTGCGCGCGCTGTACAAGGTGCCCAGGCTGGAGGGGCTGCCCGGCTTCACCGGCGGCCTGGTCGGCTGGTTCGGCTTCGAGTGCATCGAGTACATCGAACCGAAGTTGCGCGGCAATTCGAAACCGGACGAACTCGGCACCCCCGACATCCTGCTGATGCTCAGCGACGAGCTGGCGGTGTTCGACAACCTCAAGGGCCGGCTGTACCTCATCGTCCACGCCGACCCGCGCGCACCGCAGGCCTGGGCGCGCGCGAACCGCCGCCTCGACGCGCTCAGCCATCGCCTGCGCCACGGCGGCGCGCCGTATCCGGAAACCCTGCACGGCAGCGCGCTGGACGAGGCCGACTTCGTCAGCGGCTTCACCCGCGAGGGGTTCCTCGACGCCGTGCATCGGAGCAAGGAATACATCGCCTCCGGCGATGCCTTCCAGGTGGTGCTCAGCCAGCGCCTGAGCGTGCCGTTCCGCGCGCGGCCGGTGGACGTGTACCGCGCGCTGCGGGCGATGAACCCGTCGCCGTACATGTATTTCCTCGATACCGGTGCCACGCAGGTGGTCGGCTCGTCGCCGGAGATCCTGGTCCGCCTGCAGGGCGACGAGGTCACCGTGCGCCCGATCGCTGGCACCCGCCCGCGCGGCCGGACCCACGACGAAGACCTCGCGCTGGAAGCCGAGCTGCTGGCGGACCCGAAGGAACGCGCCGAGCACCTGATGCTGATCGACCTCGGCCGCAACGATGCCGGCCGCGTGTCCGAGCCCGGCACGGTGCAGGTCGGCGAGCAGTTCGTGATCGAGCGCTACAGCCATGTCATGCACATCGTCAGCGAGGTCACCGGCAAGCTGCGCGACGGGCTGGGCTACATGGACGTGCTGCGCGCCACCTTCCCCGCCGGGACGGTCAGCGGCGCGCCGAAGATCCGCGCGCTGGAGATCATCCGCGAGCTGGAGCCGGTCAAGCGCAACATCTATTCCGGCGCGGTGGGCTACATCGGCTGGCACGGCGACGCCGACACCGCCATCGCGATCCGCACCGCGGTGATCCAGGACGGCAGGCTGCACGTGCAGGCCGGCGCCGGCATCGTCTACGACTCCGACCCGCAAGCGGAGTGGGACGAGACCATGAACAAGGGTCGCGCGCTGTTCCGCGCGGTGGCCGAGGCGGCGAGGGGGTTGTGATGGGATTCCAGGGAGGAATGGCGATGAACGTTCGCGTGGCACTCGGAACCGTATTGTTGGCGTTCGCGGGGGTGGCGAATGCGCAGATGAATGCCTTGCCGCAGGCGAGGCACATCCTGGTCTATGGGCAGGCGCAGGCGCGGGCGATCCCGGACCGATTCAAGATCGAAGTCAGTTTCGACGTCGTCGACCCGAAGGCGGATGTTGCGCGTGGCAAGGTCGAGGCGATGATGCAGGACACGCTGGCCAAGCTGCGCGCGGCGGGTGTTCCGGATGGTGAGATCGTCGCGACCTCGTTGCAGATCGAGCCGCGGCAGGAATACAGCCAGGAGCTGAAGAAGCAGGTCTACAAGGGCATCGCGGTCGAGCGGAGCATCACCGCACGATTCAGCGACCAGACGAAGCTGAAGCAATTCCTCTCGGTGCTGGAGACATCGGAGGAGTTGCAGGTGTCCGGTGTGACCACCACGCTGTCGACCGAAGCGGACTTGAAGCGCCAGCTGCGCGCAAAGGCGATCGAATCGACCAAGGAAAAAGCGGGCGTCATCGCCAAGTCCTACGGGGCAAGGTTGGCGGGCCTGTACAGCGTGTCGGATACGGCACCACAGTTCGAATACGGCATCCAGGAAGGCGAGTGGCCGGTGCTCTACGAATGGCGCCACAGCGAGGGCGACGGCCGAGACCGCATGTCGCTGGATACCGTGACCGTCACGGGCACCGCCCTTCTGGCCCCTGGCACTGTCGCGCCGGAATCCTTCGAGTCTGGCTATGTCACCTTCAATGACACGATCTACGCCGTGTTCCTGATCGGGGATTGACCGTGCTGCTGATGATCGACAACTACGACAGCTTCACCTTCAACCTCGTGCAGTACCTGCAGGAACTGGGCGCCGAGGTGCGGGTGGAGCGCAACGACGCGCTGACGGTGG
>JAFLEB010000128.1 GCA_017302075.1 Lysobacterales bacterium
ACGTTGAACCTGTTCGTGGAATCCCGGAACCCGGAAACGACAAAGGGCCCATTGGGCCCTTTGTCCGATGACGCTGGATTGCGAAACCCGGGAACAACGGGTTCCGCGAGCCCGAGCCCGTGATGCACCCATGCCGGCATCCATCACTGCAACTTGGTAGCGGGGGCAGGATTTGAACCTGCGACCTTCGGGTTATGAGCCCGACGAGCTGCCAGACTGCTCCACCCCGCAGCAGAAGCGGAATTATGGAGAGGCCCGCGGTTTTTTGCAAGCCTCCCGATGCGCGCGTACTTCAGCCTGCGATCAGGCGAAGGCGCGCTGGCACCATGCCATCAGCGGGCTCCACAGCAGGCCCAGCGCGAGCAGCCCGAGCGCGTTGACGCCGAACACGACGCGCACCACGTGGTCCTCGCGCGGGGTTACCGGCTCGCCCGACGGCTCGTCGAAGTACATCGCCTTGATCACCCGCAGGTAGTAGAACGCGCCGACCACGGCGAACACGATGGCGACGATCGCGAGCCACAGCTGGCCCGCCTCGACCGCGGCACGCAGTACCGCGAGCTTGGACCAGAAGCCGAGGAACGGCGGCACGCCGGCCAGCGAGGCCATCACGCACAGCACCAGCCCGGCGGTCCAGGGGTCGCGCGCGTTGAGGCCCTTGAAGTCCTCGATGCGCTCGGCTTCGAAGCCGCGGCGCGACAGCACCACGATCGCGCCGAACGCGGCGGCCGACATGATCGCGTAGCTCAGCGCGTAGAACATCGCGGCGGCATAGCCCGACTGCCCGCCCGCGGCCAGGCCGAGGAACAGGAAACCGACGTGCGACACGGTGGAATACGCCAGCATGCGCTTGAGGTTGGTCTGCACCAGCGCGGCCAGGTTGCCGATCGCCAGCGACAGCGCGGCGAGGCCGGCGAGCAGCGGACGCCATTGGTCGCCGAGCGGACCCGCGCCGACCTCGAGCAGGCGGATCGCCATCGCGAAGGCGGCGAGCTTGGGGGCCGAGCCGATGAACAGCGTGATCGGCGTGGGCGCGCCCTGGTAGACGTCGGGCAGCCACATGTGGAACGGCGCCGCGCCGAACTTGAACGCGATGCCGGCGACCATGAAGGCGACGCCGGTCAGCAGCATCGCCGGCTGTGCCACGGTGGTGGCGTTGGCGGCGATGGTCGCGAGGTCGATGCTGCCGGTGGCGCCGTACACCAGGGACATGCCGTACAGCAGCATGCCGGAGGCCAGCGCGCCGAGCACGAAGTACTTCATCGCCGCCTCGGACGCCCGCGGGCTGTCGCGATCGATCGCGACCAGCGCATACGAACACAGCGCCAGCATCTCCAGGCCAAGGTAGACCATGACCAGACTGCCCGCGGAGACCAGCAGCATCATGCCCAGCACCGCGAACATCACCAGCACCGAGACTTCGCCCTTGTACAGCCCGCGCTCGCGCAGGAACGGCCAGCCATAGACCAGCGCCACCGCCGACACCAGGCAGATCCCGGCCTTCAGCACGTCGGCCATGTTGTCGCGCACGAACATGCCGGACAGCACCGTGCCCTGCCCGCCGCAGCCGGTGGCGACCAGGACGCCGACCAGGGCCAGCGTGGCCACCGCGAGCACGTGGGTGAGGACGCGCTGCCGGTCGTTGAGGAACAGGTCCAGCAACAGCAGCGCGAACGCGGCGCCTGCCAGCACCAGCTCGGGCAGCAGCGGCAGCAGGTCGGCAAGGGTGGGCATGGTCTGCGTCATGGCGGGTGGCACCTTACAGCTTGGTCGCGGCGAGCTGGCCCGCCAGTTGCGCGATGGAGGGCTCCATCAGGTCGGTCAGCGGCTTTGGCCACACGCCCAGCAGCAGCACGCCGATGGCGAACACGCCGAGCACGATCCATTCGCGCAGGTTGATGTCCTCCAACTCCGCCACGTGGGCGTTGCCGGTCTCGCCCCAGATCACCCGCTTGGTCAGCCACAGGGTGTAGCCCGCGCCGATGATCAGGGTGAACGCCGCGGCGAACGCGACCAGCGGGTTCTGCTGGAAGGCGGCCAGGATCACCATGAACTCGCCGACGAAGCCGCTCGTACCGGGCAGGCCGGAATTGGCCATCGCGAACAGCACCCAGAACATCGCGAACCAGGGCATCGCGTTGGCGACGCCGCCGTAGTCCTTGATCATGCGGCTGTGCATGCGGTCGTAGAGCACGCCGACGCTGGAGAACATCGCGCCGGAGATGAAGCCGTGGCTGACCATCTGCACCATCGCGCCCTGCAGGCCGAGGCGCGCGCCATCGACGTTGCCGGCATCGCGCACCAGCGCGAAGGCGATGAAGGTGCCGAGGGTCACGAAGCCCATGTGCGAGACGGAGGAATAGGCGATCAGCTTCTTCATGTCCTCCTGCACCAGCGCCACCAGGCCGACGTACACCACGGCGACCAGCGACAGCGCGATCACCAGCCAGGCGTATTCGTGGCCGGCGTCAGGGACGATCGGCAGGACGAAGCGCAGGAAGCCGTAGCCGCCGATCTTGAGCATGATCGCCGCCAGGATCACCGAGCCGCCGGTCGGCGCCTCGACGTGCGCGTCAGGCAGCCAGGTGTGCACCGGGAACATCGGCACCTTGACCGCGAACGCGACCAGGAAGGCGAAGAACAGCCAGGTCTGCTCGACCAGGGTCAGCGGCTGCGCGGCCATGTCGGCCAACTGCCAGCTGCCGCCCTTGAGGTACAGGTAGATCAGCCCGACCAGCATGAACACCGAGCCGAGGAAGGTGTACAGGAAGAACTTGACCGATGCGTACACCCGGCGGGGGCCGCCCCAGACGCCGATGATGATGAACATCGGGATCAGCATGCCCTCGAAGAACACGTAGAACAGGATCGCGTCGAGCGCGGAGAACACGCCGATCATCAGGCCTTCGAGGATCATGAAGGCCGCGTAGTACTGGCTGACCCGCTTGTCGACGGAACCCCACGCGCCGATGAGCACGAGCACCGTGGTCAGCGTGGTCAGGCCGATCAACGCCAGCGAGATGCCGTCCGCGCCGAGGTGGTACTGGATGTCGTAGGCCGGCAGCCAGGCGCGCTGTTCGACGAACTGCATCGCCGGGTTTGCCAGCTCGAAGCCGGTGAACAGCGGGATGCTGCAGGCGAAGGTCGCCAGCGCGAAGGCCAGCGCGATCCAGCGCGCGGCCTGCGGGCGCGCGTTGCCCGCCATCAGGGTGAACACGCCGCCGAGGATCGGCAGCCAGACGAGCAGGCTGAGCAGGGGCCAGTGGGTCACGCTTGCGGTTTCCATCCTGAAATCGTCGGGCTCACAGCCAGTAGTGGTTGGCCAGCGCGAGCAGCGCGACCAGGCCCAGGATCATGGCGAAGGCGTAGTGGTACAGGTAGCCGGACTGCAGCTTGCGGACCAGCGCGGCGACCAACCCGACCGCGCCGGCGCTGCCGTTGACCGCGACGCCGTCGATCAGGCCCGTGTCGACCTTGCGGAATAGCTTGCCGAGGCCGACGCCGCCGCCGGCCAGGCCGCCGATCCACAGGTCGTCCATCCAGTACTTCTTCTCCAGCACGCGGATCGGCAGCGCCATCGCGCGCTTGATGCCCACCCGCCATTCCGGCATGACCAGGTAGAGCAGGGTCGCCAGCAGGAAGCCCATCAGCGCTAGCCAGAACGCCGGCGCCTTGAAGCCATGCAGCGCGAACGCCACCGGGCCGTGGAACTCGGCGGCAATCGCCGCGACGACGTCGTGCTGCTTCAGGACCTCGATGGCGCCAAGGAAGAACGGCAGCTGCTTCTCGTGACCAAGCATGTCGGTGCCGAACAGCATCGGGCCGACGGTGAGGAAACCGATCGCGATCGACGGGATCGCCAGCAGCACCAGCGGCACGGTCACGACCCACGGGGACTCGTGCGGCTCGTGCGCGCCGTGATGGCCGTGGTCGTCGTGGTGGTGGTCGTCATGCGTATGCGCGTCGTGCCCGTGGGCATGCGTGTCGCGGAAGCGCTCCTCGCCGAAGAACGTGAGGTAGAGCAGGCGGAAGCTGTAGAAGCTGGTGACGAACGCCCCGAGCAGGACCGCGAAATTCGCATACTGCGCCACCAGGCTGCCCGCGTGTTCGCCGGCGTGGTGGGCTGCGGCTTCGATGATGGTGTCCTTCGAGTAGAAGCCGCTGAAGAACGGCGTGCCGACCAGGGCAAGCGTGCCGACCCACATTGTGAGGTGGGTGATCGGCATGTACTTGCGCAGCCCGCCCATACGGCGCATGTCCTGCTCGTGGTGCATGCCCATGATCACCGAGCCCGCTCCAAGGAACAGCAGGGCCTTGAAGAACGCGTGGGTCATCAGGTGGAACACGGCCGCCGAGTAAGCCGACACGCCCAGCGCCACCGTCATGTAGCCCAGCTGCGACAGCGTGGAATACGCCACCACGCGCTTGATGTCGTTCTGCACCATGCCGATCAGGCCGGTCCAGAACGCCGTGGTCGCGCCGATGAACAGGATAAAGTTCAGCGCGGCCGGCGACATCTCGAACAGCGGCGACATCCGCGCCACCATGAAGATGCCCGCGGTCACCATCGTCGCCGCGTGGATCAGCGCCGAGATCGGGGTCGGGCCTTCCATCGAGTCGGGCAGCCAGACGTGCAGCGGCACTTGCGCGGACTTGCCCATCGCGCCGATGAACAGGCTGATGCAGATCACCGTCGGCACCGACCACTCCAGCCCAGCCCATGGCGAGACGGTGGCGTCGCGGATGGTCGGCGCGTTGGCGAAGGCGGTGGCGTAGTCCAGCGTGCCGATCCAGTACAGCACGCCGGCGATGCCGAGCAGGAAGCCGAAGTCGCCCACGCGGTTGACCAGGAAGGCCTTGAGGTTGGCGAAGATCGCGCTGGGCCGCTTGAACCAGAAGCCGATCAGCAGGTACGACACCAGGCCCACCGCTTCCCAGCCGAAGAACAGCTGCAGGAAGTTGTTGCTCATGACCAGCATGAGCATCGAGAAGGTGAACAGCGAGATGTAGCTGAAGAAGCGCTGGTAGCCGTCGTCCTCTGCCATGTAGCCGATGGTGTAGACATGCACCAGCAGCGACACGAAGGTCACCACGACCATCATCATCGCGGTCAGCTTGTCGACCATGAAGCCGACGTGCGCGTCGATCCCGCCCACCTGGAAGAAGGTGTAGACGTTCTCATTGAACGGCGCCGCGCCTTGCAGCAGCTGCCACATGACATGCGCCGACAGAGCGAAGCTCGCCGCCACGCCGAGGATGGTGGCGGTGTGCGCGCCGGCCCGGCCGACCTTGCGCCCGAACAGGCCGGCGATGATGCTGCCCAGCAGGGGCAGCAACACGACCAGCAGCAGGTGGGTCTTGGAAATCACCATGCCTCAGCCCTTCAGGGTGTCGATGTCCGCCACGTCGATGGTGCGGCGGTTGCGGAACAGGGTGACCAGGATCGCGAGGCCGATGGCGGCCTCCGCGGCGGCCACGGTCAGGATGAAGAACACGAACACCTGGCCGGCGGCGTCGCCGAGCGAGCGCGAGAACGCGACGAAGTTGATGTTCACCGAGAGCAGCATCAGCTCCAGCGACATCAGCAGCATGATCACGTTCTTCCGGTTCAGGAAGATGCCGGCGACGCTGATGCAGAACAGCAGCGCACCGAGCGCGAGGTAATGGCCCAGGGTCAGCGCCGAGAATAGGTTGCCCATCACGCGCCCTCCCCTTCGCCCGCGGGCTTGGCCGGCGGCACCTCGGCCGGCATGCGCACCATGCGCAGGCGGTCGGCGGCGCGCACGCGCGCCTGGGCAGACGGATCCTGGTGGCGGGCACCCGGGCGCCGGCGCAGGGTCAGCATCACCGCGGCGATCACCGCCACGGTCAGGATCACCGCGGCCACTTCGAACGGCAGCATGAAGTCGGTGAACAGCGCCCGCGCCAGCCAGGTCGTGTTCGGCACGTCGGTCGCCACGGCGGCGTTGTCGGCCAGCGGCACCTCGGCGGCGGCGCGCACGCCGATCAGGGCGAGGATCTGCACCAGCATGACCACCGCGACCACGAGCCCGACCGGCAGGTAACGCACGTATCCCTCGCGCAACGGCGCCAGGTCCACGTCCAGCATCATCACCACGAACAGGAACAGCACCATCACCGCGCCGACGTAGACCAGCACCAGCGCGATGCCGAGGAATTCGGCGCCGCCCACGATCCAGGTGCAGGCCACCGAGAAGAACGTGAGCACCAGCCACAGCGCCGCGTGCACCGGGTTGCGGGCGGTGATCGTCGCCAGCGCCGAAGCCGCCGCGGTGGCGGCGAAGGCGAGGAAGGCAAGGGTCGGGAAATCGAGTGTCATGCGTGGGTCGTCCTCAGCCAGCCCGGCTCACCGGAACGGTGCGTCGGCGGCGCGGCGCTCGGCGATCTCCGCCTCGAGGCGGTCGCCGATGGCCAGCAGTTGCGGCTTGGTCAGCACGTTCTGCCCGCGCCGGTCGAAGTGGTACTCGTGCACGTGGGTCTCGACGATCGAGTCCACCGGGCAGGACTCCTCGCAGAAGCCGCAGAAGATGCACTTGAACAGGTCGATGTCGTAGCGCGTGGTGCGGCGGGTGCCGTCCACGCGCGGTTCGGAATCGATGGTGATCGCCAGCGCCGGGCACACCGCCTCGCACAGCTTGCAGGCGATGCAGCGCTCCTCGCCGTTCGGATAGCGACGCAGCGCATGCACGCCGCGGAAACGCGGCGACTGCGGGGTCTTCTCCATCGGGTACATCAGGGTGTACTTCGGGCGGAACAGGTACTTCAGGGTCAGCCACAGGCCGCCCATCAGCTCGAGCAGCAGCAGGCTCTTGAAATAGGACGTGATCTTGCTCATGGCCTCACTGCCCCGCCTGGAAGACGCCGAAATAGACCAGCAGCGCGGTCGCGCAGATCCAGGCGATGGTGATCGGGATGAAGACCTTCCAGCCCAGCCGCATGATCTGGTCGTAGCGGTAGCGCGGGAAGCTGGCGCGGAACCAGATGAAGCAGCTGG
>JAFLEB010000129.1 GCA_017302075.1 Lysobacterales bacterium
GGTTGACCGCCACGGATCCCGACCCATGCACTTCGACTACGCCAAGGCCCGCGAAAACATGGTGGAGCAGCAGGTCCGCCCCTGGGACGTGCTGGATGCACGCGTCCTCGAGGCGATCGCCACGCTCCCGCGCGAAGCATTCGTCGCCGAGGCGAACCGCGCGCTCGCCTATGCCGACCTCGCGCTGCCGCTGGCGCATGGCGAGGCGATGATGAAGCCGGTGCTCGAGGGCCGCACCCTGCAATCGCTGCTGCCCGACGCCGACGAATCGGTGCTGGAGATCGGCACCGGCAGCGGCTACCTCGCCGCCTGCCTCGGCCGCCTCGCCCGCGAGGTGGTCAGCATCGAGCGCCATGCCGACCTTGCCGATGCCGCGCGCGCGCGCTTGGCCGCGCAGGGCATCGGCAACGTGCGCGTCGAGGCCGCCGACGCCTTCGCCTGGGATGCCCCGCAGGCATTCGACGCGATCTGCGTGACCGGCGCCGTCGAGAGCGTGCCGGAACGGTTCCTATCCTGGCTCAAGCCCGGAGGGCGCCTGTTCGCGGTGACCGGCCGTTCGCCGGCGATGGAAGCCGTGCTGGTGCATCGCGACGTCAACGGCACGCGCGTCGAATCGTTGTTCGAAACCGACTTGCCCTACCTGGCCGGCGCCGCGCCGCGCCCCGAATTCAGCCTGTAGTCCTCCCCCTTTCCCCACGCCCGATCCCGCGCCAAAGGACCCCCCATGTTGCGTCGCCCGCTCGCTTTCGCCCTCGCCATCGCCCTGCTGCCCGCAGCGGCGCAGGCCGACGACCTGCTGCAGAGCTACCAGAAGGCGCGCAGCAGCGACCCGCAGTACGCCGCCGCCGAATCGCAGCGCGCGATCGACGCCGAACGCCCGATCCAGGCGCGCGCGGCGCTGCTGCCGCAGCTGAGCGGCTCGGTCGGGGTGACCCGCAGCGACCCGGGTCCGGGCGGCAGCTCGCGCAGCGGTTCCTGGGGCCTAAGCCTGCAGCAGTCGGTGTTCGACTACGGCAACTACACCGCGCTGCGCGCGGCCAAGTCGCTGGACCGCGCGGGCGGCTTCGACCTCGAGGCGGCCGGCCTGAACCTGATCACGCGCACCTCCTCCGCGTACTTCAACGTGCTGGTGCAGCTGGAAACGCTGACCGCCGCCGAAGCCGCGGAAACCGCGCTGAAGAAGCAGTTCGACTTCGCCAGCAAGCAGCTCGAGGTCGGCCTGGCGCCGATCACGGACGTGCACGAAGCGCGCGCCCAGTACGACGCCGCGCGCGCCAACACGATCCTGTCGCGCAACGCGGTGAAGGACGCCTACCAAGCGCTGGTCGAGATCACCGGCACCCCGGTGGCCTCGCTGAAGGGCCTGCCCAACGACTTCAAGCCGTCGCTGCCGGACCAGCAGGACGTGGAGGCGTGGGTCGCCACCGCGATCGAGAACAACCCGTCGCTCAAGGCGCAACGCGCCACGCTCGACGCGGCCGAGGCCAATGTCGGCACCGCGCGCTCGGGCCATTACCCGACCCTGGGGCTGAGCGCCTCCTACGGCAAGGCGCTGACCGGCGTCTTCGATCCGCCCTACCTTGGCGCCAACGATCCGTCGAGCACGGTCGGACTGTCGCTGCGGATCCCGATCTTCTCCGGTTTCGCCACCCAGTCCAACGTCCGCAGCTCGCTGGCCCAGCGCGATGCGGCTGCCGATGGCCTGGAGCAGACCCGCCGCGCGATCGAACGCAACACCCGCAATGCCTACCAGACCCTGGTCGCCGGCATCAGCGAGGTCGAGGCGCGCCGGCTGGCGCTGGTGTCCGCGCAAAGCGCTTACGACGCCTCGCAGGTCGGCCTGGAAGTCGGCACCCGCACCGTGCTCGACGTGCTGATCAACCAGCGCACCCTGCTCGCCGCGCAGCAGGCCTATGCGCAGGCCAAGTACAACTTCCTGCTGAGCCGGCTGTTCCTGGAGCAGGCCGCCGGCACGCTGCAGGTGTCGGATGTCGAAGACGTGAACCGCATGCTGACCACCGACGAGTCGGTGGCCAAAGCGCTCGGTTCCGCGCAGTAAGCGTTCAGGCCCGCGGCAGCGCGGGCTCGACCAGGGCGACGGTACGCGCCAGCGCACCGCGTCCCCGCTCCAGCAGGTGCAACGCGTTCGCCGCCATCCGCGCACGCGCATCCGGTTCGGCGAATTGCGCGGCGACCGCGTCGCCCAGGGCGCCCGCCTCTTCCACCACGCGCATCGCATCGGCCTCGCGCAGGCGACGCGCGATGTCGGCGAAATTGTGCAGGTGCGGCCCGCTGAGGATGGCGGTGCGGGTCGCCGCCGGTTCCAGCAGGTTGTGCCCGCCGACCGGCTGCAGGCTGCCGCCCACGAATGCCACCTGCGCGCAGGCGTAGAAGCGCGTCAATTCGCCAAGCGTATCGATCACGAAGGCCTGCGCCTCGCCCGGCCAGCGATCCTCGCTGCGCGTGCGCACCCGCAACCCGGCATCGCGCAGGCGCTGCGCCACCGCGCGGAAGCGCTCCGGATGCCGCGGCGCCCACAGCAGCAGGGCATCGGGCCAGCGCCGGAGCAACGCGCGATGCGCCTCCAGCACCGCGGCTTCCTCATCTTCGTGGGTGCTGGCCGCGATCCACACCGGCCCGTCGCTGCTGCGCCCGGCGCTGAATTCCGCGACGAAGCCGGCGTGGTCGACCGGCGGGGTATCGAACTTGAGGTTGCCGGTCACCACCACGCGCGCCGGATCGGCCCCAAGGCGCACGAAGCGCGCGGCATCGGCCTCGGACTGCGCGGCGACCAGGCGCACGCTGCGCAAGGCCCGCCGGATCAGCGGATCCAGTACGCGGTAGCCATGCAGCGAGCGTGCCGACAGCCGCGCGTTGAGGATGAAGCTGGGGATCCCGCGGTCGCGGCAGGCGAACAACAGGTTCGGCCACAACTCGGTTTCGACGATCAGCGCAAGCGCGGGGCGGAAATGCGCGAGGAAACGCCCCACCGCACCAGGCAGGTCGTAGGGCAGGTAGACATGCACCACGGACTCGCCCCACAACGACTGCACGCGCTCCGAGCCGGTCGGGGTGATGGTGGTGACCACGATGCGCAGCCCGGGATGCTCGCGCAGCAGGCGATCCACCAAGGGCGCGGCGGCATTCACCTCGCCCACCGAGACCGCGTGCAGCCACAGCGGCGCCTCGGCGGTGGCCGCGGGATAACTGGCGTACCGCTCGTTCCACCGCTTGAAGTACGCACGCTGGCGGAAGCCGCGCCAGATCAGGTGGTAGAGGGTGATCGGCGCCAGCACGTACAGGGTGGCCGAGTACAGGCCGCGCAGCACGCGTTCGGTGAAGTCCACACGCATCCGCACAGGATACCGGAGCACCGGTGGCCACCCACCCCGCATGCGCGCGGGCCACTTAGAATCGCCGGATGTCGAACCCGGCACCCACCCCTCCCGCATTGCCGCCGCGCGGGCCACGCCACTGGCCGGTCTGGCTCGGCGTGGGCCTGTGCGTGGCGATGGCCCGGCTGTCCTGGGGCCTGCAGCGCGCGCTGGGCGCGCTGGTCGGCGCGCTCGCCTTCCGCCTTGCGCGCAGCCGGCGCGAGGCCGCCCGCACCAACCTCGCCCTGTGCCTGCCCGAACTGGACGCCGACGCGCGCGACGCGTTGTTGCGCGGGAACTTCCGCGACGTCGGCATCGGCATGTTCGAATTCGCGCGGGCCTGGTGGGGGGATGCCGCGCCGATGCGCGCCAACGTGCGCATCGACGGTCTCGACATCCTGCGGCGCCTGCAGGCCGAGGGCCGCGGGGTGCTGATGGTCTCGGGGCATTTCATGACCCTGGAAATGTGCGGGCGCCTGCTGTGCGACCACGTGCCGCTGGCCGGCATGTACCGCCGCCATCGCAGCCCGGTGATGGAATGGGCGGTGCTGCGCGGGCGCCTGCGTTACGCCAGTGCGATGTTCGCCAACAACGACACGCGCGGCGCCCTGCGCCACCTCAAGCGCGGTGGCTTGCTGTGGTACGCGCCCGACCAGGACATGCGCGGCAAGGACACGGTGTTCGCCCCCTTCTTCGGGATCCCCGCGGCCACGATCACCGCGACCCACCAGTTCGCGCGCCTGACCGGGTGCGCGGTGGTGCCGTTCTTCCACCGGCGCGAGGGCGACCGCTACGTGCTGCGCATCGCCGAGCCCCTGGCGCCGTTCCCGACCGACGACGCGGTGGCCGACAGCACGGCGGTGAACGCCGCGATCGAGGCGATGGTGCGCGAAGCCCCGACCCAGTACCTGTGGCTGCACCGCCGCTTCAAGCGACAGCCGGAAGGCGTTCCGCCGCGTTACTCCGCCGACGCGTCCTGACGCCGCGCTTCCAGCACCTTGGCGTACTTGAGGAACGCGTAGAACGCCTGCGTGCGCGCGGCGAAGTAGCCCGCCCACCCGCCCAGGAAATAGCGCTTGCCGAGGTACAGCTTGAGGAAGGCGACCGTCGGGTACAGCAGCAGCCGCAGGGCCATGAAGCGGATGCGCTTTCCGCGCTTGTGCGCCACCAACCCGGTGGAATAGCGGTTCACCTTGTCGACGCGGTCGGCCAGGGTCGGCTCGCCGTAATGGCGGAACGGTGCCGGCAGGTCCAGCACGCGCCCGTCGACGATCGGCGCGGCATGCACCGGCACGGCATTCATGCGCCCGGCGCCCTTGCGGAAGAGCCGCAGCTGCCAGTTGGCCCGGCTGCGCGGATGCGCCCAGCGCCAGAACAGCCACTCCTGCCGCGGCAGGCGATAGCCGTCGGCGCGCGGCGCAGCGAGTTCGCGCTGGATCGCGGCACGCCCGGCATCGGTCAGGTGCTCGTCGGCATCCAGCAACAGGATCCACTCGCCGCTGGCCAGGTCGATCGCCGCCTGCTTCTGCGGGCCGTAGCCCGCGAACGGCTGCTGGGCGATGCGCGCGCCGTGCCGTGCCGCGATCGCCAGGGTCTCGTCGGTGGAGCCCGAGTCCAGCACCACTCGCTCGTCGCACCACGCGAGGCTGGCCAGGCAGGCGTCGAGGGTGGCGCCGTTGTCCAGCGTGGTGACGACGCCGGAGACGCGCGGCATCACGGCTCCTCGCGCCCGAGCAGGCTGCCCGCGTACAGCGCGGCGAGCAGCAGCAGCACGCCGCCCCAGAACGTCGAATAGGCCGCCAGGTGGGTGTTCAGCGGGAACAGCGACACGGCCAAGGCGACCATCGCCGGGCGGGCATCCTCGCGCGACCGCGCGCCAGCGTAACGCCACGCCCGCCACGCCATCGCGGCCCCCGACAGCCACATCAGGAAACCGAACAGGCCGGTCTCGCTGAGGATCTCCAGCACGAGCTGGTGGGCATGCAGGGCCGGCCCCTCGCCCCACGCCGCCAGCCGACCGGCACCCGGATCGCAGGCCGGGAACGCCTCGCGGAACCCGCGTGCGCCGACGCCGTTGAACGGATGCGCGCGCAGCATGCACGTGGCCGCGGACCAGATCCGCGTGCGCCCGGACAAGGCATGGTCGACGCCCTGTGGTTCGCCGGTCAGCGCGATCGCGCTGCGGTGCAGGCGCTCGGCGACCGGCGGCGAGACCACCGCCAGCCCCGCCAGCAGGCCGACGCCGAGCAACAGGACCGCGAACAGGCGCCGGCCGCCAAGGACACGCCATCCGCTCCAGACCAGGACCAATGCATAGGTGATCCATGCCGCGCGCGCACCCGCCAGCAGGATCACCAGGCCGGCGAGGACCGCGGCCAGCAGCCAGCCGATCCGGCCGAAGCGTTGGCCGGCGACCGCCAGCAGGAACGGCGACAGGCTCGCCAGCACGATCCCCAACTTGAGGTTGCAGGGCCCGAGCACCCCGCTCAGCCGGTCGAGTGCCGCCACTTGGGCCGGCGTGCACATCGGTCGACCGCTGACCGCCTGCTTGGCGGCATCGATGGCCCAGAACAGCGGGCTGGTCCCGCTCGCCGCCTGCACCAGCGCATCGAGCGTCCACGCCGCGGCGATCAGCGCGAGGCCCGCGAACGTGCGGCGACGACCACGGTCGTCGGCCACCGCGGACGCCACGATCCAGAGGAAAGGCAGGTAGCGCAGGTCGACCGCGGCCTCGCGCAGGGCGCGCAGGCGATCCGCGGCGTCGATCGCCGACACGGCCTCCGGCAGCCAATAGGCCAGGAACAAGACCGACGTCAGCGCCCACGCCGGACCGCTCAACAGGTCGACGCTGCCGCGGAAGCGGGCCTGCACCAGGTGCGCGATGCCGACGATCGCGCCCAGCGCCAGCACCGCTTCGGCGATGCCCGGCGCCGGCCACAGCGCGACGAAGCCCAGCACCCACGCGGGCGCCCAACGCCATCCCGGCCCTGCCTGCGTGGCCTCAGCCTGCATCGCCCACCATCTCCCCGTAGAGCGCCAGCGTCGCCTGCTGCATCGCGGCCAGCGTGTAGGGCATCGTAGCCGGTGGCTGCGGCGGACGCGCCAGCAGGCGGCCCGCGGCCTCGGCCAATGCAGCGGCATCGAACGGCGGCACCGCGCCCGCGGGCTGCAGTTCCGCCAGCAGGTCGCCCACCCCGCCATGCGCCCAGCCGAGGACCGGCCGGCCGACCGCGAGCGCCTCCACCACCGTCCGCCCGAACGCCTCGGGCTTGCGCGACAGCTGCAGGACCAGGTCACTGGCCGCGTAAGCCGCCGCCATGCCGCCCGTCGGTTCGGTCATCGCCAGCGCCTCGTCGACCCCCGCGTCGGCAGCGAGGCGCTGGAGTTCGCCGAGGTAGGCATCGCGGCCGTCCTGCACCGCACCGGGCATCCACAGGCGTGCGTCCTGGCCGCCCGCGCGCAGCCGCGCGAGCAGGCCGATCGCGTCGGCATGGCCCTTCAGGCGGGTGCCGCGCCCCGGCAACAGCAGCAGCGGACCCTCGCCGCCCAGCGCAGGATGGGCCTCCGCGATCGCGGCGCGCGCAGCGGGGTCGCGGC
>JAFLEB010000013.1 GCA_017302075.1 Lysobacterales bacterium
GGTCCTGTGGCTGGCCGCAGCCTGCTGCCTGCTGTCGCTGCTCGGTGCAACCTGGCTCAGTGCTCGTCAATCGCATTCCCCGCGCGCGCGCTGGGCGTGGGTCCTGCTGTGCGGCGTGGTCGGTTTGCCGGCGCTGGCCAGCTTGTGGCTCCTGTATCCGCGCCGCGAACGCCTGCCGTTGCCTGGATCGCAGGCACCGCAGGCCGCGGCCTGAGCGGACAGGGACGAGGACTCGACGATGACCATGCTTCGACACCTGTGCGGCCCGCTGGCGCTGTGCGCCCTGTTGCTTGCGCCCCGCACGCTGCCCGCGCAGGAGGCAGAAGGGCTGCGCGCCGCGGAAGCCGCGCAACGCGCGTTGCCGCGCGCACCGCGCCTGCCACGCACGGCCTTCCTCGAGAATCGCACCCTCGTCGCCGCCGCGCTGTCGCCGGCCGGCGATGCGGTCGCCTACCTGCGCGAACGGAAGGCGTCGCGCGCGCTGTGGCTGCTGCCGGCGGATGGCGGCAGGGCGCGCATGCTGGTGGGGGCCACCCAGGCCGAACAGGTGACGTGGTCGCGCGATGGTCGCTGGATCTTCCTGCGTGGCCCGCGCGCGCTGGCCATCGTGGGTGTGGATGGCCTAAGCGGCGTGCGGGTGCCGCTGGGCGGCAGTGAACGTCGCCGGGTGATGAAGCTGGACCCGTCGCAACCGGCCGCGGTGTTGCTGCGCGAACGGGTCGCCATCGGCAATGGCGAGCGCTGGCGGATCGTGCGCATGGACGCGCGCGGCAAGCGCACCCTGCTGCGCGAGGAGGCGCGCTGGGTCCACGATGTCGCGCTGGATGCGCAGGGCCGCATCGTCGCGCTGGCCCGCTTCGAGGGCGACCACGATGCGCTGTACCGCGTGCGGCCTGGCGGCACGCTGCATCAAGTCCTGCGCCTGCGGCCGATGGAGCGGATCGAGCTGCTGGCCGCGTTGCCGGATGGCAGCCAGTTGATGGCAGGCAATCCCGGGGGAGACTTCAGGCGCGTGCTGCGCCTCGATGCGAACGACCGACTGCAGACCCTCCACGAGGATCCGCGCGCCGAAGCCGATCTCGACGAGGTGGTGCTCGATCCGCGCACGCAACAACCGCTGGCGGCGAGCTACCGCAGCACTGTCGCCGCGACCCATGGCATCGGCGACGCGCAGGCCGTGGTCGCGGACATCGCGCGCAGGTTCCCGGGCCGCGACATCGCCCTGCAAGCGGGCAGTGGTCCGTCCGCGCGCTGGCTGGTGAGCGAACGCGCGGCCACCTTGCGCGACCCGCGCTGGTGGCTGTACGACCCGCGCAACGGCACCCTGCGACGCGTCCTGGACGATCCCGGCATCAGTGCGCAGTCGCCGCCGGAAGCCCAGCTCGCGCGCAAGGTCGCGATCTCCTACACCGCATCCGATGGCAGCCGCGTGCATGGCTTCGTGCTGCTGCCGCCGGGCGTGGACGCCGCGCGCGCGCCGCTGGTCGCGCAGGTGCATGGCGGCCCGATCAACCACTTCCGCGCCGGTTACGACGGCGTCGCCCAGTTCCTGGCCAATCGCGGCTACGTGGTGTTCCAGTCGAATTTCCGCGGCTCCACCGGCCACGGGCGTGCCTACACCTTCGCGTCGAACGGCGACTACGGCAATGGCCGCGTCCAGCGCGACATCGTCGAGGGCGTGCGCTGGCTGCTGGCGCAGGGCATCGGCGACAAGGACCGCGTCGGCATCGTCGGCCATTCGTTCGGGGGCTATTCGACGCTGCTCGGGCTGACCTTCCAGCCCGAGCTGTTCAAGGTCGGCGTGGCCGGGGCGCCGCCCGCGGACCTGGGCTGGGCGATGCGTTGGCTGGTGGAATCCGGCGACCAGGGCGACCTGCCGGATCGTTCGCTGCGGCAGACCCTGCGCGCGCTGTCGCTGGACGCGACCGATCCCGCCACCCGCGCGCGCCTGCATGCGCAATCGCCGCAGGCGAACGTGGCGAAGATGCGGCGCCCGCTGCTGGTCATGGCCGGTGGCGCGGATCGCACCGTCGCTTTGCGGTCGGTGGTCGACTACGGCGCACGCCTGCGCGCGCTCGGCCGGCCGGTCACCCTGCTGGTCGAACCCGGCGGTGGCCACTCGCCGGTCGCGCCGCTCGCGCGGGAGGCCTATCTGTTCGCGATGGACACCATGCTGCAGCGCCACCTCGGCGGCCCGCCGCCGGAGCCGCCCGGCCCGCGCCTGCGCGAATACCTGCGGGCGAACCTGCGCATCGCCGGGCCCGAATTCGAGGCGTTTGCGACGAAGTGAAGCAGCCCTCAAGCCCGCCAGGCGTCACTTCAGGCGTTCGAGCCGGCCCTTGCGCTTGACGATGTTCTGGTAGTCCCACTGGATGTCGCGCGCCTTGCCCAGCCAGCGCCGCAGGGCCTCGACGTCCACCTGCGCGGCCTCCGCATAACGGGCCTCGGCGGCCTTGAAGCTGCCTTCGGGATGCAGGCCGGGCTCGTCGAAGGATTGCCCGCTCCAGAACAGCAGGCGCACGCCGCCCTTCAGCAGGCTGTAGCCGGCGACCGGGTTGCCGTCGAGGAACCACACCGGATGCCGATGCCAGACCTTGCCGACGGCGTCGGGCAGGGCGGCCACGATCTCGCGCGCGAGCAGGCCGCACACGGCCCGCGCGGCGTCGGGCAAGGCGGCGTGGTAGGCCTCGATGTCCGGGTGCATGGGCTACTCGGCCGCCAGCTGCAGGGTCAGGCCGAGGCCGAGCATGTCCTCGGGTTCGCCTTCGAGGTCGGCGCGCAGCAACGGGCGGGCCTGCAGCCAGGCGCGGTCGAGCGCGAGGTGCAACTGCTCGCCGGCGGCACCCAGGCGCAGCAACGGCATCTCGTCGGTCTCGTGCGAGCGGTGCAGCAGCACCGCCAGCCGCAGCAGGGCGGCACTGCGGCGGGTCGCGGCCAGCAGGCGGTCGGGGATCATCTCGAAGGCCGACTTCGGCACGCCGCGGCGATGGGTGCGAACCAGCGCCGCCAGCACGCGCTGCTCCTGCTGCGAGAAGCCGGCGATGTCGGAGTGCTCGAGGATGTACGCGCCGTGCACGTGGTAGCCGCTGTGCGCGATGGCCAGGCCGAGCTCGTGCACGCGCGCGGCGCGCGCCAGCATCGCGCGGTCGTCCGCGCCCAGGCCCCAGTCGGCGGCGACCTGGTCGAACAGGCGCATCGCGGTCGCCTCGACCCGCCGCGCCTGGCCGGCATCCACGCCGTAGCGCTGCATCAGCGCGGCCACCGAGACTTCGCGCGGGTCGTCGACGCCGCCGCGGCCGGCCAGGTCGTGCAGCACGCCCTCGCGCAGCGCGGCCTTGCTCACCTGCATGCGTTGCAGGCCCAGCGCGGCGAACACCGCTTCGAGCACCAGCAGGCCGCCGGCGATGATCGGCTTGCGCTCGGCGGACAGGCCGGGCAGGTCGATGTCCTCGATGCGGTCGGCCTGCAGCAGGCGGTCGCGCAGCTGCGGCAGCGCCTCGGCGGTGACTGCGCCCTTGGTGAGCTTCATCGCCGCGCAGATCTCGCCGATCGCCTTGTTGGTGCCCGACGAGCCGATCGCCTCGTCCCAGCCCAGGTTGCGGTAGGTCGACGCGAACTGCTGGAACTCGGCGGAGACCTCGGTGAGCGCGGCGTTCCAGCGCTTGCGCGAGAGCTTGCCGTTGGCGAAGAAGCGGCGGGTGCTGGCGACGCATCCCGCCTGCAGGCTTTCGCGTTCGATCGGGTCGAAGCCGCTGCCGATGATGCATTCGGTGGAGCCGCCGCCGATGTCGATCACCAGCCGAAGCTGGCCGTCCTTCGGTGGTTGCGCATGGGCCACGCCGAGGTAGACCAGGCGCGCTTCCTCGCGGCCGGAGATGACTTCGATGGCGTGCCCCAGCGCGGCTTCGGCGGGGACCAGGAAGCGCTCCGGCGCGCGCAGCTGGCGGACCGTGTTGGTCGCCACCGCGCGGATCCGCGGCGCCGGCAGTTCGGCGACGCGCTGGCCGAAGCGCTCCAGGCAGGCGAGGGCGCGGTCGCGGACGTCCGGTGCCAGCCCGCCGAACCCGTCCAGCCCCTCGGCCATGCGCACGGTCTCGCGCAGGCGGTCGACCACCCGCAGCTGGCCGAGCACGCGCTGCGCCACCACCATGTGGAAGCTGTTGGAGCCGAGGTCGAGCGCGGCCAGCAGGTCGCCGTCGCGTAGCGGGGCGGCTTGCGCGCGGGCCGGGCTGCGGCGCGGGGGCGTCCTCATCGGTCGGTCGGTCGGCGGCGGCGCATGCGGCGATTATCGCCCGCCGCCGCGGTTCAGGCGTACAAGTCGTCGAGCAGCGCGAGCTGCGCCGAGAACGGCGCCTCGCCCTTGCCGGGCTGGCGGCGCAGGTAATGGCCGTCGGCCTGCAGGTCCCAGGCGTTCTGGTTGTCCTCGAGGTAGTTCGCCAGCCCTTCGCGGTACACGCGTTCGGCGGCGGCCGCGTCGAGGATCGGGAACGCGGTCTCCACCCGGCGCAGCAGGTTGCGTTCCAGCCAGTCGGCCGACGAGCAGAACAGGTCGGGCGCGCCATCGTTGGCGAACCACCAGATGCGGTGGTGCTCGAGGAAGCGGCCGACGATCGAGCGCACGCGGATGTTGTCGGACACGCCGGGCAGGCCGGGGCGCAGGGTGCATGCGCCGCGCACCACCAGGTCGATGGCGACGCCGGCCTGGGACGCGGCGTAGAGGGCCTCGATCACCTGCGGCTCGTTGAGTGCGTTCATCTTCGCCACGATCCGCGCCGCGCGCCCGGCGCGCGCGTGTTCCGCCTCGCGGGTGATGCGCGCCAGCACGCCGGTGTGCAGGGTGAACGGCGACTGCAGCAGGTGCTTGAGCTGCAGCGGCGCGGCCAGCCCGGACAGCTGCTGGAAGATCAGGTGGACGTCGTGGCCGATGTCCGGATCCGCGGTCATCAGGCTGAAGTCGGTGTACGCGCGCGCGGTGCCGCTGTGGTAATTGCCGGTGCCGAGGTGCACGTAGCGGCGCAGCTGGCGGCCCTCGCGGCGCACCACCAGCAGCATCTTCGCGTGGGTCTTGTAGCCCACCACGCCGTACACGACCTGCACGCCGGCATCCTGCAGGCGGTCGGCGAGGCCGAGGTTGGCCTCCTCGTCGAAGCGCGCGCGCAACTCGACGACCACGGTCACGTCCTTGCCGTTGCGCGCGGCCTGGATCAGGTGCTCGACGATCGGCGAGTCCTTGCCGGTGCGGTACAGGGTCTGCTTGATCGCCAGCACGTTGGGGTCTTCGGCGGCCTGGCGGATCAGTTCCAGTACCGGCGCGAACGCATCGTAGGGATGGTGCAGCAGCACGTCGCCCTGGCGGATCGCGTCGAACATGCCCTCCAGGTCGCGCGACATCCGCGGCTGGAACGGACGGAACTTGAGGTCGGGCCGGTGGACCATGTCGTAGACCTGGACCACGCGGTTGAGGTTGACCGGGCCGTTGATCTTGTAGACCGCGTTCTGCGGCAGTTCGAAATTGTCCAGCAGCATGCGCACCACGTCGGGCGGGCAGCGTTCGTCGATCTCCAGCCGCACCGCGCGCAGGTAGCCGCGGCCCAGCAGTTCGTCGCGCAGGGCCAGCGCGAGGTTGTCGACGTCGTCCTCGTCGACGATCAGCTCGGAGTTGCGGGTGACCCGGAACTGGTGCGCGCCCTTGACCTTCATGCCCGGGAACAGTTCGTCGACGAACGCCGACAACACCGAGCTGAGGAACACGAAGTCGTGGCAGGCGTCGCCATCGCCGTCGGCATCCGGCAAGCGGATGATCCGCGGCAGCGAGCGCGGCGCGCGCACGATCGCCATGTGGCCCTCGCGGCCGAAGGCGTCGCGGCCCTCCAGCAGGACCACCACGTTGAGCGACTTGTTGAGGATCTTCGGGAACGGATGCGCGGGATCCAGCGCCAGCGGCGACAGCACCGGCATGATCTCGTCGCGGAAGTGCGCGCGCAGCCACGCCACCTGGTCCGGGGTCCACTGCTCGCGCTGCAGCAGGCGGATGCCCTGGTCCCACAGCGCGGGGCGGATCTCGTCGTAGAAGCAGCGGTACTGCGCATCCACCAGTTCCGCCGCGCGGTCGTGGATGCGGCCCAGCAGCACCGAGGGTGCCAACCCGTCGGCCGCCGCCGGCAGGCCGAAATCGATCGCGTGGCGGACCGAGCCGCCGCGGATCTCGAAGAATTCGTCGAGGTTGGTGCAGCTGATGCACAGGTAGCGTAGCCGTTCCAGCAGCGGCACCGCCGGATCCTGCGCCTGCGCCAGCACCCGGAAGTTGAAGTCGAGCTGGCCGAGTTCGCGGTTGGCGAACAGGGTTGGGTCGCGCAGGGCGGGAGCGGTGGCGGGCGGCGGCGTCATGGCAGGGCGGGCGTCTCGGGCGTGGGGTCGCGCGGCAGCAGTCGGCCGGGGCCGAAGCGGCAGGTGAAGGTGCTGCCCTTGCCGACCTCGCTGGCGATGTCCAGGCTCGCATGATGCAGGCCCAGCACGTGCTTGACGATAGCCAGCCCCAGCCCGGTGCCGCCGGATTCGCGCGAGCGGCTGTTGGACACGCGGTAGAAGCGTTCGGTGATGCGCGGCAGGTGCGTCGCGGGGATGCCGTAGCCGCTGTCGCGCACGGCCAGCGAGGCGCCGCCGTCGGGGTCGCGGGCGAAGCGGATGGCGACGTCGCCGCCGGCCGGCGTGTAGCGGATCGCGTTGCTGACCAGGTTGGAGAACGCGCTGTGCAGTTCCTTGGTTGAGCCGAGCAGGTCCACCCCGGCCGCGTCCTCCACCGAGACCCGGTGCCGGCCCTGGCTCAGCGCCTCGGCCTCGCGGCGCAGCGTGGCCAGCATCGGCGCCATCGCCACCGGTTCCTCGGGCAACTGGTCGCGCGCCTCCAGCCGCGACAGCGCCAGCAGGTCCTCGACCAGCTGGTTCATCCGTTGCGACTGGCGCTGCATCTCCGCCAGCATCGGCGCCCACTCGGGCATCTCCGCCGGGTCCAGCATCTCCAGGTAGCCGTGCACCACGGTGAGCGGCGTGCGCAACTCGTGCGAGACGTTGGCGACGAAGTCGCGGCGCATGTGCTCCAGGCGCATGGTGCGGGTCACGTCGCGGGCGACCAGCAGCCACAGTTCCTCGGAATACGGGATCAGCCGCAGGTTCAGGCGCATGCCCGGGTCGGCCGGCGAGGCCACGTCGGTCAGCGGCTCGGCATTGCGCCCGGCGGCCAGCCATTGCGCCAGCGGCAGCGGTTGCAGCGCGGCGACGATGGACGCGTCCTGGTGGCGCGGATAGTGCAGGCCCAGCAGGGGCGTGGCGGCCTCGTTGAACCAGAGCACGCGCTGGGTGTTGCGGTCCACCACCACGATTGCGTCCGGCAGCGCGGCGGCGGCGGCGCGATAGGCGCGCAGCATCGCCAGCAGGCGGCGCTTGCGCGCGCGCATCTCGGCCTGGCTGCGGTGCAGCAGGCGGTCGAGTTCGTTCCACACGCCTTCGCCGGTCGGCGGTTCCAGGCGTTGCCGCGCGGTCAGGCGCAGCAGCACGCCGCGCAGCTTCCAGTAGTGCCAGGCGACCACCGCCAGTGCCGCGACGGTCAGCGCCGGCCAGGGCTGGCCGAGCAGGAGCCCGACCGCCAGGCCGATCGCCAGCACCAGGGCCAGTTGGCCGAGGGTGCGGAACCACGCGTTGCGGGCGGCGGGCGACATGCGGCGAGCCTAGTCCCGGTGGCGCCGGCGCGGGCTCATGCCGCGGCCGAGAAGCGGTAGCCGGTGCCGCGCACGGTCTGCACCATCGCGTCCAGGCCGTGCGGTTCCAGGGTCTTGCGCAGGCGGCGGATGTGCACGTCGACGGTGCGTTCCTCGACGTACACGCTGCCGCCCCAGACGTGGTCCAGCAGCTGCGAGCGGCTGTACACGCGCTCCGGATGGGTCATGAAGAAGTGCAGCAGGCGGTATTCGGTGGGGCCGATCGCGACCGGCGACGGCTCGCCGCCGGCCTCGGCGAACACGCGGTGCGCGGCACCGTCGATGCGCAGCGCGCCCACCTGTACGCTGCCGTCCTCGTCGTCCTCGCGCGAACGGCGCATGACCGCGCGGATCCGCGCCAGCAGTTCGCGGGCGGAGAATGGCTTCACCACGTAGTCGTCGACGCCGGCTTCCAGCCCGCCGACGCGGTCGTTCTCCTCGCCGCGCGCGGTGAGCATGATGATCGGCACGTCGCGGGTCAGCGATTCGCGGCGCCAGCGGCGGGCGAGCTCCAGGCCGCTGCTGCCCGGCAGCATCCAGTCGAGCAGGATCAGGTCGGGCACGCGCTCGGCGATCGCGGCCTGCGCCTCGCGGCCATCGCCGGCGGTCACCGGCTCGAATTCGCCCTTGCGCAGGGCATAGGCGACCATGTCGCGGATCGCGGGCTCGTCTTCGACGATCAGGATGCGCTTCTGCATGCCGGGTCCTGCGTGGCGGCGGGGGCGGTGCCTCGCGGCACCATGCTGCCATTACACGACCGTTTTGTGACGCTTTGGTGACGTTGTCACCATCGGCGGGCGTCGCTCGCGTTGCCGCCGCCGCGCACGCCGACCCGGATCTTGCCGGTGGCGTCCTCGTCGCGCACGCCCTGCCGGCGCAGTTCCAGCACCACCGGGGTGATCGCGGCGATGCGGGCGTCGATGCGGCTGCGCGCGTAGTAGTCGAGGTTCGCGCGCTTCTTCAGGTTGTTGAGCTGGACCAGCGCCTGCTCGGGGCGGCCGCCGAGGTAGGCGGCCTCGGCCCAGGCCTCGCCGGCGCGCAGTTCGTCGCCGGCCACTTCATTGGCGCGGGCATAGGCCTGCTGGAACAGGGCATCGTTCGCCGCCGACGAAGACAGCAGCGGACGCAGCACGGCCACCGCGCGTTCGCCGGCCGCCTTGCTGTTGCGCTCGGCCAGCAGCTGGGCGTAGCTCAGGGCCAGCGCGCGATGGGTCGGCATGCGCGCCAGCCAGGCCTCGAACCGGCGGTCGGCATCGGCCGCATGCCCGGATTGCGCCTCCGCCTGGCCCAGCCCGATCGCCAGCCACAGGCTGTCCGGGCGCTTGGCCTGCAGCGCCTGCAGCTCGGGCAGGGCATCGCGGTACTGGCCAGCCTGCATCCTGGCGAAGGCCAGGCCGTAGCGCCGGGCATCGTCCAGCGGCGACTTGGCCTGCATCGCCTGGTACTCGCGGATGGCCTGGGCCGGGGTATTGGCGCTGAGCACGCGCAGGCGTTCGCGGGCGAAGCCGAAATCGCCGGTGGTGCCGCGGCCGCGCGGCCCCTGCGCCTGGATGCGCAGGCCCGCGGGCAGCAGCGGATTGTTGCTGACAGCCACCGCATCCGTGGCGACCTGCGGTTCCAGCTTGGCCGCGCGTTCGCGCGCCTCGCTGATGCGGCTCAAGGTGAGCGGGTGGGTCTGCAGGTAGCCCGGCACCTGCGAACGTTCGTCGCCCTGGTTCATGCGCACCACGGACTGCAGGGTTTCGAAGAATTCGGCCATCGCCTGCGGGTCGAAGCCGGCGCGGGCGAGGTTGCGGATCCCGATACGGTCGGCCTCGGCTTCGTTGTCGCGGGTGTAGTCGATCTGCCGCTGCTGCAGCATGCCCAGCCCGGTCATCACCGCCGCCGAGGTGGCATCCCCGCTGGAATTGCCGCCGGCCTGCTGCGCCGCGACGATCGCGCCGAGCGTGGCCAGCAGGATCGGCAGGCTGTCGCGCTGCGCCTTTTCCGCGCCGCGCAGGACATGCTGCTGGGTGACGTGGGCGATTTCGTGGGCGAGCACGCCGGCGACTTCGTCCTCGCGGTCCGCCGCCAGCACCAGCCCGGCGTTCATCCCGATGTAGCCGCCGAGGGTCGCGAACGCGTTGATCTGGCGGTCGCGCAACAGGAAGAAGGTGAAGCTCTGCTGCGGCCGGTCGCTGCTGCCTCCGAGGCGCAGGCCGACGTCGCGCAGCCAGCCGTCGAGCAGGGGGTCGTCGAGCACGTAGCCGGCGTGCCGCAGCTGGGCCAGGGTCATCGCGCCGTATTCGGCCTGGCGCGCGGGCGACAGCACGGTGCCGGCCGAGGAGCCGATGTCCGGCAGACGCGCGTCCTGCGCCGCGGCGGGCAGGCAGGCGGCGAGCGCCAGCGCGAACGGCAGCAGGCGTCGAGGGAACGGGTGGCGGCGGCGATCGGTCATCTGGGCAGGATGCTGTGTTCGGCGGCGGTGGGCGTGAACGGGGCTTGAGCGGCTGGAAAACACGCCCTTACAGCCGCATATTGGACCATCGCGATCCTCGCATGTTCCCGGAGACCGTCTTGAGCGACACCCCCGCCATCACCCTGTACACCACCGCGATCTGCCCGTACTGCGTGGCCGCCAAGAACTTCCTGCGCAGCAAGGGCAGGGACTGGACCGAGGTGCGCATCGACCTCGACGCCGATGCGCGCATGAAGATGGTGGCGGACACCGGTCGCACCAGCGTGCCGCAGATCTTCATCGGCGCCACCCATGTCGGCGGCTACGACGACATGATGGCGCTGCAGCGCGCCGGCAAGCTGCAGCCGCTGCTGGACGGGGGTGCGGCATGAGCGACGCCGAGGACCGGGTGCGCGAATTCACCGAGTTCCGCCAGCGCATGAACCAGCGCATCCTGGCCGAGCCCAACCAGGTCGTGCGTCGTTTCTTCGCGCTGGACACCCAGACCTACCAGGCCGGCGCGCTGGACGTGAAGACCAAGGAGCTGATGGGGCTGACCGCCTCGATGGTGCTGCGCTGCGACGACTGCATCAGCTACCACGTCGCCCAGTGCAAGGACGCCGGCGTCACCCGCGAGGAGATGTTCGAGGCGTTCTCGGTCGGGTTGGTGGTCGGCGGCTCGATCGTGATCCCGCACCTGCGGCGCGCGGTCCACTTCCTCGACCGCCTGGAGCAGGGCGAGGCCGCCGCGCCGCCCACCCACGACCATGGTTGAAGGCCGGCGGGGCCGCGTGCGTGCCCCGCATCTGCGATAATCGCGGGTTCCATCCCCCGGGGTCGCGCGTCCCGCGCGGCGCCCGCCTGTCTGGAATCCCCAAGCAATGACAACGATCACGGTCATCCGCGGCGACGGCATCGGCCCGGAAATCATGGACGCCACCCTGCACGTGCTGGACGCGATGCAGCTGGGCCTGCAGTACGAATTCGCCGACGCCGGCATGGTCGCCCTCGAGAAGCACGGCGAACTGCTGCCCGCGGCGACCATGGATTCGATCCGCCGCAACCGCATCGCCCTCAAGTCGCCGCTGACCACGCCGGTGGGCGGCGGCTTCAGCTCGATCAACGTCGAGCTGCGCAAGCGCTTCGACCTGTACGCCAACGTGCGCCCGGCCAAGAGCTTCCCCAACACCAAGTCGCGCTTCCCCAGCGGCGTCGACCTGGTCACGGTGCGCGAGAACACCGAGGGCGCCTACATCGGCGAGGGCCAGGCCCTGTCCGAGGACGGCGAGGTCGCCACGCTCACCCAGAAGATCACCCGCCGCGGTTCCGAGCGGATCGTGCGCTACGCCTTCGACCTGGCCCGCAAGACCGGCCGCCGCAAGGTCACCGTCGTGCACAAGGCCAACATCCTGAAGTCGACCTCCGGCCTGTTCCTCAAGACCGCGCGCGAAGTGGCCCAGCAGTACCCCGACATCGAGTGCAACGAGATGATCGTGGACAACACCTGCATGCAGCTGGTGATGCGTCCCGAGCAGTTCGACGTGATCGTCACCACCAACCTGTTCGGCGACATCATCTCCGACCTTTGCGCGGGCCTGGTCGGCGGCCTCGGCCTGGCGCCCGGCGCGAACATCGGCACCGAGGCGGCGATCTTCGAGGCCGTCCACGGCTCGGCCCCGGACATCGCGGGCCAGGGCATCGCCAATCCGTGCGCGCTGCTGCTGGGTGCCGGGCAGATGCTCGACCACCTCGGGATGGCCGACCAGGGCAACCGCCTGCGCGGCGCCATCATCGCCACCCTCGAGGCCAGGGACACCCTGACCCCCGACCTCGGCGGCAGCGGCACCACGCTGACCTTCGCCAAGGCGATCACCAGCCGCCTGTAAGGCCCTTCCGTCGGGCACGAAAAAGGGCGCCGATGGCGCCCTTTTTCGTTGCCGCCGCGTGCGTCAGTTGCGCGATTGCAGCTTGCTGAGCAGGCGCAGGAGTTCGAGGTACAGCCACACCAGGGTGACCAGCAGGCCGAACGCGCCGTACCACTCCATGTACTTCGGCGCGCCCTGTTCGACGCCCTGTTCGATGAAGTCGAAATCGAGCACCAGGTTGAGCGCGGCGACGATCACCACGCCCACGCTGAACAGGATGCCGATGGTGCTGGATTCGTGGATGAAGCCCATCCCGCCGAAGCCGAACAGGCGCAAGCCCATGTTCACCAGGTAGAGCAGGGCGATCGCGCCGGTGGCGGCGACCACGCCGAGCTTGAAGTTCTCGGTGGCCTTCACCAGTCCGCTGCGGTACGCCAGCAGCAGGGCCGCCAGGGTGCCGAAGGTGAGCCCGACCGCCTGCATCACGATGCCGGGGAAGCGCAGTTCGAACATCGCCGACACCGCGCCGAGGAACAGGCCTTCCAGCGCCGCGTAGAGCGGGGCGGTGTACGGCGACCAGGCCTTCTTGAAGATCGTGACGAGGGCGACGATGAATCCGCCGATCGCGCCGCCCCAGACGTAGGGCATGATCGCGCCGGGGTTGCCGGCGGCCATCGCGGCGGAGAACTGCGACCAGCTGAACAGCGCGCCGGCCAGGGTCAGCACCAGCAGGAAGGCGGTCTTGTTGACCGTGCCGTTCAGGGTCATGGTGCCGGCGTCGCCGCGCACCACGGTGCCGCTGCCGAGGTCGAGGAAGGTGTCGTCCTTGAGGACGGGGTTGCCGCTGCGCATGGCGCGATCCTGTGCGTGCCGGCCGATCGCCGGTGCGCCGAGCATACCCAAGCGCGCGACTGGTGCGAAAGGCGGGACTCGAACCCGCACGCCTTGCGGCACTGGAACCTAAATCCAGGGCGTCTACCAATTCCGCCACTTTCGCGTGCCGCCATTGTAGCGACGGGCAGGGCCCGCCCGGCGGGCGAACCGTGGTTCGAATCCGCGGCGGCCGTCGGAAAAGAAAACGCCCGGCTTTGGGCCGGGCGTCTCGGGATTGGTGGGCCGTCAAGGGTGAGCGGGGGGATTCGAGCAGCATCGCTGCGAGCCCGCGAACGCCCGTCGCGCTGCATCGCGACGGGCAGGGCCCGCGCAGCGGGCGAACCGTGGTTCGAATCCGCGGCGGCCGTCGGAAAAGAAAACGCCCGGCTTTGGGCCGGGCGTCTCGGGATTGGTGGGCCGTCAAGGATTCGAACCTTGGACCTATTGATTAAGAGTCAACTGCTCTACCAACTGAGCTAACGGCCCGAGAACGCTATTGTAGCAAACGTCCGCCGTGGTGCAAACCTTGGCGTACGCGATGGAGGGTTGGGGTGGCTGAGGGGACTCGAACCCCCGACAACTGGAATCACAATCCAGGACTCTAACCAACTGAGCTACAGCCACCACAGTTACAACGTTGCGCCAAGCTTGGCGCGCCCGGCAGGACTCGAACCTGCAACCACCGGCTTAGAAGGCCGGGGCTCTATCCGGTTGAGCTACGGGCGCATCGTCCGGATTGTGGCATCCGTGCGAGCCGCCTGCACCCGGATCGAGGTCCGTGGTCGGGGAGACAGGATTCGAACCTGCGACTTCCTGCTCCCAAAGCAGGCGCTCTACCAGGCTGAGCTACACCCCGAAAGTTCCTGCCCTCGCGACGCGCCAGCGTTGCGGAAGGCCGCGCATTGTCCGGCCGTGCGGCAGGACTGTCAATGCGCGGTGCCGGGACGGGATGACAGCCGGGCCGTCATCGGCGAAACTATTGCGTTACGCGCGGGCGCTGCCCGCGGCCGTCCAACCCGCACGCCAGCAACCGGGCCCGCCCATGGGCCTGTCCAGGAGTCATCGCATCATGCAAGTCTCGGTCGAATCCGTCGGCAACCTCGAGCGCCGCGTCATCCTCAGCCTGCCCGCGGGCGACATCGACGACCAGGTCGGCGGTCGCCTGCGCGAGATCGCGCGCACCGTGCGGATCAAGGGCTTCCGTCCGGGCAAGGTGCCGGCCAAGGTGGTCGAGCAGCGCTTCGGCGGCCAGGTCCGCGCCGAGATCCTCGACGGCCTGCTGCGCAAGGGCATGGACCAGGCAGTGCGCGAGAACGAACTGCGCATCGCCGGCGCGCCCGAGATCAGCCAGTCCGACGAAGCCGCCGAGGGCGAGCTGAAGTACGTGGCCGCGATCGAGCTGGTGCCCGACTTCGGCGAGCTCGACATGGCCAAGCTCGAGGTCGTCCGCCACACCGCCGAGGTCACCGACGAGGACATCGAGCGCATGCTGGGCAACCTGCGCCAGCAGCGCGCCAGCTGGACCAAGGTCGAGCGCGCGGCCAAGGCCGGCGACCTTGCCAACCTCGAGACCGCCAGCACCATCGACGGCCAGCGCATGCCCGCCGAGGGCGTGGAGAAGACCAGCACCGTGCTGGGCTCCGGCGGGATGTACCCGGAAGTCGAGTCCGCGATCGTCGGCATGCAGCCCGGCGAGGACAAGACCATCGACGTGACCCTGCCGGCCGACTGGCACATGCCGCAGTTCGCCGGCAAGACCGTCACCTCGACCTTCAAGCTGGTCGACCTCGCCGAGCAGGTGCTGCCGGAGGTCGATGCGGCCTTCATCCGCAGCTTCGGCGTCAAGAGCGGCGACCTCGAGCAGTTCAAGTCCGAGATCCGCAGCAACCTGCAGCGCGAGCTGAAGGGCGCGCTGATGAACCGCCTGCGCCGCGAAGTCGGCGAACAGCTGGTCGAGGCGTACAAGGACGTCGAGCTGCCGCCGCGCGTGGTCGAGAACGAGGCCAACGCATTGCTGGCCAACGCCACCGAGCAGGCCCGTCGCCAGGGCCAGCAGGTCGGCGCCGGCGTCGACGCCTTCCGCGAGGCCGCGCGCAAGCGCGTGCTGGTCGCGCTGCTGGTGGCCGAGGTCGCCCGCCGCAACGAGCTGCGCCTCGACCCGGCGCGCCTGAACGAGACCATGCAGCTGATCGCCTCCACCTACGAACAGCCGCAGCAGGTCATTGACTTGTACCGCAACGATCCCCAGTTGATGCAGGGCCTGCAGAACCGGGTGATGGAAGAGCAGGTCATCGACTGGATCGCCGAACGCGCCACGCACACCGAGCAGGCGCTCAGTTTCCAGGAAGCGATCGGCCAGTAAGCCCGGCAACCCCCGCCAACCAGAGTCCCGTGCCCATGGATCCGATCAAAGCCCTCAACCTGGTGCCGATGGTGGTCGAACAGACCAGCCGCGGCGAGCGCGCGTACGACATCTACTCGCGCCTGCTGAAGGAGCGGGTGATCTTCCTGGTGGGCGGAATCGACGACCACATGGCCAACGTGGTCGTCGCGCAGATGCTGTTCCTCGAGGCCGAGAACCCCGAGAAGGACATCAGCCTGTACATCAATTCCCCGGGTGGCATCGTCACCTCGGGGATGGCGATCTACGACACCATGCAGTACATCCGCCCCGACGTGAGCACGATCTGCGTCGGCCAGGCGGCCTCGATGGGCGCGGTGCTGCTCGCGGCCGGCGCCAAGGGCAAGCGGTATGCCCTGCCGAATTCGCGGGTGATGATCCACCAGCCGCTGGGCGGCGCGCAGGGGCAGGCCACCGACATCGACATCCAGGCGCGCGAGATCCTGGCGATGCGCCAGCGCTTGAACGAAATCCTGGCCAGCCACACCGGCCAGTCGATCGAAGTCATCGCCCGCGACACCGAACGCGACAACTTCAAGAGCGCGCAGGCCGCGCGCGACTACGGCCTGGTGGACGAGGTCCTGACCCGTCGCCCCGACGAGTCGATCCAGGCCACCTGATCCCCCTCCGAACACGGCGGCCGGGCCTCGTCCCGCCGCCTCCCGGGAGCCTCGCCCCGCGCCCATTCGGGCCGCGGGGGCTATGCTATCCTCGGGCCGACGCCGCGCGCCGCGGCCAGTGAGCACGCAATGAGCGAAGACCGCACCACCCGGACCACCGGCGACAGCACCAAGATCCTGTACTGCTCCTTCTGCGGGAAGAGCCAGCACGAGGTCCGGAAGCTGATCGCGGGCCCGAGCGTGTTCATCTGCGACGAATGCGTCGAGCTCTGCAACGACATCATCCGCGAGGAGCTCGAGGAGAAGGCGCAGTCCACCCGCAGCTCGCTGCCGAAGCCGAAGGAAATCCTCGACGTCCTCGACCAGTACGTCATCGGCCAGCAGCGCGCGAAGAAGACCCTCGCGGTCGCGGTGTACAACCACTACAAGCGCATCGAGAGCCGGCAGAAGTCGGACGACGTCGAGCTGGCGAAGTCGAACATCCTGCTGGTCGGGCCGACCGGCTCGGGCAAGACGCTGCTGGCGGAGACGCTGGCGCGCATGCTCAACGTGCCGTTCACCATGGCCGATGCGACCACGCTCACCGAAGCCGGCTACGTCGGCGAGGACGTGGAGAACATCATCCAGAAGCTGCTGCAGAAGTGTGACTACGACGTCGAGAAGGCGCAGCACGGCATCGTCTACATCGACGAGATCGACAAGATCAGCCGCAAGTCCGAGAACCCGTCGATCACCCGCGACGTGTCCGGCGAGGGCGTGCAGCAGGCGCTGCTGAAGCTGATCGAGGGCACCGTGGCCAGCGTGCCGCCGCAGGGCGGGCGCAAGCACCCGCAGCAGGAGTTCCTGCAGGTCGACACCCGCAACATCCTGTTCATCGTCGGCGGCGCGTTCGCCGGGCTGGACAAGGTGATCCAGCAGCGTTCGTCCGAGGCCGGCGGCATCGGGTTCGGCGCGAAGGTGAAGAGCGCCGAGCGCAAGGCCGACATCGGCCAGGTGCTGGCGAACGTCGAACCCGAAGACCTGATCAAGTATGGCCTGATCCCGGAATTCGTCGGCCGCCTGCCGGTGGTCGCGACGCTGGAGGAGCTGGACGAAACCGCGCTGGTCAAGATCCTGACCGAGCCCAAGAACGCCATCACCAAGCAGTTCCGCAAGCTGTTCGAGATGGAAGGCGTGGAGCTGGAGATCCGCCAGGATGCGCTTGCCGCGATCGCCAAGAAGGCGCTGAAGCGCAAGACCGGCGCGCGCGGGCTGCGCACCATCGTGGAATCCGTGCTGCTCGACACCATGTACGAGCTGCCCTCGCTCGAGAATGTGTCCAAGGTCGTGGTCGACGAGTCGGTGATCGAGCACAAGTCGGAGCCCTACCTGATTTACCAGTCGGCGCCGCAGCAGCCGCTGCCCAAGGCCGCGTCGGCGGACTGAGCCGGTCGCGATCGCCATCCCGCAGGGCCGCCGCAAGGCGGCCTTTGCGTTGGTGCGCGGCGCAGGCCTCCTGTTCATGCAGGATCGCGCGCGTGCTTGCATCCTGTGGCCGGCACCCCCATAACCGTGCCAGTGGCCGCGATCCGGCGGCCGCGCGCCACCCGGAGCCCGCATGACCGACGTCGCCGACACCCGCCCAGAACGCCTGACCCTGCCGGTCCTGCCGCTGAGGGACGTCGTGGTCTTCCCGCACATGGTGATCCCGCTGTTCGTCGGGCGCGACAAGTCGATCCGCGCGCTGGATCTGGCGATGGAAGGCGACAAGCGGATCCTGCTGGTCGCGCAGAAGTCCGCCGAGACCGACGACCCGGGCGCGGGCGACCTGCATCCGATCGGCACGCTCGCGCAGGTGCTGCAATTGCTGAAGCTGCCCGACGGCACGATCAAGGTGCTGGTGGAGGGCCTGTCGCGCGCGCGCGTCGATTCGGTCGTCGAGCAGGATGGCGCCTTGTCCGGCGCCGGCGAGGTGGTGGCCTCGCTCGACAGCCGCGAGGCCCGCGAGGTCGAGGCGATCGCGCGCTCGCTGATGTCGATGTTCGAGCAGTACATCAAGACCAACCGCAAGCTGCCGCCCGAACTGCTGCAGACCCTGGCCGGCATCGACGACCCGGCGCGCCTGGCCGACACCATCGCCGCGCACCTCGGCGTGCGCCTGGCCGACAAGCAGAAGCTGCTGGAGACGCTGGATACCGCGGAGCGGCTGGAACTGCTGGTCGGGTTGGTGGACGGCGAAATCGACGTGCAGCAGATGGAGAAGCGCATCCGCGGCCGGGTGAAGTCGCAGATGGAGAAGAGCCAGCGCGAGTACTACCTCAACGAGCAGATGAAGGCGATCCAGAAGGAGCTCGGCGAGCTCGACGATGCGCCGAACGACGTCGAGGAACTGGCTCGCCGGATCGCCAATGCCGGCATGCCGAAGGCGGTCGAGGCGAAGGCCAAGGCCGAGTTCGCCAAGCTCAAGCAGATGTCGCCGATGTCGGCCGAGGCCGGCGTGGTGCGCAACTACCTCGACTGGCTGCTCGGCGTGCCGTGGAAGAAGCGCAGCAAGGTGCGCAAGGACCTCAAGGTCGCGCAGGAGACCCTGGACGCCGACCACTACGGCCTGGAGAAGGTGAAGGACCGCATCCTCGAATACCTCGCGGTGCAGTCGCGCGTCTCCAAGATGAAGGGCCCGATCCTGTGCCTGGTCGGTCCGCCCGGCGTCGGCAAGACGTCGCTCGGGCAGAGCATCGCCAAGGCCACCAACCGCAAGTTCGTGCGGATGGCGCTGGGCGGCGTGCGTGACGAGGCCGAGATCCGCGGCCATCGCCGCACCTACGTCGGCTCGATGCCGGGGCGCATCGTGCAGAACCTCAACAAGGTCGGCACCAGGAACCCGCTGTTCGTCCTCGACGAGATCGACAAGATGTCGATGGACTTCCGCGGCGACCCGTCCTCGGCACTGCTGGAGGTGCTGGACCCGGAGCAGAACCACACCTTCAACGACCATTACCTGGAGGTCGACCTCGACCTGTCGGAGGTGATGTTCGTGGCGACCTCGAACTCGCTGAACATCCCCGGCCCGCTGCTGGACCGCATGGAGGTGATCCGCATCCCGGGCTACACCGAGGACGAGAAGCTCAACATCGCGATGCGCTACCTGGTGCCCAAGCAGCTCAAGGCCAACGGCCTGCGCGAGGGCGAGCTGAAGATCGCCGAGAGCGCGATCGTCGACATGGTGCGCTACTACACGCGCGAATCCGGCGTGCGCAACCTCGAGCGCGAGATCGCCAAGGTCGCGCGCAAGGTGGTGAAGGAGATCGCGCTGAAGGGGCCGCAACCGAAGGGCGCGAAGGCGAAGACGGTCGTCGTCACCAACAAGACCCTCGACAAGTACCTCGGCGTGCAGCGCTTCGACTTCGGCCGCGCCGAGGCGGAGAACGAGGTCGGGCTGGTGACCGGGCTCGCGTGGACGGAAGTCGGCGGCGACCTGCTGCAGATCGAATCCACGCTGGTGCCGGGCAAGGGGTCGTTGATCCTCACCGGGCAGCTGGGCGACGTGATGAAGGAATCTGCGTCGGCGGCGCTGAGCGTGGTGCGCGCGCGCACCGAGCGGCTCGGCATCGACCTCGACTTCCTGCAGAAGCAGGACGTCCATGTGCACGTGCCGGATGGCGCGACGCCGAAGGACGGCCCCAGCGCGGGCATCGCGATGGCGACCGCGTTGGTGTCCATGCTGACCCGGATCCCCGTGCGCCACGACGTGGCGATGACCGGCGAGATCACGCTGCGCGGCCGCGTGAGCGCGATCGGCGGGCTCAAGGAGAAGCTGCTCGCCGCGCTGCGCGGCGGCATCAAGACGGTGATCATCCCGGACGAGAACCGCAAGGATCTCGCGGACATCCCGGCGAACGTCACCAAGGGCATGAAGATCGTCCCGGTGAAGTGGATCGACGAAGTGCTCGACCTCGCGCTGGAGCGGCCGTTGCCGAACCGGCAGGCCGCGGGGCCGGTGGAAACCCCGGCGACCCCGAAGCCGGAAGGCGGTGCGCGTCCGGATGTCAAGCATTGATGCGTTTGTCGCAGCCCGTTCGTCGGCGATGCGCTGAAACCCGCGCCAGCATTGGGTTTCCGTGTTGCGTGCCAAAAATCCTGCTGGTATAAGGTTGGCAACCGCGGCGCATCGCGCCACGGCAGCCACGGACCCGCGGCAGGGGAGCGCCGCCGGTTCCGGTCAACGAACATCCAAGCGCCACATTCCCAAAGGGAGCCATCAGTCCAATGAACAAAGCCGAATTCATCGATTCCATCGCCGACAACGCCGAACTGACCAAGGCCGACGCAGGCCGCGCGGTCGACGCGATGGTCGCCGCCATCACCAAGGCCCTGAAGAAGGGCGACACCGTGACCCTGGTCGGCTTCGGCACCTTCTCGGTCCGCAAGCGCGGCGCCCGCACGGGCCGCAACCCGCGCACCGGCGACACCATCAAGATCAAGGCCTCCAAGAACCCGGCGTTCAAGGCCGGCAAGGCCCTGAAGGATGCGGTGAACTGATCCTTCCGCGATGCGGAACGACGAAGCCCGGCGCAAGCCGGGCTTTTTCGTTTGGCGCACGGCTGCCACAGGTTCCAGCGCGTCGTGCAACTTGCGATAATGCGCGGCCCGGGCGCTTAGCTCAGCGGTAGAGCGGCTCCCTTACAAGGAGCGGGTCGGGGGTTCGATCCCCTCAGCGCCCACCACGAAAAAGTATTGCAGGCATCGAAGATGCCCGTTACAATTCTCGTTCTCAGCGGAGTGGTAGTTCAGTCGGTTAGAATGCTGGCCTGTCACGCCGGAGGTCGCGGGTTCGAGTCCCGTCCACTCCGCCATCGAGTACCGAAGCAGGCGCCGGAAACGGCGCCTTCTTTTTTGCCTCGACGTCCGCCGGACGGGTCGGCGCGGGCAGGGTAAACTACGCGGCTACGCCTCATCGAAGCCGCCCATGCTGCAGAAACTCCGCGAAAAGACCTCCGGCAAGATCGCTTCCGCGATCCTGGTGCTGATGGCGATCCCGTTCGCCTTCTTCGGCGTCGAGTCCTACATGTCGCAGCGCGTGGAGACCTACGTGGCGCGCATCAGCCAGGCGCCGTCGTGGTGGCCCTCGGCCCCGGACGTGTGGCCGCTCAGCTTGCTTCACACCCACCACGACATCGATGCCGACGAGTTCCGTCGGCGCCTCGAAGTGGCGCGCGCGCGGGCGCGCGACGAGCAGGGCGACAAGTTCGACGCCAAGGCGTTCGAATCCGTCGATAACAAGCGCAAGCTGCTCGACGACATGATTGACGAACAGGTGATGCGCCTTGCCGCAGAGGGCGCGGGCATCCTGGTCAGCGACGCGGAAGTGAGCGCGGAGATCCAGAAGATCCCGGACTTCCAGGTCGATGGACGCTTCAACGCGGATCGCTACCAGATGCTGCTCGGGTCGCAGTCGCCGCCGTTGACGCCGCTGCAATTCGAAGCCCGGGTGCGCGACAACCTCCAGTTCGGGTTGATTCCCAGCCGCCTGACGCAGTCCTCGTTCGTGACCGGTTCCGAGCTCGATCGCATCGTGCGCCTGCTGGGCGAGCGGCGTGACGTGTCCTTCGTCGAGATGCCGCCCGCGCCGGTGGACACGGCGCCCGTGTCCAGCGCGGAAATCCAGGCCTGGTACAAGTCGCATGCGCGCGACTACCGCCGGCCCGAGACCGTGCGCCTGGAGTACATCGAACTCGACGGCGCCACGCTGCCGCCGCCGGTCGTCGACGAAGCCGCGTTGCGCAAGCGTTACGACGAGCAGGTCGCCAAGTTCTCCTCCGCCGAGCAACGCGAAGTCGCACATGTCCTGGTGCAGGTGGCCGCTGACGCATCCGACGCCGCCAAGACGGCGGCCGAGGCGCGCGCGAACAAGCTCGCAGCCGAAGCCCGCGCCACCGGCGCGGACTTCGCCGCGATCGCCCGGGCCAACAGCGACGACACCGGCTCCAAGGCGAAGGGTGGCGACCTGGGCTGGCTGGCCAAGGCCAGCCTGCCCGGTCCCGTCGGGGATGCTGCGTTCGCGATGCAGCAAGGTGAAGTGCGGGGGCCGGTGAAGAGCGATTTCGGCTGGCACATCATCAAGGTGAACCAGATCCGAGCCGGCAGCCAGCAACCCTTCGAATCCGTGCGTGCCCAGCTCGAGGCCGAGCTTGCGGAAACCGGCAAAGACCGCGCCTTCAACGACCTGAGCGGCAAGCTTGTGGATGCGGTGTACAAGAACCCCACCTCGCTCGCCCCGGCGGCGGCCGCGCTTGGGCTGACCGTCCAGGCGACTGCCCCGTTCTCCCGCGCCGGTGGGCAGGGCATCGCGGCGGATCCGAAGGTGGTGCGTGCGGCATTCTCCGACAGCCTCGTGCAGGATGGCACGGCCAGCGATCCGATCGAACTGGGGCCGAACCGGATGGTGATGATCCGCGTGCTCGAGCACGAGCCCGAGGCGGCCTTGCCGCTTTCCGCGGTCTCGAATGCCGTGGTGGCCGCGATCCGCGCGGACCGCCAGCACACGGCTGCGGAGGCCGCGGCCGACGCGCTGCTCAAGACGGCCAAGGCGAAGGGGCTGGCGGCTGCGGCGAACGACGCCAAACTGGCGGCGGCGCAGTTCGATGGACTGGAGCGTTCCGCGGCCTTCCCGCCGCGCGTGCTGGTGGACGCCTTCTTCGACGCCCCCCGGCCTGCGAACAACCTCGCCGAATTCGGCAAGGCGGCCGTGGGCGGGCGCTACGTGGTCTTCGAGGTCCGAGGGGTGCACGACGGCGACGCGTCGCAGGTGACCCCGGAGCAGCGCGAACAACTCCGCGAACAGATGTCGATGTCGGTCGGCCTGGAAGCCCAGAAGGCCTACGTGGGCGGCGAGCGCGCCCGCTACCGGATCGAGGTCGCCGAAGACCGCCTGTGACCTGCGGCACCGCCCAACGCAAGACGCCCGGCACTGCCGGGCGTCTTCGTATCCGGACCCGGCGATGCGGGCTTATTCGATCCCGCTCATGCCCATGATGTTGTAGCCGGCATCGACGTAGGTCACTTCGCCGGTGATGCCGTGGGCGAGGTCGGAGCACAGGAACGCGGCGGTGTTGCCGACGTCCTCGATGGTCACGGCGCGGCGCAGCGGCGCCACCGCCTCGAACTGGCTGAGCATCTTTCGGAAGTTGGCGACGCCGCTGGCGGCCAGCGTGCGGATCGGGCCGGCGGAGATGGCGTTCACGCGCGTGCCTTCCGGGCCCAGCGCCATCGCCATGTAGCGCACGGTGGCTTCCAGCGAGGCCTTGGCCACGCCCATCGTGTTGTAGTTGGCCAGCGCGCGCTCGGCGCCGAGGTAGGACAGGGTGAGGACGCTGCCGTTGCGGCCCTTCATCAGCGGGCGCGCGGCCTTGCCCAGCGCGGCCAGCGAATACGCGCTGATGTCGTGGGCGATGTGGTAGCGCTCACGGGTGATGCCGTCGAGGAAGTCGCCCTCGATCGCCTCGCGCGGGGCGAACGCGATGCAATGCACAAGGATGTCGAAGCCGTCGCCCCAGTGCTTGCCGAGTTCGTCGAAGCAGGCGTCGATCTGGGCATCGTCGGCGACGTCCAGCGGCAGCACGATCTTGCTCCCGTAGCCGGCGGCGGCGTCCTCCACGCGCGACTTGAGCTTCTCGTTCTGGTAGGTCAGCGCCAGCTCGGCGCCCTCGCGATGGAAGGCGTCGGCGATGCCGGTGGCGATCGAACGCTGGCTGGCGATGCCGGTGACCAGCGCGCGCTTGCCTTGCAGGAATCCCATGGTGTCTCCTTGGTGATGCGCACGGGGCGCTTCGAGCGAATGCTCTAGTTTGCCTCGCCGGCCGGGTCCGGGCCAGCGCCGGCGGCCGACACCGGCGCGAGCACTTCGCGCATGCCGCTGCGCCAGCCGGGATTGAGCGCGGCGACGAGCGCCGGATCGTGGCCCTGCGCGCGCGCCCAGGCGTGCAGGTCGCGCGTCCCCGCCGGAAGCTCGCGCCCGACCAGTCGCGGCACCTGGCGGGCGACCGCTGCTTGCCAGCGGGCCTGCGCGCCACGATCCGCGAGCAGGCAGGCGATCGCGTGCAGTTTCGCCGGATAGCTCCGCGCGATCCCGTTCAACGGCTTGCCGCCGGTCCTGCGCGAGGCCCGCAAGGCGCCTTCGCCGGCGTTGTAGGCGATCGCGATCGTGCGCCAGTCGCCGCCCAGCGTGCGTTGCAGGCGCTGCAGGTGGCGCACCGCCGCGCGGGTGGCGATCGGGATCGAGCGACGCTCGTCGATGCCGCCGCGGATGCGGATCCCATGCCGGCGCGCGGTGGCCGCGGTGAACTGCCACAGCCCGACCTGGCCGCCGGGGCTGCGGACGTCGGGGCGATAGCGGCTTTCCACGAACGGGATCAGCGCGTACTCGGCGGGCAGGTCCGCGGCCAGCAACGCGTCGAGCACGTAGCCGAACAGCATCAAGGCCTGCGCATCGCGGCCCGCGAGGTCCTGCGCGGCATGCGCATAGTGGCGCTTCCAGCGCGGGCTGGCGTCGCCGCAGTCCGGGGCGGCGAGGCGTGCGTGGAAGCGCGCCATCACCTCGGCCCCGTCGCGCGTTGCCGGCGTGGCTGCCGGGGTCGCGGAGCCGGCGGCCAGGAGCAGCGCCAGCAGCAAGATTGGGCCCGCGCTGCGCCTCATCCGCGGAAGCCGTCCTTCCAGCGGCGGAGCAGGGCGAAGGCCTCGACGTCGTCCGCGACGGGCTGTCCGGCATGGCGCGCGAGGGCGTCCCGCAAGGCCGGGTCGCGGCTGCGCAGGAACGGATTGCAGGCGCGCTCGGAGGCCAGCGTCGTCGGCAGGGTCGGCGTACCGGTCGCGCGCTGCGCCCGGGCCTGCATCACCCGCGACTGCAGGTCGGGGTTGCCGGGGTCCACCGCGAGCGCGAACGCCGCATTGGCGAGGGTGTACTCGTGGGTGCAGCACACGCGGGTCTCGCCGGGCAGGGCGGCAAGGCGGTCCAGCGAGGCGAGCATCTGCGCAGGCGTGCCTTCGAACAGGCGGCCGCAGCCGAGGCTGAACAAAGTGTCGCCGCAGAACAGCACGCCATCGGCGATGTAGCCGAGGTGGCTACGCGTGTGGCCCGGGAGCTCGAGCGCGCGGAATGCCCAGGGGCCGAGGGCCAGCACGTCGCCCTCGCGTACCCGCTGGGTCGCGATCGGGATGCGCGGGTCGGCCGGCGCGAACACCGGCAGTCCGGGCCACTGGTCGAGCAGGTCGGGAATGCCGCCGACATGGTCCGGATGGTGGTGGGTGACCAGGATCGCGTGCGGTGGCGGGGCGTCGTCCAGCGCCGCCAGCACTGGCACCGCATCGCCCGGATCGACGATGACCGCCCGCCCAGCGTCGTCGCGCAGCAGCCAGATGTAGTTGTCGTCGAGGGCGGGAACCGGCTGCAGGCGCATTTGTCGAGTCGTGACGGGTCGCGGGCTTTCCCGCAGAATCCGACCATGCCCCCCGCCGCTTTCCGCCGTCAACCCGATGCCGTCGCCGCCGCGGCCGGCTGGTTCGGGCGCGATGCCGGCCTCGCCTTGCTGGCCAGCGAGGTCGATGTCCTGCAGCAGGCGATCCAGTCCCGCATCGGGCAGGCCTGCCTGTGGCTGGCCCCGCTGCCCGCAGGCACGGACGCGGATCACGGGATCCTCAAGCTGCATGCGGCCGAGTGCGGCCTGGCCGGCGACGTGCGGACCGCCCTGCCGCTGCCGCTGGCCAGCGAGTCCTGCGGCGTGGTCGTCGTCCAGCACCTCGCCGACCTGGCCTGCGATCCGGGCCTGCTGCTGGAGGAATGCGCGCGGGTGCTGGTCCCGGGCGGGCGCCTGTGGCTGCTCGCGCTCAATCCGCTGTCGCCGTACCGGATGCGCTGGCGGGGGCAGGGGCCGCGCGTCGCCGAACCCGTGACCTGGCGACGGCGCCTGCGCTCGGTCGGGCTGCAGCCCGAACCGGTCTCGCAGGGGCTGGGGCCGACCTGGACGGTCGCGCTGGATCCGGCCATGCAGGATGGTGCCGGCCTGCGCGCGGCGTTCCTGCTGCGGGCCGAGAAGCGGCGCGTGCCGATGACGCCCCGGCGCGCCCCGGCGCGACTTGGCTGGCAGGCGGAACCCAACGCATGACCGATCGCAAGGCGGTGCAGATCCACACCGACGGCGCCTGTCTCGGCAACCCCGGTCCCGGCGGCTGGGCCGGGCTGCTGCGCTGGCGCGGGATCGAGCGCGAGGTCGCCGGCGGCGAGCCCGACACCACCAACAACCGGATGGAACTGATGGCCGCGATCGCCGCGCTCGAGGCCCTGCGCGAACCCTGCGAGGTGGTCCTGCACACCGATTCGCAGTACGTGCGGCAGGGCATCACCGAGTGGATGGCGAACTGGCTGCGGCGTGGCTGGAAGACCGCCGGCGGCGACCCGGTCAAGAACCGCGACCTGTGGGAACGCCTGCATGCCGCGGCGGCGCGGCACCGGGTCGACTGGCGCTGGGTCAAGGGGCACGCGGGCGATCCGGACAACGAGCGCGTGGACCAGCTGGCCCGCGCGCAGGCCGAGGCGATCAAGGGGAAGGGGCGCTGATGCGGCAGATCGTGCTGGATACCGAGACCACCGGCCTGGAATGGAAGAAGGGCAACCGCGTGGTCGAGATCGGTTGCGTGGAGCTGCTGGAGCGCCGGCCGACCGGGCGCACCTTCCACTGCTACCTCAACCCGGATCGCGAGTTCGAGCCGGGCGCGCAGGAAGTCACCGGCCTCACCCTCGAGTTCCTCGCCGACAAGCCGCGCTTCGCCGAGGTCGTCGATGAGTTCCTGGCCTTCATCGACGGCGCGGAGCTCATCATCCACAACGCGGCCTTCGACGTCGGCTTCGTGGATGCCGAGCTCGCGCGGCTGTCGGGGTATGGGAACCTGCTGGCGCGCTGCACGGTGGAGGATTCGCTGCTGCTGGCCCGCCAGCGGTTCCCCGGCCAGCGCAATTCGCTGGATGCCCTGTGCAAGCGCCTCGGCGTGGACAATTCGCAGCGGCAGTTGCACGGCGCCCTGCTCGATGCGCAGATCCTTGCCGAGGTCTACCTGGCGCTGACCTCGGGGCAGGGGGAGATGGGCTTCGGGGACGGCGCGTCAACCGGCACCGTCGAGCAGGCGGCCATCGTGCAACGGCCGGTCGGCGATGCCGCCTCGCGGGTGCGGGTACTGGCCGATGCGGGGGAACTGGCCGCCCATGCGGCGCGGCTGGCGGTGCTGCAGAAGAAGGCCGGGCGGTGCCTGTGGCTGGAGCTGGAGGTGGGCAACGCCTGACCGCGCCCGCCGCAGCGGCTCAGTGCCGGCGGACCAGCACCACGGTCACGTTGTCCGACCCGCCGCCATCCAGCGCAGCCGCGACCAGGCCGTCCACGCATTCCTGCGCGCTGCACTCGTCGTGCGATAGCACGCGCGCGATCGCCCGATCGTCGACCTCCTCGGTCAGCCCGTCGCTGCACAGCAGCAGTTGCATGCCGGGGCGCAACTCGCCGGACAGGGTCTCGACGTTCAGCTGCACTGGATCGGTCACGCCCAGGGCCTGGGTGACGACGTTGCGATGGGGATGGCTGCGTGCCTGGTCGGGGGTGATGGCACCCTGCGCAATGAGCTCCTGCACGTAGCTGTGGTCCTGCGAAATCTGGGTCAAGGTCGCATCCCGCCACAGGTAGACCCGGCTGTCGCCGACCCAGGCCACTTCGAAGCGGTTGCCGTCGACGCGCGCCGCGGCCACGGTGGTCCCCATCGGCAGGCTGTCGCCGCGCCGCTTCGAGCAGCGGATGATTTCTTCGTCGGCCGTGCGGATCGCGTCCGCCAGGGGCCGTCCGGCGCGGACTTCGCGCACGATGGCCTCGCGGGCCAGGGCACTGGCGACCTCGCCATACTCGTGCCCGCCCATGCCGTCGGCCACCAGCCAGAGTCCGAGCTCGCTGTCGCCGTAATAGGTGTCCTCGTTCAGGTCCCTGCGCAGGCCGACGTGGCTGAGGTGTCCGAATTCGATCATGCGCAGGGCATCCGTCCGGGTTTTGTGGGGGTAACGGAATCGTGCATCCGGACCGGACGGGGTTCCAGCCCTCGCCCCGATCCGCCGCGCGGGGGTGGTGGCAAGGGCGCCGCTCGCCGCATACGAAAAACGCCCGCGAGGGGCGTTTTCGTGAAGCTGGCGGAGAGGGAGGGATTCGAACCCTCGGTAGGCTATAAACCTACGCCTGATTTCGAGTCAGGTACATTCAACCGCTCTGCCACCTCTCCGGAAGTGGGCCGCAGATGATACGGGCCGCGGGCCCGGCGGGCAAGGCGCTACACTCCCGCATCCTCTTGGCGCCAGGTGCCCGATGTCCGAAATCCTCGTCCCCGTGTCGTTCGGCGAACTGCTGGACAAGATCGCGATCCTGCAGATCAAGTCGGAGCGGATGTCCGACCCGGCGAAGCTGGCCAACGTGCGCAACGAACTGGCGGCGCTGGAATCCACATGGGGCGGCCACCCGGCCTCGGCCGGCGACATCGCCGCCCTTCGCGCCGAGCTGAAGGCGGTCAACGAGCGGCTGTGGGTGATCGAGGACGACATCCGCCTCAAGGAGAAGGCGCAGGCCTTCGATGCCGAATTCGTCCGACTGGCGCGCAGCGTGTATTTCGAGAACGACACCCGGGCGCGGGTCAAGAAAGACATCAACCTCGCGCTGGGCTCGGCCTACGTCGAGGAGAAGTCCTACCAGGACTACGGCAGCGGCAACGGCATCGCCTGACCCCCGGGACTGACGATGGCGCACGCGGCCACCACGACCGAGTTGTTCCTGGTCGCGATGGCGATCATCTTCCTGCTGCCGTACCTCGCTTGGCGGCTCGCCCGCCTGGACAACGTGGCGCCGCTGGTCGTGGTGCAGATCGTGGCCGGCGTGCTGCTGGGGCCCGGCGTGCTCGGGCATGCCGTCCCGGGCGCCTACCAGGCGGTATTCACCGCGGACGTGATCCTGGCCCTGAACGGCGTCGCCTGGTGGGCGGTGATGCTGTTCGTGATGCTGGCGGGCGTCGAGCTGGACCTGCGCGACGCCTGGCGGCAGCGCCGCGATACCGGGACCACGGCCGCGCTGGCGCTGGGCGTGCCGCTGGTGCTCGGGGCGCTGGTCGGGCTGGGCATGCTCCGCTTCGACGGCTGGATCGGCCCACGCGGGACGCCGTCGCAATTCGTGGCCGGGATCGGGATGGCCTGCGCGGTCACCGCGCTGCCGATCCTCGTGCTGCTGATGGAGAAGCTGGCGATCCTGCGCACCCCGCTGGGCCAGCGCATCCTGCGCTATGCCAGCCTCGACGACCTCGCGATCTGGGGCGTGCTCGCGGTGGTGCTGATGGACTGGGTGCGGATCGGGCGCCAGGCCACGTTCCTGGTGGCGTTCGCGCTCGCCTGCGTCGCGTTCCGCCGGCTGATGCGGGCGATCCCGGAGCGCGACCGCTGGTACGCGATGCTGGTCTGGCTGGCGGTGTGCGCGTTCGGTGCCGACTGGTCGGGCCTGCATTTCATGGTCGGCGCGTTCCTGGCCGGGGTGGTGATGGACCGCGACTGGTTCGACCACGACGCGCTCGACCGCTTGCGCCAGCACGTCCTGCTGCTGCTGATGCCGGTGTTCTTCCTGAGCACCGGGCTGCGCACCGGCTGGGAGATGGGCGGCGCGGGCGTGGTGCTGGCGGCCGCGGCGCTGCTGGTGGCGTCGGTGGCCGGCAAGCTGGCCGGGGTCAGGCTGGCCGGTCGCCTGCTGGGCTGGCCGGCCGGGGATGCCGCGCTGGTCGGCTGGCTGCTGCAGACCAAGGCGCTGATCATGATCATCTTCGCCAACGTGCTGCTGGACAAGGACATCATCACCAGCGCCACGTTCACCGCGTTGCTGCTGATGGCGGTGGCCAGCACCGTACTGACGATGCCGATGGCCGCGCCGCTTCTGGCGCGCCGCCGCGAAGCTCAGCCGGCCGCCAGCGCCCGGTAGCGCTCGAACGCGGCGACCGCGTCGTCGACCGTGACCAGGTCCATCACGCCATCGGCCTCGATCCGGGTGCCCCACTTGAGTTCGGCGGCCGGCCTTCCACGGTAGCGGCGCGCGGCATCGTCGTAGCGGTCCACGCAGAACCTGCGGTCGGAGTACGGGCCGCTGCGCTGCGGGTTGGTCGCGGCATGCAGGCCGAGCACGCGCGTGCCCATCGCGTTGGCGATGTGCATCGGGCCGGAATCCGGCGTCACCAGCAGGTCGGCGCGGGCGAGCAGGGCCGGCAACTGCTTCAGGGTGTCCTTGCCGATCAGGTCGAGGGCGCCGTCGCGCTGCGCCATCGCGGCCACGATGGCATCGCCGGTGGCCCGCTCCAGTTCGCTGCGCCCGCCGCAGAGGACGATCCGCCAGCCCCGCGACGTCGCATGGTCGGCCAGCGCCGCGTAGCGCTCGGCGCGCCAGTTGCGCAGCGCATGGCTGGAGCAGGGCGAGATCATCAGCACGCGACGGCCGTCGTCGGGCCATTGCGCGCGCGCCCAGGCGTGGGCCTCTTCGGGTACCGGCAGGTCCCAGGCGACGCGGTCCCGCACCAGTCCCAGCGGCTCGCAGAAGCTGCCGATCGCGTCGAGCACGTGGATGCCGGGACGGTCCGGAATCCGCTCGCTGACGAACAGGCCATGGCCTTCCTTGCTGCGCGCACGGTCGTAGCCGATCCGCCGGCGCGCCGGCACGAAGGCCGACAGCAGGTTCGCGCGTGCCGACACCTGCAGTTGCAGCAGGGCATCGAAGCGCTGGCCGAGAGCATTTCGCACGGCCCGCATGCCGGCCAGGCCGCTGCGCTTGTCGTATTCCACGAAACGCACGGCGGGCAGGCCGTCGAGCAAGCGCCGCTCGCCCTTGCCGATGATCCAGGTCAGCGCCGCGCCGGGGAATCCGTCGCGCAGGGTGCGTACCAGCGGCAGCACGTGGGTGACGTCGCCGAGCGCCGAGAGGCGCAGCAGGCAGATCGATCGCGGCGCGTCGGCTTGCACGTGCTTGTTACACTCCCGGGAATGGCCGGCTTCGACGCCAACGAGCACCTGACGCCGTTCCGCGATGCCCGCGGATACGGCGCGATTCTGTTCGACCGCACCCAGCTGCGGCAACCCGACCCCGCCTGGTTCGACCCGGCGCACTGGGGCGATGCCGCCCAGCCGGTCGGCGATGGCGGCCGCGGCGGGGCCTGGTTCATCGACATGGGCGAGGGCGGCGATGCCGTCCTGCGCCATTACCTGCGCGGCGGGCTGGTGGCCAATCTCAGTCGCGATGCGCACCTGTGGCGCGGCATCGCGCGGGTGCGCAGCTTCGCCGAATACCGCCTGTTGCGCGTCCTGCGCGCGCGCAAGCTGCCGGTGCCGATGGCCTACGCGGCGTGGTACCGGCGCGAGGGGCTGTCCTATCGCGCGGCGATCCTGATGCAGCGCCTGCCCGGCGTGCGTTCGCTGGCGGCGCTCGCAACCGCGGGGGATGCGCCATGGGTGGCCGCTGGCGAGTTGGTCGCGCGTTTCCATCGGCAAGGCCTTGACCACGCCGACCTCAATGCGCACAACTTGCTGTTCGATGAAGAGGGCCGTGGCTGGATGATCGATTTCGACCGTTCGCGCCTGCGGATCCCCGCGACAGCGTGGCGCGAGGCCAACCTCGAGCGCCTGCAGCGTTCCTTGCGCAAGCAGCGCGGTGGCCGCGGCGTCATCGAGGTGGATGCCCAGTTCCGCGCCCTGCGCGCGGCGTACGACGCCGCCTGGCAGCGAGGGTATTGAGCATGGTCGAGTGGAGTTTGCGCCTGCTTGGCGTCGGCAATGCCGCGGCGGTGGAACTCGGCTCGGCGATGGCGACGATCGAACAGGATGGCCGCCCATGGCTGACCATCGACTGCGGCGGCGAGGGACTGACCGCGTTCGAGGCGACCTACCGCGATGTCCCGCGCGCGCTGTTCATGACCCATGCGCACATGGACCACATCGCCGGCTTCGAGCGGCTGTTCGTGTCGGCCTGGTTCGACCCCGCCCGCCGAGGCGAGGTGCGGCTGTACGTACCTGTCACCCTGTTGCCGCTGCTGCACCAGCGCGTCGCGAGCTACCCGAACGCCCTGGCCGAAGGCGGAGTCAATTTCTGGGACGCGTTCCGGGTCATCCCGGTGTCCGACCACTTCTGGCACGACGGCCAGCGCCTGGAGGTCTTCCCGGCTCGCCATCACTGGCCGGACAGCGCGTTCGGACTGCGCTTGCCCGGCAGCCTGGTCTGGACCGGCGACACCCGCCCGATCCCGGAGATGCTGGCGAAGTTCGCGGCGGCCGACGAACTGGTCGCGCACGACTGCGCGCTGGAAGGCAATCCGTCCCACAGCGGGATCGAGGACCTCGAGCGCGAGTATCCACGTGAGCTGCTGGATCGATGCGTGCTCTACCACTACGCCAGCGCGGCGGAAGGCGTGCAATTGCGAGCGCGCGGCTATCGCGTTGGCATGCAGGGCGACGTGATCCGGTTGCGTGCGCCCGCGCAGGTACCGCCGCAGGGCTGAACACCTGGTGCATCGGTTCGCGCAGGAAGGCCCGAAAGGCGGTGGCCCCGCCGGCTTGCCTCGGCGCCCGCATCAGTCGATACCGTTGCTGCCTTCCGGCCCTGGCGGGGTTTTCGACCTAGCGTCGCGAGGGGCCGACGGGGCCACCATGGATGCGGGCCGCACCATGCGCGGCCCTTGGAACTGGCGGAGAGAGGGGGATTCGAACCCCCGAAGCGCGGTTTAGACGCTTACACACTTTCCAGGCGTGCTCCTTCAACCACTCGGACACCTCTCCGGAAGGTGTCGGACGGCGCCTCCTGCGCCGCCGAGCCGGCAATTCTAGCCGTCGGCGCGCGCCGCCACAAGAAACCCGGCGGCGGGTCGGGCGGGCGAAAGTCCGTGCATGGCAGAATGGGGCATGTCCTACCTCGTGCTTGCCCGCAAGTGGCGCCCCAGGCGTTTCGCCGAACTGGTCGGCCAGGAGCACGTAGTCCGTGCCCTGACCAATGCCCTGGAAAGTGGCCGCGTCCACCATGCCTTCCTGTTCACCGGCACCCGCGGCGTCGGCAAGACCACGATCGCGCGGATCTTCGCGAAGTCGCTGAATTGCGAGCAGGGCACCAGCGCGGATCCCTGCGGCGAATGCGAGACCTGCCGCGCGATCGACGCCGGCCGCTACATCGACCTGCTGGAGATCGATGCGGCCTCGAACACCGGCGTCGACAACGTCCGCGAGCTGATCGAGAACGCCCAGTACATGCCGTCGCGCGGCAAGTACAAGGTCTACCTCATCGACGAAGTGCACATGCTGTCGAAGCCGGCGTTCAACGCGCTGCTGAAGACGCTTGAAGAACCGCCGCAGCACGTCAAGTTCCTGTTCGCGACCACCGACCCGGAGAAGTTGCTGGTCACGGTGCTGAGCCGCTGCCTTCAGTTCAACCTGAAGCGCCTCGACGAAGACCAGATCCGCGGGCAGATCGCGAAGATCCTCGCCGCCGAGGGCATCGCCGCCGACGACGACGCGATCCGCCAGCTGGCGCGCGCCGCCGACGGCAGCCTGCGCGATGGCCTGTCGCTGGTCGACCAGGCGATCGCCTACTGCGGTGCCGGCACCGATGGTGGGCGCCTCGAGGGCGTCGCCGTCGCCGCGATGCTGGGCACGGTCGATCGCAATCGCGTGCAGGCGCTGCTCGACGCGCTGGCCGCGCACGATGGTGGCCGCCTGCTCGACGAGGCCGCGCAGCTCGCCGAGTTCTCGCCGGACTGGGGCAGCGTGCTGGATGCGCTCGGCGAGGCGCTGCACCGGGTGCAGGTCCGGCAACTGGTGCCGGGTGTCGACGTCGGCCACGATGCGGTCGCGGTCGACGCGCTCGCTACCGCGCTGCGTCCCGAACTGGTGCAGCTCTGGTACCAGATGGCCCTGCATGGGCGCCGCGACCTGCAGCACGCGCCCAGCCCGCGCTCCGGCTTCGAGATGACCCTGCTGCGGATGCTGGCGTTCCGCCCCGCCGACAGCGCCCGCGAGCAGCCGGCGATGCCGGCGTCCTCGCCTGCGCCTGCGCGTGGCGACACGCCACCACGCGGCCCCGCGCGCGGGAGTGCCGCAGAGGCCGCGCGTGCAGCGCTGTCCGCGCCGGCGCCCGATC
>JAFLEB010000130.1 GCA_017302075.1 Lysobacterales bacterium
CCGCGGGCCGCGACCACATCCACCACATGATGCAGGACGCCGGCTTCGGGCCCACGCGTGCGGCCTTCTGGCTCACGGTCTTCAGCCTGGCCTGCGGCCTGGTGGTGGGGCAGGCGATGCGCCTGGATGTGCCGAACCCGCTGCTGCTGGCCGCCTACATCGCCTTGTGCGTGGGCTGGTACCTGCTGACCCGCGACCGGGCGCGCGCGGTCGCGTTCTTCCGGCGCTTGCGCCGGCCCTGACCGCGGTCAGGCCACCAGCACCTGCAGCGGGATCTCGCGGCCCTGCTTGCGTTGCAGCTTCTTCGACGGCACCCCGGTGCGGGCGAAGGATTTCTCGCAGTCCTGGATCGACGGTCCGCGCATGTTGCCTTCCAGGTAGGCCAGCCCCGGGCAGCGGGTGCAGCTGTTGCCGTGCACGCAGCTGGAGCAGCCCTCGAGGTCGCTGACCCGGATCGCGCGCACGTCGTTGAGTTGCGGCGAGTGCTTCCAGATGTCGATGAAGGCCTGCTCGCGCACGTTGCCCACCTTGTAGGGGAACTGCACGCAGGGGAACACGTCGCCATACGGCGAGACGTAGCAAGCGGTGTGGCCGGCGCTGCAGGGCAGCGTCTCGTAGGCTTCGTCCAGCGGGGTCGGGCCGCTCGGCGCGGCCAGCAGGCGCTCGGCCTGGTCGCCGAGCAGGCTGGTGTCGTGCATGATCTCGGCCAGCCGTCCGCCGTCCATGTTCAGCGCGACGATGCCGCGGTCGCCGTCCATCATCGGGGTGATGGTGGCGTCGACCTCGTAGCGGATGCCCATCTCGGCGGCCAGCGCCTGTACCTGCTTGTAGTGGTCGGCGTTCTGCTGCATCAGCACGTTGGCGAAGATCACCTTGACCCCGGCATCGCGGAGCAGGCGCGCGCCTTCGATGGTGCGCTTGAACGAGCCCGGCAGCTTGGTGATCTCGTCGTGGGTGGCGGCAACGTGCGAATACAGGCTGATCTGCACGGCTTCCACGCCCAGCGCGGCGATCCTGCGGGCCTTGGCCTCGCGGATCATCACGCCGTTGGTCTTGAGCTTCACCGAGAACTGCAGCTTGCGCGCATGCTCGATGATGGCGAACAGGTCGGGGCGCATGAAGATCTCGCCGCCGCTGACGTTGAGGAAGAACACCCCGGCCGCGGCCAGTTGGTCGAGCAGGCCGAGGATCTCCGCAGTGGTCATCTCGCCATGGTCTTCATGGTCGAGGTAGCAGTGGATGCAGCGTTCGTTGCAGCGGTAGGTCAGGTCCAGCTGCACGCTGAGCGGGATGCCCAGCGCCATCGCCCGCGCGCCCATGTCCTGCATCACGCTCATGCGGCGTCGCTCCCCCCGGCGAACGGGCGGTCGCCGACCTGGAGGATGCCGCGCTCCGCCAGCCCGTGCGCCAGTTCCGTGGCATCGCGCAGGGCGGTGGCCGGATCCACGTCGTAGCGCGGGCAGAGCTCGCGCGCGACGATCTCCGCCAGCGGCGTGCGCCCGTCCGCGGCATCCCACAGCAACGCCGCGGTCTCGTTCAGGCTGAACAGCGAGGAGTCGCGCGCGAACATGATCATCAGCTCGTCGCCGATGCGGCGGGCGGCGACGTTGTCGGAGCGGAGCAGGAACAGGGGCGCGCTCATGGCGTGGTTCCGAACAGGTCCCAGACGCGCGCGTCCGGGAAGAAGGTCAGGCGGCGGACAGGGACGGCCGCGGCCAGGGCGATCGCATTGTCGAACACCCGGGCCGTGAGCGCGTCGTCGCGGGCGAAGTAAAGCACGTTCGCCATCACCGTGCGCACCGCCTCCGCCGGCCCCATCGGCTCGATGCGGTTGTCCGGGCCCTTGGCCAGCAGGTGGATCGCGGCGAGCGGCGCGCGCAGGTTCTCGCCCGGCGTCGCCAGTTCGCCGGCGAACGGCGTCCCGTAGGCGTAGTACGCACCATCCTCCAGGCGGATGAACGACATCTCGTCGGTCAGCACGTGGGCGTCTGGCGGCGCCAGCCGGGAGATCGTGGTCTTGCCGGATTCGGAGACGCCGGTGAACAGGTAGGCTCGCCCGTCGAGCACCACGCTCGAGGCATGCATCAGCATGCCGCCCTGTCCCGCCAGCAGCACGGTGTGCAGGATGCGCAGCACCGAATCCAGGGAGTAGGGGCTGGGATGCAGGCGCACCGTGCCGCGGCCGGTGCCGGGGGTCCATGTCGCATCGAAGTCGCCGCACAGCAGGCGCCACCGTGGGCCGTCGCGGAGCACCCGGACCTCGGTGCTGATGCCGTCCAGGGCTTCGTCCTCGGCGTAGTCCACCGGCACGATCTCGACGTCGAACACGTGGTCGGGCGCGTCCACGTGGCCGGTGAAGCCACGGAACCGCGCCTGCATCAGGCCGATGAACTCGGGCGACGTCGTCCGCAGGCGGACCTGGATGCCGCCGATGCCGATGTCGAGGTGGTGCGGGGGGGCGGGACTGCTCATGCGGCGAGTTCGATCAGTCGGGGACAGCGGCGGGCGGTGATGCGCGCGAGGCGGTGGGCGAGCGGCAGGTGGCGCAACAGCCAGCGCGTGGTGCTCGGGAGGAGGCGGTTGGGCGATCGATCGATCGCGAGGATGCGCTCGCCGCGCTGCTGCGCTTCCAGCACGCCGAGCAGGCTGGCACAGGGCAGGGGCGGGTCGCGGTGGCGCAGGGCGTCGCCGCGGGTGACCACCCAGTCGCCGTCAAGGGCCGCGATGCGATGCACCCGCCATGCGCTGTCGCCGGTCGCCGCCAGCACGATCCGCCCCGGCGCAGCGTCGGCAGGCGTGGCGGCGCGGAAGGTGAGCAGGTCGCCGGGCAGGATTGCCGGGAGCATGCTGCTGCCGAACGCGCGGATCCGGAGATGCCCGGCGGTCTGCAGGGTTTGGCGGGCGAGCGCCAGGCGGAGGTCCGCCTGGCGCTCGGGGCACACCGTCAGGACGCGTTCCTGCGGCTGCGGCATGCGCCCTGGGTGGTATTCACCTTGCCGCAGGCCAGCGCCATGGTCTCGAAGACCGACTCATGGCGGAATTCCGGCTTCACGTAAGCCTTGCGCTCGCCGGCGTCGGTGCGGGGGGCTTCAGGCGCTTGGGTGGGCTGCATGCGGGCGCTCTCGTGGCGGAGTGACGGTGGACAGCTTACTGCAAACCGGACTGGCTGGCCTGGATGGCATTGCCGCCCGCCTGCAGCTGGGTGTAGTAGATCTGTGAACTGCCAGTCGACGCGCTGGTGTTGTCGACGACGATCCCCCCGGTGCCGCCCGGTGCCGCAAGCCCGGCCGAGGGCACGTTGCTGGTGCCCCATGCCGCGCCAGTCCCCGCGCCGGACCCGTTCAGGTCGGACAGGTTGTACATGTAGATGCAGGCCGAATTGTCGAACGTGCCGGCTCCGCAACCCGTCGCGTTGGCATAGGTCGCAGTGCTGACGAAGACATATTCGTTCGTCCCGTTCTTCTGCACGGTGACAGGAGCGATCTGCTGCAGATTGTCGGTGCCGCTGTTCGCACCAGCCCCCTCTTCGTAGCGATCACGAGCGCCGAATTCGGCGCCCTGGATTGGGGTCTGCATGACGCCGTTGACGATCGGGATCTTCCACAGGGTGGCGTAGAACGTGTTGTCGGGTCGGCCACCGACGATGTAAAGGGCACCGGTGCCGTTGTTGCTGCTGTAGAACGCGTCATCGAACGCACCGGCGTACAGCACCCGGCTAGTGCCGTTGCCGCGGCCGACGAACTGCCGGCTGCCAACGCTCCCGTTGGCGAAGAACTCGGTGAACTGGATCACCGCACGGCAGCCGTCGATCTCGCCGGTGAACGCGGCGCAGCGGCCGGTATCGGAGTACACCGAGGTGTTGTCGTTGTAGACGAAGGTGTAGATCCGCCCGGTGGCGGCATCGATGATCGGCGACTCCCGCACGCCCGGGGTGTCGTCGCGGGTCAGCTTCGCGCTGGTCGCGTTCACCACGCCGGTGGCGGCGTTCACCCGGTACAGCTTGCCACCGACGGTGCCTGTGCCGGCCGAACTGCCGATGTAAACCTGTCCGTTGTTCGAAACCGGGGGCGAGAGCTTCAGCCCAGCTTCCAGCGTCGCCGGGAATCCGCCGCCCACCACTTCGGTCGGCGTGCCCTTGAACACCCCCGTGAACTTGTGCAGGCGGCCGTTGCCGTCGCCCACCCAGAGCACGTCGTCGCCGTAGTCGACGAACGGCGACGAATAGGTGGGCGTGTTGCCGACATTGCTGGTGCCGTTCAGGGTCATGACGTACATGACGCTGTCCGAGTTGGCGCGCTGGGCGGCATAGCCTGCCCCGTTCGCGGCAATGATGGTGGGCGTGTTCGGTAGATGGGGTTGTCCCTCGGTCGCGCGACCCTTCAGCAGGACCAACTGCAGGGTATTGCCACTGCGCTGGATGAAGGCGACCTGCTTGCCGCCGTCCTCGTAGGACAGCACCGGCGAGGTTTCCACCACGTAGCCGGTACCGGTGTTGTAGGCCCACATCACGTTGGGGGCCTTGGTCGCGCCGTTCTGGTTCCAGCTGCCGTTGCAGGTCCCCTGGTACAACTGGTTGTACGCGATGATGGTCGGCTGGCCCGGCGTACCGGTTCCGTTAGTGCTTTGGGTGAACAGGGTGAAGCCGGCGCCGTTGCTGGTCTGGCTGACGGTGAAGTTCTGTGGACCCGATGCGAGCGATGTCAAACGCACCTGGCCGGTGGTACCGCCCCCAGTGGGCCGGTCCGCCACGATGCCGGTGGTACTGGTCCAGCGATTGATCGCCGCGACGAGGTTGTTAGCCTTGGCGTTGCGGGCAGTGCCGTTCGTGCCGTTGGTGACCAGGAAATAGTTCCCGGTATTCAGCGAGGTGTCGGCAATCAGGGTGATGCTGCGCCCGCCGCCATAGCCCAGGGTGATGGTCCCCGTGGTGTCGGCCGTGTCGGTAAAGGTGCCGATCCACTGCTCGCGCGTATTGACCGTGTCGTTGGCGCCGGGCGCGTTGGTCCCGTACACCACGAAATCATTGGCGCAACTCGGGGTGGCCGTGATGTCGAAGTTGTACTTGGCGGGGAAAGTGCCGGGCGCGCCGTTGCCACCATTGCCGCCACCCAGCACATTGCTCCAGTCGCGGAGCACGCTGCCCTCGCCGTCCGTCGGTGCCGGGCTACCATGGCCACGGCGGCGATCATTGGTGGCGGTCGCCACGCCGCCCGCGCGGGCATTGCCCGCCAGCAGCGCCTGGGGCTGGTTTGGTGCTTCCGCGTCGATACGGCGCATGAGCGAGGCGACGTAGCGCGGGTCGCGATAGCGGGCCCGCATGTCGGCAGTGCGGCCGGCGCGCTCGAATTCCTCGGGCGTCCGCGGGTTGCGGTGGATGACGGAGCGACTGCTCCAATCGCGTACGACCGGAATCTTGTCCCCGCCGTCGCCCTTGGCGACCGCGGATTGCGCCTGGGCCGAACCGATGCCGCACATGCCAACCAGCACCGCGACGGCCAACGCGCCGTTACGAATTCCCTGACTCATGGTGTCTCCCGAAAGGCCAGAACCATGCCCCCCTGTAGGGCACTTCTGTGAACTTTACCGCATTTCGGGAGTGGACTCGTGCACGCCTGGGGTGCGAAGTAGAGGGTGAGGGTGGATTCGCGGCCTTTGGGTTGAGGATCAATCCAGCGCCGACTGGCTGGCCTGGACCGCGTTGCCGCTGCCGTCGCTGTTGCCGCCGTGCGCGAAGTAGACCTGCGCCGTGCCCGCGGCCCCGCCGGCGTTGTCGACGATGATCCCGCTGGTGCCGCCGTAGGTCGCCAGGCCGGACAACGGGCGGTTCGCGCTGCCCCATGCATCGGTGCCGCCGCCATCGGCGTCCAAGTCGCCGAGGTCGAACATGAACAGGCAGTCGCCGGTGCTGCACCCCGCGAGGTTGGCCGCGCTCCTGCCGATGCTGAAGTAGAGCCGCTCGTGGCCGCCTTGCTGGAACAGCGTCACCGGCGACCAGTCCCAAGCCGTGGCTTCGCAATTGTTGGCGGCCACCGCGCAACCATCGGTGCCGACCACGGCACCTGGCACGGGTGTGCCCAACACGCCGCCGTTGAGCGGGATGCGCCACAGGGTCGGGAGATAGGCGTTGTTGCGGGCCCCGCCCACGATGTAGAGCGCACCATCGCCGTTGGCACTGGCGTAGAACGCCTCGTTGAAGGCCCCGGCGTACAGCGTGCTGGCATCGTTGTTGCCACGGCCGACGTAGGCGACACCGTTGGGCTCGCGTCCCTGCACGAAGTTGGTCACGAAGCGCGCGATGAGGCGGCATCCCCGGTTGCCAGTGCTGCTGCGCGCCCGGCAGTTGAGCGTGCTGCGGGTGGTGCCGTCGTTGAACACGAAGGCCAAAACGTTCGCGGTATTGCCTGACACGGCGACGATCGGCGATTCACGCAGCCCCGGCGTGTTGTCGGCCGCCAGCTTCGCGCTGCTGGTGACCGCGCCGGTCTGGGCATCCACCCGGTGCAGCTTGCCGCCGATGCCGGGGCCGCCGCTCTGGCTACCTACATACACGTCCCCCGCGAACGCGACCGGCGAGGACAGCTTCATGCCCGGCTCGACCGTGGCCGGGAAGCCGCCGCCCACCACTTCCTGCGGGTTGCCCTGGAACACCCCGGTGAACTTGTGCAGGCGGC
>JAFLEB010000131.1 GCA_017302075.1 Lysobacterales bacterium
GCCGCCCGCCCATGGCCGCCAGCGCAGACGCTGCCGAATGCGCCGCGCCCGGCGCGACGCCGGAATGCATCACCACCGCGCGGAAGCGCTCAGGGTGCAGCGTCGCCAGCAGCGCCGCCATGCCGGCACCGGCCGACAGCCCGGCAAGGCCGATCGCCGCCGGATCGACGGGATACAGCAGGCAAACCTGTTCAACCGCCGCCATCAGCGTCGCCGCCTCGGCCTGCGCCTGACGCGTGACGGTGCCGTACCAGTCCCAGCACCCCTGAGGATTCACCCGCCGGTCCTGCTCCGGGTAGAGCACCAGAAAGCGCTCGCGCACCGCCAGCCGGTTCATGCGCGTGCTGCGCGCGAAGCTCGCCGCGGTCTGGCCGCAACCGTGCAGCATCACCATCAGCGGCAGACGCTCGGCGTTAGCGACATCGGGCGGGCGGAACAGGAAGTAGCGCCGCATGCCGCCGGCGCCGATGGCCTGACCGCTGATCCACTCGCCCGGGCCGGGCGGCGGACGCAGCTGCGCGCGCGCCGCCTCGACCGTCTGCCGCGCGAGCTTGCCCGCCACTTCACCCGCGACCCGGGTGCCGGCGCGCAGCGTGGCGCGCGTCATGGCCGTCATGGCGCGCTGCAGGGATTTGCCCAGCGGGGCGCGGCGTGCGCGCCTGCTCATCGGGGCGTGCCGCCAGACAGGGGCGCCGCAGGTCGCCGACGGTCACGGCGATTTTTCGGCTGGCGGGCCTTGCCGCTGTCGTCGATGCGGTTCAGGGTGGCGCGCGCGCTGTCGGCGATGGCACCTTCGCTGCCCGCCTTTTCAACCGCCTTCAAGGCCGCCTGGCGCGCCTCGCCGCGACGCCCCATTTCCAGCAGCACGCTGGCGAGGTTGTTGTAGGCCGCGGCGGCATCGAAACGCTGCGCGGCCGCAGCGAAAGCCTGCCGCGCGCCACCGAGATCGCCCATGGCGTAGCGCGCATTGCCCAGCCCCATCGCCAGCGTGAGGTTCTGCGGCCAGCGCTCGACGCCCGTCGCATAGGCCTGCTTTGCCAGGGCGGGCGGGGCGTTGCGCTCGAACGCGACGAGCGCGCGCGTCGCCTCGGACTCGTCGGCGGTAACCGGCAGCCGTCCTGGCGGCAGGGCAACGAAGGCCCAGCGCCCGGCGCGGTCCCAGGTGTGCTCGAAGGTATTGAAGGGCAGCAACTGGCGCTCGATCGGGCCGGAGCGCAGCAGAAAATGCTCTTCATCGAGGTCGTAGCCGATCACCACCGCATAATGCCACGACGGCGCCCACGACAGGCCGAGGTTCTGCAGCACGACCACGGTGTTGCCGGCGGCCGTCTCGCGCATCACCGCCTCCAGCGTGCCCGGGATCACCACGGCGACCGCGCCGGAACGTCGCGCGCCCGCCAGCATCTCGATCTGCAGCGAGCCCTCTCGCCCGGGCAGGAAGATCTTGCCGACCAGATCGTGCGGCCGCGTCGGCAGGCTCGCCGCACTCAGCGCGGTGGCCAGCGCGGCGGGGCCGCACTGGAATTCTTCCTGCGGGAAGAAAGGCGTCGCCGTCAGCTCGACGCGACGCGGCAGGCCCGCAGGCGGCGCGGCGAGGAGGCGGGGCGTCTGCACCGCGCAACCGCCGAGCAAGGCCCCGGCTAGCGCCGCGCTGCTCCCCAACAGAAAACGCCGCCTCACGGCGGCGTGATCGCGTCTCACCGGCAGCGGTCCTCAGCGGATCGAGCGGGTGAAGGGGAAGACCTTGGTCAGGCCGAGGATATCGGTCAGCAGCAGCACGAAGAAGATCAGCAGGATGGCACCGATGATGCCGCCCGCGGGCGCGTCGTCGACGTGCTTGACCAGCGCCGCGGCCTCTTCGTCGGTGAGCGCGGCGATACGCTCGCGCGCCTGCTCGTCGGTCACGCCGTAGCGTTGCAGCTCGGCCTGCACTTCGGCACGCGCCAGCATCGCATTCAAGCGCTGCTGGGATGACTCCCCTTGCTCGGCAGCGGCCTGCGGGTTCGCTTGCGCTGCCTGGGCGACCTGCTCGGTGCTGAGCATCGTCGCCTGCGCGGTCTGAATCATCGTCACGGACGAGAAGCTGACGATGAGGAGGGAGGAAAGTAGTCGCCGGATGCGTTCCATGAGGGTTCTCCGCTGGAAATGTTGGTGTTTTCGGGAAGCGGACCGGGCAGGAGTCGGTCTTGGGGGTCCGGCCGCCGACAATGCTGCCACCGCGGCTTCACCCTCGGCAACGAATCATCTGAAACGAATCATGGCAGGACGGAACCTGCGCTCACTGTCCGCTGCCGGGCCCACGCTGCTGCTCCTCGCGCGCGACCGCCGACAGCTCGCGAAGATACCAGGCCGCGTAGCCAAAGCCGGCGATCGCCACCAGCGCGGTGAACATCAGGGTGCGGTCGAAGGGCAGGCCGGCGGCGAGGTTGGCGACGACGACGTAGCCAAGATAGAAGGCGGCGAACAGGCCGCCGAGGATGCGGATCAGCGCGAAGGTCTTGCGCTGCTTGAGGGTGGGCTGGGCCATGGCAAGCGACGTACGGATAAAAGCGCGAGCCTAACGCATCAGGCGCCGGCCTTGCGCGCAAGACGCGCTGCCAGACCGGAAAAGCGCTCGGTACGGGTCGCGCAAGCGGTGACGAAGACCTCCGGCGGCCCGGCCACCGTCACCCGCTGCGCCGCGCGCGTGACGCCGGTGTACAGCAGCTCGCGGCTCAGCACGCGGCTGGGCGTCGCCGGCAGCACCAGCAGCACTTCGTCGAACTCCGAGCCCTGGCTCTTGTGCACCGTCAGCGCGAACGCGGTGTCGTGCTCGGGCAGGCGCAGCGGGGCCACCGGGCGGTAGCCGCCGCCTGACACCGCGAACCATACCGCCAGCGCGCCGTCGTCATCAGGCAGGCAGAGGCCGATGTCACCGTTGTAGAGACCGAGCAGGTAATCATTGCGCAGCACGATCAAAGGCCGGCCGGCATACCAGCGCCCCGCCGCGCCCGCCTCCACGGGCAGACCGAGCTGCGCGCGCAGGTGGCGCTCGAGGTGGGCATTCAAGGCAGCCAGGCCGCGCGCGCCCTCGTGCACCGCGGCGAGAACGCGAAAACGGTCGAACGCAGCAAAGGCGGCGGCGAAACGGGCCGGGGCCGCTCCGCGCGGCTCGCGCAGGCACGCGAGGTAGGGCGCATAGCCGGCCTCCATGCAGGCCAGCGTCGCCGCTGCGGGTCGCGGCCCGTCGTCGGCCAACCAGCGCGCCGTGGCATCCCCGGCCGCCTGCAGCCAGTCCAGCGCCGCCCTGCCCCGCCCGGCGTTGATGTCCGCGGCGAGGCGGCCGATCCCTGAATCGCCGCGGAAGCGATGGCTCTCGGTGAGCCAGATCACGCTGTCCGAAAGCGCCGCTTCGGCCTGCGCCTCGGGGACGCGCCGCGCGATCGCCTGTTCGGAAACCCCGCCTGCCTGCGCCAGATACGCCATCGTCGCCGGGCTCAGGCCGCGTGCTGCCGACAGCTCGGCGAACACCGCGCCGGCCTCGACCGCGGCGAGCTGGTCCTTGTCGCCCAGCAGCACCAGCCGCGCATCCGGCGGCAGCGCATCGACGAGGCGCGCCGCCAGCGCCAGATCGAGCATCGAGGCCTCGTCGACCACCAGCACATCCACCGCCAGCGGGTTGTCGGCATCGTGGCGGAAGCGCCCCGGCTGCGGCGTGACGCCCAGCAAGCGATGCACGGTGCTCGCTTCGTCGGGAAGCCGTGCGCGCAGCACATCGGGCAGGCCGGCGGCGCGCGCGCGCAGGGCTTCGAGCATGCGCGCCGCAGCCTTGCCGGTGGGCGCCGCGAGGGCGATGCGCAGGCCGGCGTCGCGCTCGAGCAGGCAGGCGAGCAAGGCGGCCACCGTCGTCGTCTTGCCGGTCCCCGGTCCGCCGCTGATCACCGTCAAGCGCCCCCGAAGCGCCAGCGCAACGGCGAGCTTCTGCCAGTCGGGCGCTATCGCATCGGCGCGCGGCGGGAACAGCCTGCTCGGCAGCGCCGCCTCGCCGTCGCCCGGCGGCTGCGCCAGGCGGTGACGCGCGCGCTCGCCGAGCGCCGCCGCGAGGCGGCATTCCAGATCGAAGAAGCGGCGCAGATAGAGGCGGTCCTCTTCGTCCAGCACCATCGGCTGCGCTGTCTCGCGTGCGCACGCCGTCTGCGCCGCGGTCGCCACCAGTCCGCTCTGCAGCAGGCGTTTGCGCAGGCCGGCGGCGTCGAGCGGAGCATCGCCGTCCCCAAGCTGCAGCGCCGCAAGCGGCAGGCAGACGTGGCCGGCGCTCGCCGCCAGACTGAGTTCGCGCGCGACGGCTGGCAGCACCGCGAGGCTGGCCTGCGGCGCACCCAGGCTGCGCGCCCACGCCAGCGCATGGGTGGCAAAACCGTCGGCAAGGTCGTACTGGGCAGGAAGGATCGTCGTCATGCCGCCTCCACCCTGCCCGCCAGCAGTGCGTCGAGCGCATCGATCACGCCCGCCTCGGCGCGATGGTGAAACACCCCCGCCGGCGCGCCGCCGACCTGCCAGCCCGGCCTCACGCCGCGCACGAACAGGTACAGCACGCCGCCAAAATGGCGCTCGTAGGCGTACCCGGGCAGCGCGCGCCCGAGGTGGCGGTGCAGCGCCACGCTGTAGAGCAGGTGCTGCAGGTGATAGCCATGCGCCTGCATCGCCGCCTCGAGCCGCGCCGGGGCGTAATCCTCGGGCTGCTCGCCGAGGTGGTTCGACTTCCAGTCGAGCACCCAGTAGCGTCCGCCGTGCTCGAACACCAGGTCGATGAAGCCCTTCAGGTAGCCACCCACCTCGCCGAACGCCAGCCGCGGCGCCCGATAGCCGCTCGCCGCGAGCCACGCGTTGCACTGCGCGGCGTTCAGGCGCGGCGCCGGCAGATGGAAGCCCAACTCGACCAGCCGGCGCGCCGGATCGACCTTATCGAGCGTCAGGGAACCCATCGGGTGATCGGCCGCCAGCAGCGGCGCACCGAGCACGTCGCCGAGCATGCGGCGCAACATGCGCGGTAGGCGGGCACGGTCCTGCTCGCTGTCGGCGCCGGACGGCAGGCGTTGCGGATGCGCGCCGAGCGCGGCTTCGATCGCCGCGTCCCAGCCGGACGGATCGGTGAAGTCGATCCGCTCGAAGACCGCGTGCAGACAGTCGCCCGCTACCGGGCCGCGGGGGAAGCGCAGGATGTCGTCGGGCGCGGGGGCAGACACGGCCATCGCATCCGCGCCGGCCGGCTCGTCGGCACCGCCAGCGGATCCGGGCTCGGGCGCGGCGAGGTCGCCGATCGCATCCGCGTGCAGCGCACGGGCGTCATGGTCGCGCGCCGCCTGCTCGTGCGTCGCCCCCGACACCAGGGCGCTGAAGCTGCCGATGCGCCAGCCCGGCGGAATCGAAGGCGGGCGCAAGGCATGGGGCCGGGCGCCAGCGTTGTCGGGCGGCGCCAGCGCGCTGCCGCGGCCGTCAGGCAGATCCACGAGCCGCATCGCCGGCTGCCCGTCGCACAGGCTCGAGCAGACCAGTCCGCGCCAGCGTGCGTCGATCTCGGCGGGCGACATCTTGTGCCTGCGCCAGGCGGCGAGATCCATGCCCGCGCCGGCCACCATCCAGTTCAGCAGGCTGCGTCCGGCCTCCGCATAGCTCGGCTTGCCGTGGATCAGCCTCGCGTAGCTGCCGACGACGAGATAACAGCGATGCACGGCGCGCGTGAGCGCCACATAGGCCAGGCGCAGGCTCTCGGCGTCGCGCTCGAGGCGCATCCGGTCCTGCATGTCGTCGTCGCCCGCCGCGTCGCGCCGGTAGTCGAGCACCAGGCCGCCCTCGGCGTCGTGCCAGGCTCGCATGAGGCCGCCTTCGGCACGCCCCGGATGGCCGTCGAACAGGAAGGGGCAGAACACGATGCCGTATTCCAGACCTTTGGCGCGATGGATGGTGACGATCTGCACCAGATTGCGGTCCGACTCCAGCCGCAGCTGCGTGGCATCGCCGCCGCTGCCGTCGCGCCGGCGGGTGGCGAGCATGCGCAGCAGCACCTCGGGCGAGGCGCTGCCCGCCTCCTGTTGCAGCAGTTCGGCGAGGTGCATCAGGTTGGTCAGGCGGCGCTCACCGTCGGCGCGGGCAAGCAGACGCGCAGCGACGCCCTCCTCGGCCATCCATTGGCGCAGCATCGCACCGAAGCCGCGCGCCAGCCACGTTTCACGCCAGCGCGCGAAGGCGTCGAGCGTGGCGAGCAGCGCCGCCTCGTCGGCGGCCAGGGCGGCGAGCGCAGCGGCATCGCGCCCCATCGCCGCGGTGGAGAGCGCCGCCTTCACCCGCCGTTCACGCAAGGGCTCGGCGATCGCCAGCAGCACGCGCTCGAGCTCCTCGGCGTCGTCCGACGCGAACACGCTCGCCTGCGACAGCTCGACACTGCCCACGCCGAACGAGGCCAGCGCACGGCGCATGCGCGCGCCCTGGCCGTGGCTGCGCACCAGCACCGCGATATCGGCCGGCGCCAGCGCCTTGCCGCCGATGCGGAT
>JAFLEB010000132.1 GCA_017302075.1 Lysobacterales bacterium
TGCATCACGGGCTCGGGCTCGCGGAACCCGTTGTTCCCGGGTTTCGCAATCCAGCGTCATCGGACAAAGGGCCCAATGGGCCCTTTGTCGTTTCCGGGTTCCGGGATTCCACGAACAGGTTCAACGTGACTGACAAGGCCGACGAAATCGCCGCGTTGCTCGCACCCACGGTCGCCGCCATGGGGCTGGAGCTGCTCGGCATCGAATACCTCCCTGCGCCGGGTGGCGCGGTGGTGCGCCTGTACATCGACGTGCCGCAGGCGGAGGCCGACGAACGCAGCGTCGGCATCGAGGATTGCGAGGCGGTCAGCCGCGAAGTCTCGGCGCAGCTCGACGTCGAGGACCCGATCAGCGGGAACTACACGCTGGAGGTGTCGTCGCCGGGGCTGGATCGCCCGCTGTTCGGCGCCGCGCAGTTCGCGCGCTTCGTCGGCGAGTCCGCCAAGGTCGCGCTGAAGTTGCCGCAGGACGGCCGCCGCCGCCTGCAGGGCAGAATCCTCCGCGTGGAGGGCGACGCCGTCGCCTTCGACGTGGACGGCAGCGAGCTGGTGGTCGACGCCAACAACGTCGACAAGGCCCGGCTGGTGCCGGACTGGGTGGCGCTGGGGCTCGCCCCGGCGAGGGACAAGTCGGGGCGCGATGCGCGCCCGGGCAAGCAGAAGAAGCCGACGCGCTAGGCGGAGGCGGCCGGGCGGCAGCCCGGCGGGGGTTGCGGGGCAGGTCCCGCGCAGCCGTGACCATGGACAACCAAGTGCCTGAGGTTCAACCGAAATGAGTAAGGAACTGCTGCTCGTCGTGGATGCCGTCGCCGCCGAGAAGGGCGTGCCGGAGTCGGTCATCCTCGAGGCGATCGAAGCCGCGCTGGCGTCCGCCGCGAAGAAGCGCTACGTCGATCAGGACGTGCTGGTGCGCGTGCAGATCGACCCGAAGGACGGCAGCTACGAGACCTTCCGCCGCTGGGAAGTCGTGGCCGACGACGTGGTGATGGAGTCGCCCGACCGCCAGGTGCGCCTGATGGACGCGCTCGACGAGAGCGAGGACGCCGAGGTCGGCGACTACATCGAGGAGCAGATCGAGAACCCAGACTTCGGGCGCATCGCCGCGCAGGCCGCCAAGCAGGTGATCGTGCAGCGCGTCCGCGAGGCCGAGCGCGCGCAGGTCGTCGATGCATGGAAGGACCGCGTCGGCGAGCTGGTCACCGGCGTGGTCAAGCGCGTCGAGCGCGGCAGCATCTACGTCGACCTGGGCGGCAACGCCGAGGCGATCATCGCCAAGGACAAGGGCATCCCGCGCGACGTCCTGCGCACCGGCGACCGCGTCCGCGGCTACCTGTTCGACGTGCGTTCCGAGCCGCGCGGCCCGCAGCTGTTCATCAGCCGCGCCGCCCCGGAATTCATGATGGAACTGTTCAAGCTGGAGGTGCCGGAAGTCGGCCAGGGCCTGGTCTCGATCATGGCCTGCGCGCGCGACCCCGGCGACCGCGCCAAGATCGCGGTGCTCGCGCACGACAACCGCACCGATCCGATCGGCGCCTGCATCGGCATGCGCGGTTCTCGCGTGCAGGCGGTGACCAACGAGCTGAACGGCGAGCGCGTCGACATCATCCTGTGGAGCGACAACCCGGCGCAGTACGTGATCAACGCGATGGCGCCGGCGGAGGTGCAGTCGATCATCGTCGACGAGGACAAGCACTCGATGGACCTCGCGGTCGCCGAGGACAAGCTGGCGCAGGCGATCGGCCGCGGCGGCCAGAACGTCCGCCTGGCCAGTCGCCTGACCGGCTGGCAGCTCAACGTGATGACCGCCGACCAGGTGCAGGCTAAGTCGGAGGCCGAGCAGGCAGCGGCGCGCCAGCTGTTCATGGACAAGCTGGAGGTCGACGAGGAGATCGCCGGCATCCTGGTGGCGGAGGGCTTCAGCACCGTCGAGGAAGTCGCCTACGTGCCGGTCGGCGAGCTGCTGGCGGTCGAGGGCTTCGACGAGGACATCGTCGAGGAGCTGCGTTCGCGCGCCCGCGACGCCCTGCTGAACGACGCGCTGGCGGTGGAGGAGGGCCTGGAGGAACACCAGCCCGCCGAGGACCTGCTGGCGCTGGACGGCATGGACGAGGCCACCGCCTACGCCCTGGCCGAGCGCGGCATCCGCACCCGCGAGGAGCTGGCCGAGGCCGCCACCGACGAGATCGACGACATCGAGGGCATCGATGCCGGGCGCGCCGCGGCGCTGATCATGGAAGCGCGGAAGCACTGGTTCGAGTGACCGCCGGCGCGCCGACGCGCGCCAACGCGATAAACTCGCCCACCCATGCCCGGGCTTGCCCCGGGCCAGCAACGGAATCCGAATGTCGCAACAAACCACCATCCGCAAGCTGGCCGAACTGGTGAACACGCCGGTCGAGAAACTGCTGGAGCAACTGGCCGAGGCCGGCATGAGCTTCAGCGGTCCCGACCAGGTCGTGACCAGCATGGAGAAAGTGAAGCTGCTCGGCTTCCTCAAGCGTTCGCACGGCAAGGCCGAGGCGGCCGCCGAGGACGTCGTCGCGCCGAGCAAGATCACCCTCAACCGCAGCCGCAAGCAGGAAATCACGGTCGGCGGCGGCAAGGCCGGCCGTGGCGCCGCCAGCACCATCGACGTGGTGGTGCGCAAGAAGATCACCCTCAAGCCCGGCCAGGGCGAGGCGCGCGGCGCGCAGGCGGGCGGCGACGACGAGCGTGCCGAGATCCTGCGCAAGCTGGAGGAATCCCGCCAGCGCAACCTTGCCGAGCAGCAGGAGCTGGCGGCCAAGGATCGCCAACGCTTCCAGGAACTCGAAGAGCAGAAGCGCCAGGCCGAGGCCGAGGCCGCGCGCGTGGCCGCGGAAGCCGCCGCCAGCGCCGAGCTCGCGCTCGAGGAAGCCGGCAAGCACAAGGGCCACCATGGCCAGGCGCCGAAGCCGGCCGCCCCGCGCGAAGCCGACAAGGCCGCCGCGCACAAGGGCAAGGCGCATCGCGGCTCGCACGTGATGGTCACCAGCGTCGAGGACGACGACAACACCGCGCGCTTCGCCGGCCAGTTGCACCTGTCCGCGTCCGAGCGCGCCCGCCGCAGCACCAATGCCCGCGGCAAGGCCGGTCGCCCGCAGCGCCGCGCGCCCGACCAGTCGCGCACCGGCACCGGCTTCAACAAGCCGACCGCGCCGATCGTGCGCGAGGTGTCCATCGGCGAGGCGATCACCGTGGCCGACCTCGCGCAGAAGCTCGCGCTGAAGGGCGGCGACGTGGTCAAGGCGCTGTTCAAGATGGGCGTGATGGCCACCATCACCCAGACCATCGACCACGACACCGCCGTGCTGGTGACCGAAGAGCTCGGCCACAAGGCGGTCGCCGCGGCCAGCGACGACGCCGAGTCGGAACTGCTGGCGCAGGCCGGGCAGGCTCAGGGCGACAAGTCCTCGCGTCCGCCGGTGGTGACCATCATGGGCCACGTCGACCACGGCAAGACCTCGCTGCTCGACTACATCCGCCGGACCAAGGTGGCGTCGGGCGAGGCGGGCGGCATCACCCAGCACATCGGCGCCTACCACGTGGAGACGCCGAAGGGCACGATCAGCTTCCTCGACACCCCCGGCCACGCGGCGTTCACCCACATGCGCCAGCGCGGCGCGAAGCTGACCGACATCGTGGTGCTGGTGGTCGCGGCCGACGACGGCGTGATGCCGCAGACGGTCGAGGCGATCCAGCATGCGAAGGCGGCCAAGGTGCCGCTGATCGTCGCGATCAACAAGATCGACAAGTCCGACGCCGATCCGTCGCGGGTCAAGAACGACCTGCTGGCGCACGACGTCGTCGCCGAGGACTTCGGCGGCGACACCCAGATGGTCGAGCTGTCGGCCAAGACCGGCCTGGGCGTGGACGACCTGCTGGACGCGATCAACCTGCAGGCCGAGGTCCTCGACCTCCAGGCCGTGCACGAGGGCCGCGCCGCCGGCGTGGTGATCGAGTCGGCGCTGGACAAGGGCCGAGGCCCGGTGGCCACGGTGCTGGTGCAGCAGGGCACGCTGGCCAAGGGCGATTACCTGGTCTGCGGCATCCAGTACGGCCGCGTGCGCGCCCTGTTCGACGAGACCGGCGGGCAGGTGCAGCAGGCCGGCCCGTCGATCCCGGTGCAGATCCTCGGCCTGTCCGGCGTGCCGGATGCGGGCGACGACTTCGTCGTCGTGGCCGACGAGCGCCTGGCCAAGGACGTGGCCCAGCAGCGCGATGCCAAGCGCCGCGAACTGCGCCTGGTCGCCTCCGCGGGCAACCGCATGGAGGACATCATGGCGCAGATGGGCGACGGCGCCAGCCAGCAGACCCTGAACCTGGTGGTCAAGGCCGACGTGCACGGCTCGATGCAGGCGTTGCGCGAGGCCCTGACCGGCCTGTCCAACGAGCAGATCCGAATCAACGTGATCGGGTCCGGGGTCGGCGGCATCACCGAGTCCGACGCCCAGCTGGCGGCGACCTCGAAGGCCACGGTGATCGGCTTCAACGTGCGCGCGGACGCCTCCGCGCGCCGGGTGATCGAGGGCAACGGCGTCGACCTGCGCTACTTCTCGATCATCTACGACGTCATCGACCAGGTGAAGCAGGTCGCGTCGAACGTGCTGGGCAAGGAAGTGCGCGAAGAGATCATCGGCATCGCCGAGGTCCGCGACGTGTTCCGCAGCTCGAAGTTCGGCGCGGTCGCCGGCTGCATGGTGGTCGAGGGCGTGGTCAAGAAGTCCAAGCCGATCCGCGTGCTGCGCGACAACACGGTGATCTTCGAGGGCGAGCTGGAATCGCTGCGCCGCTTCAAGGAGAACGTGGACGAAGTCCGCGTCAACACCGAGTGCGGCATCGGCGTGAAGGCCTACAACGACGTCCAGCCTGGCGACCAGATCGAGTGCTTCGAGCGCATCGAGGTGCAGCGCACGCTGTAAGGCGTGCGCCCCGCCATGGCGCAGAAATCCTTCCATCGCACCGACCGGGTCTCGGCGCAGCTGCGCCGCGAGCTCGGCACCCTGGTCCACGAAGCCGTGCGCGAGCACGGCCTGGCCTCGGCCAGCGTCTCCGACGTCGAGGTCACCCGCGACATGGCGCATGCCAAGGTGTTCGTCACCGTGCTGCTGGCCGATCGCGCAGCGGAGACGGTGAAGGCATTGAAGGCGCTGGCGCCGGAGATCCGCTACCAGCTCGCGCGCGCGGTCAAGCTGCGCCACGTGCCCGAGCTGCATTTCCATTACGACGAATCGGTGGATCGCGGCGAGCGCATCGATTCCCTGCTGCGCGACCTCCGCGCCAGTGACGACGCCGAATAGGCCCGCCCCCCCGCGGGAGCGCCGCCCGCGCACCGTGTTCCGCCGGCTGGACGGCATCCTGCTGCTGGACAAGCCGCAGGGGCTGTCGTCGAACCAGGCGCTGCAGCGGGTGCGCCACCTGTTCCGCGCCGAGAAGGGCGGCCATACCGGCAGCCTGGACCCGCTGGCCACCGGCCTGCTGCCGGTCTGCTTCGGCGAGGCCACCAAGATCGCCGGCGGGCTGCTGGGCGCGCGCAAGGCCTACGAGACCGTGGCCCGGCTCGGCATCGTCACCGATACCGACGACGCCGAGGGCCAGCCGCTGCGCGAACGCCCGGTGCCGGCGCTGACCGTGGATGCGATCGATGCCGCGCTGGCCGGGCTCACCGGCAGGATCCAGCAACGCCCGCCGATCTACTCCGCGCTGAAGCGCGGCGGCGAGCCGCTGTACGCCAAGGCGCGGCGCGGCGAGGCGATCGAGGTGGAGCCGCGCGAGATCGAGGTCCATGCGTTCGAGCTGCTGAACGCCGCCGACCTGCTCGACGGCGGCGCGCCACTGCTGCGGTTGCACGTGGAGTGCGGTTCCGGGACCTACGTGCGCAGCCTGGTGCGAGACCTCGGCGAGGCGCTGGGCTGCGGCGCGCATGTCGCCGAGTTGCGCCGGCTGTGGGTGGACCCGTTCCGCGAGCCGCGGATGTGGACGCTGGACGCGCTCGAGGACCTCCTGGCGCAGGCGGGCGAACGCGTGCTGGATGCCTGCCTGCTGCCGATCGAAGCCGGCATGGCCTCGTGGCCGCAGGTGCGGGTGAGCGAGGCGCAGGCGCATCGGCTGGGGCGTGGCCAGGGCTTGCGCGGGCCGTACAAGCCGGCGGGGCAGGTCGCGATCGTGGACGAGGGCGGCCGCGGCCTGGGCCTGGGCGACGTGGATGCCGAGGGCGCTTTGCGGCCGACCCGCCTGTTCCGCTGGGCCGCGGCGACCCAGGGCGGCGAACCACCCGCCGGCTGACCGGTTTGCTGCGCTGCAGCGCGTTGCCGCGGAAGCCCTGCACGGGCTATACTCCCGCTGCTCTCCGGAGCGCTTTTCATTTCCCATCCCGACGAACCGCGCGGTGCGCGGGCCCTCGTGCCCCTGTTCCTGCCGGTTTCGCGACTACGAGGCCACCATGTCCATCGATTCCCAGAAAGTCATCAACGAACACAAGCGCGGCGACAACGACACCGGTTCGCCGGAAGTGCAGGTCGCCCTGCTGAC
>JAFLEB010000133.1 GCA_017302075.1 Lysobacterales bacterium
CGTCGACGACGCGCCGGCGCTGGCCGGCGAGACCCCGGCGATGCAGGCCCTGTTCCGCGCGATCGGACGCCTCGCGCAGGCGCCGCTGTCGGTGCTCATCACCGGCGAGACCGGCACCGGCAAGGAGCTGGTGGCGCGCGCGCTGCATCGCGAGTCGCCGCGCGCCGCGCGCCCGTTCGTCGCGCTGAACACCGCCGCGATCCCCGCCGAACTCCTCGAGAGCGAATTGTTCGGGCACGAGGCCGGCGCGTTCACCGGCGCGCAGAAGCGCCTGGTCGGCCGCTTCGAGCAGGCCGACGGCGGCACCCTGTTCCTCGACGAGATTGGCGACATGCCGGCCGCGCTGCAGACCCGGCTGTTGCGGGTGCTGGCCGAAGGCGAGTTCTTCCGCGTCGGCGGCCGCGAGTTGATCCGCGTCGACGTGCGGGTGATCGCGGCCACCCACCAGCCGCTGGAGGCGCTGGTCGCGCAGGGCCGCTTCCGCGCCGACCTGCTGCACCGCCTCGACGTGGTCCGCCTGCAGCTGCCGCCGCTGCGCGAGCGCCGCGAGGACATCCCGCTGCTGGCGCAGCGCTTCCTCGCCGCCGCCGCACGCCGCCTGCAACTGCCGCCGAAGCGGCTGTCGAAGGAGGCGCTCGCGCGCCTGCAGGCGCATGCCTGGCCGGGCAACGTGCGCGAGCTGGAGAACCTGTGCTGGCGGCTGGCGGCGCTGGCACCGGGCGAAGTGGTGGTCGCGGCGGACCTCGCCGGCGCCTTGCCGGTGGGCATCGCCCCCGACGACGACGGCGCCGACTGGAAACACGCGTTGGCGGCGTGGACGCGGCGCAAGCTGGAGGCCGGCACCCCCGAGCTGCATGCGCATGCCCGTCAAGCGTTCGACGCGGTGGTCCTGGGCGCGGCGCTCGACCACGCCGGCGGCCAGCGCGGCGATGCCGCGGCGGCGCTGGGGCTCGGGCGCAACACGGTGACCCGCAAGCTGGGGCCCTCGCGCCGGCGTCGTTGAGCCTTCATCCCGCCTGAAGCCGTCCTGCGCGATCCTGCCCGCCACCGTCCCCGGAGACCCGACCGATGACCTACCGTCCGCTGGCCCTCACGATCCTGTCTGCCTCGACCGTGCTGCTCGCGGCCTGCGCCGCGGCCCCGCAACGGAGTGCCGCGCCCGCTGCGCCCGTCGCCAAGCGCCAGGCCAGCGAAGCGGCGGTCAACCTGGCCTCCGCCTCCGGCAGCCTGGTCAGCGGCCGGCTGGTGCTGGTGCCGATGGGCGATGGCCTGCACCTGCGCGGCGAGGTCGGCGGGCTGGTGCCGGGCAGCCGGCACGGCTTCCACATCCACGAGAAAGGCGACTGCAGCGCCGCCGACGCCAGCAGCGCCGGCGGCCACTTCAACCCCACGGGCCAGCCGCACGGCCGCGCCGGGCAGGGCGCGCACCATGCCGGCGATGCCGACAACCTGGTCGCCGACGCCAAGGGCGTGGCGCGGGTCGATGCCCACCTGGGCGGCCTCAGCCTCGGCAACGGCGCCGCCAACGACGTCGCCGGCCGTGCGGTGATCGTGCACGCCGCCGCCGACGACTACAGCAGCCAGCCGGCCGGCAATGCGGGCGCGCGGGTGGCCTGCGGGGTGATCCAGGTCACCCGCTGAGCGGGCTCAGCGCAGCCCGGCGATCCAGTCGCAGGCGCTCGCCCAGGCCGGGATCCCGGGCAGGAGCAGGAACGCGGCGTGCTGCGCCAGCAGGATCGCCAGCAACCCCGCGTACGGCAGGTAGACGCGCCCTTCGCGGCGCGCATCGCGTGCGAGCAGGGCGACCACCACCCCGGCAGTGAGGCCGGTGCCGAGGTGGAAGGCCAGGTCGAACGAACTCACCCCGGGCACCAGCATCGCCAACGCCCGCACCAGCGCGGGGGGCAGCACCAGCAGGGCGGTCGACGCCATGTAGCGCCCGTGCAGCGGGGTGCGCCGCCGATGCTTGAGCGCCAGCCCGTAGGCCAGCGCGAACCAGGCGACGGTGAGCAGGTCGATGAAGGCCAGCCGCTGCGCATACGGCGCGATGAACGGCCCCGGCCGCGCCAGCATGTCCTGCACCAGGAACAGGCCGGTGACCACGAACGCCGGCGCCAGCGCCAGCGACAGGCGCCCGACCCGGCGATGCAGGGGAACGTCGCGGCGCCTGACCAGCCACGCCTGCACGACCAGCAGGAGCAGCCAGGCGAACGCGGTCGCCGCATGCAGGTGGCGGACCAGGTTGTTCTCCGCCAGGCGCATGAAGTAGGTGCCGGAGAATCCGACCAGGGCAACGGCGAGCACCAGCAGGAAGCCGGGCAGGACATGGCGGTGCGGGTGGGCGGCGATGCGCATCGGCGGCTCGCGGCGGGTGTCCCTGCAGGGAACGCAAACCGCCGCGCAAGCCGGCAACCGCCATGACCTCAGCGCAGGCAGTCGTCCTTGCCGTCGGCGCAGTGCACGAAGTTGACGTCGATGCCGTGCGCGCCGAGCACCGCGGCGAACTGCCGCTGGCGCGCCTGGAACAGCGCGAAGCCGCGTTCGAGCCTGGCGGCATCGGCTTCCGCCGGCGCGTTGCGCGCATGCCAGGCCACCGGGTCCATCAGCGCGATGCGCACCTCGCCGTCGCCGTAACGCGCCAGCGGTTCCGGCGCGCGGTCCAGCCACGCTTCGGCATCGGGCTCGAGCAGGGCGGCTTCCAGCAGCGTCCACAACGGCGCCAGGCCGGCGTTCTCGTACTGCAGCGCAGTCATCGCCAGCAGGTCGTGCAGGCTCAGCAGGCGGGCGTGCTCGATGCTGGCGCCCAGGCCATCCTGCAGCGCCAGCGCGAGCCCGGCGCTGGCCATGCCACGGTCCAGCAACTCGGCCTCCAGCACCGTCGCCACCGCCTCGACGTCTTCGCCCTGCAGCACGAAGGGCAGCACCCGCAGGCCGCCGCCGGCGAGCGCGGGATCGCAGTGCAAGGGCAACGGCACCTCGCCCGCGGCATCCGCGCCGAAGCCGATCGCGCGCGCGCCCTGTCCACGCCCCGGCGCGCGCTGCAGCAGTTCCTGCACGCGGCGGTGCACGGGCCAACCCGGGCGCAGCGCCTCGGCCGGATCGAAATGCGCGCCGAGCAGGGCCAGGTCGCAGCCCGCCGCCGCCGGCGCCAGCGCGACCAGGTCGCGGCCGAGCAGTTCGGCGACGTCGCCCGCGCGCGCCACCGCCAGCGCGGCCTCGCGCGGCGGCTGGCCGTCGCGCAATTCCAGCGCGATGACGCCGTGGAAGATCGGCTCGGGGGTGGACGGCATGTGGAGTCCGGACTCTGGATGGCGGCGCTACACTCGGATTATCGATGAAACGCGCCCGCACGCGGGCCACCACGAGGTGATCCATGCAGCATGGTCGTCCTGTCGCCATCCTCGGCGGCGTCCGCATCCCGTTCTGCCGGCAGAACACGGCCTACGCCGACGTCGGCAACCTCGGCATGTCGGTGCGCACGCTGGGCGCGCTGGTCGAGGCCTACGGCCTGCACGGCCAGCAGCTCGGCGAAGTCGCGATGGGCGCGGTGATCAAGCATTCGTCCGACTGGAACCTCGGCCGCGAGGCCGCGCTGTCCTCCGGACTGTCGCCGCTGACCCCCGGCATCACCCTGCAGCGCGCCTGCGGCACCTCGCTGGACACCATCGTCCACATCGCCGGCAAGATCGCGACCGGGCAGATCGAGGTGGGCATCGGCGGCGGTTCGGACACCACCTCCGACGTGCCGATCGTGTACGGCCAGTCGCTGCGCCGGCGCTTGCTGCAGGCCGCGGCGGGCAAGACCTTCGGCCAGAAGCTGGCGGCGTTCAAGGGCTTCCGCCCGTCCGAGCTGAAGCCGGATTTCCCCGGCGTGGCCGAGCCGCGCACCGGCAAGTCGATGGGCCAGCACTGCGAGGACATGGCGAAGGAGTGGAACATCTCCCGCGATTCGCAGGACGCGCTGGCCGCGGCCTCGCACCACAAGCTCGCCGCCGCCTACGAGCGCGGCTTCTTCGAGGATTTGGTGGTGCCGTTCCGCGGCGTCTCGCGCGACAACATCCTGCGCCCCGACAGCAGCATCGAGAAGCTCGCGACGCTGAAGCCGGCGTTCGACAAGACCTCCGGCAAGGGCACGCTGACCGCCGGCAATTCCACCCCGCTGACCGATGGCGCCGCGGCCTGCCTGCTGGCCACCGACGACTGGGCTGCCGCGCATGGCCACGAGGTGCTCTGCCACCTGGTCGACGCGCAGGTGGCGGCGGTCGACTTCGTGCATGGCGAGGGCCTGCTGATGGCCCCGACCGTGGCAGTGGCGGAGATGCTCAAGCGCAACAACCTCTCTCTGCAGGACTTCGACTTCTACGAAATCCACGAAGCCTTCGCCGCGCAGGTGCTGTGCACGCTGCGCGCGTGGGAGGACGAGGCCTACTGCAAGAACCGCCTCGGCCTGGACGCGCCGCTGGGCCGCATCGACCCGGCGAAGATCAATCCGAACGGGTCGTCGCTGGCGGCCGGGCATCCGTTCGCCGCGACCGGTGCGCGCATCGTCGCCACCGCCGCCAAGGAACTGCAGCAGCGCGGCAAGGGCCGCTGCTTGGTCAGCATCTGCACCGCCGGCGGCATGGGCGTGGTGGCGATCCTCGAACGCTGATTTCGATCCGCGCAAGCAAAACGCCGCGTCGCGGCGACGCGGCGTTGCTGCATGCGGACGTCGCGAACGTTCAGGGCTTCAACGTCTTCCCGAAGAGTTCGTGGATGCGGCGGTATTCGTCGTACCACGCGTCCGGATGGGTGAAGCCGTGGCGCTCCAGCGGGTATGGCGCCAGTTCCCACTTGTCCTTGCGCAGCTCGATCAGCTTCTGCGCCAGCATCACCGAATCCTTGAAGAACACGTTGTCGTCGATCATCCCGTGGGCGATGAGCAGGTGGTCCTGCAGCCCCTGCGGGAACTCGATCGGCGAGGAGCGCGCGTAGGCCTCGGGGTCGAGCTCCGGCGTGTTGAGGATGTTGCTGGTGTATTCGTGGTTGTACTGCGACCAGTCGCTGACCGGGCGCAGCGCCGCGCCGGCCTTGAACGTGCCGGGCGCCTTGAACAGCGCGACGAAGGTCATGAAGCCGCCGTAGCTGCCGCCGTAGATGCCGACGCGGTCGCGGTCCACCTGCCGGTTGGCCACCGCCCAGTCGATGCCGTCGAGGTAATCCTCGAGCTCCGGCTTGCCCATCCAGCGATAGATCGCCGTGCGCCAGTCGCGGCCATAGCCTTCGCTGGCGCGGTAGTCGAGGTCGAGCACCACGTAGCCCTGGGCGACCAGCAGGTTGTGGAACATCTGCTCGCGGAAGTACTCGGGCCAGCGCAGTTCGGCGTTCTGCAGGTAGCCGGCGCCGTGCACGAACATCACCAGCGGGTACTTCCTGCCCGGCTCGGGATTCGCCGGGCCGTAGAACTTGCCCCAGATGGTCCCGGCGCCGTGCCGGCTCGGCACCTGCACCGACTGCGGCTGGATCCAGTCGCGCGCCTTGAAGTCGGCGCTGCGGGTGTCGGTGAGCATGCGCGCCGGCCCGCCGGCGGCCTCCACCACCGACAGCTGCGGCGGCAGGTAGGCCGCGGAGTGGCGCACCAGCAGGCGGGTGCCGTCCGGCGACAACGCGAAGTTCTCCACGCCATCCAGCGCGGTGAGCTCGCGCACCTCGCCGCCGCCCGCAGGCACGCTGCAGACCTCGTAGTCGATCGGGCGCGCGCGGTTGCAGGCGAAGTAGAAACGGCTGCCGTCGCGCGCCGGCACCACCTGCGAGGTTTCCCAGCGGCCGTCGGTGAGCTGGGTGCGGCGGTCGCCATCGAGCTTGCTTGCATCCAGCGTGTACAGGTGCGACCAGCCGCTTTCCTCCGAGAGGTACCAGAGCGTCCGGCCGTCGCGCAGCCAGCCGAATTCGTTGAAGCCCCAGTTGATCCACGCCGGGTCGGTGAGGCGGTGGCGGGGTTGCAGCACGCCGGCCGCGGTGTCGACGGTGGCGATCCAGCGGTCCTTGTTGTCGATCGCGCGCACCATCACCGCGGCAGTGCGGCCGTCCGCGGTCCACAGCAGGGTCGGCGCATCGCCGTTGTCGCCGCTGGTCGCCACCTGCACCGGGCGGTTGCCCTTCAGCGGCTCCTTGCCGGCGGCCTTGCGCAGCGCGGCCAGCGGATCGCTGGCGATGCCCGGCAGCGGATCGAACTTGAGCTCGCGGACCTTGCCGGAGGCGACGTCGGCCAGCCACAGCGCCTGCGGCTGCGGATCCGCGCGGCCGACGCGGGTGCGCACGTCCTCGAATTCCTCGTAGCCGGATTCGGTGACGTACATCGGCATCTTGCCGCCGCGGCCGGTGTCGGCGCCCTTGGCGGTGGTCGCGACCAGCAGCCAGCGGCCGTCGGGGGACAGCGCGCTGTCGACGATCTCGACCTTGCCGCCGAGGTAGATCGGCGCCGGCGCGCGGGTCGCGTCGGCCTGGCGCCAGGCCTCGGCCTGCTGGCGCGCC
>JAFLEB010000134.1 GCA_017302075.1 Lysobacterales bacterium
TCTTCACGTCGTTCATGCCGAGGGTGGCCATGGGGTGCTCCTTGGGGCCACCCGCGCGGGCGGCATAGAATGTCGGGTTCAGGTTCGCCCCGCCCCGGCCCGTGGCGGGCCAAGCCGGAACAGGCATTGGATCGAAGCCCCGCATGATACCCGCAGCCCACGCCCCCTTGCAGCACCCCGCGCCTCGCCGGTGGCAGGTGGCATGGCGCGAGGCCGTGCGCGACCCCCGCGAACTGCTGGCGATGCTGGGGCTGGAGTCACTGGCCGTTGGGTGGTCCGAGGCCGCGGCGCGGCAGTTCCCGCTGCGGGTGCCGCGCGGCTTCGTCGCGCGGATGCGCCACGGCGACCGGGCCGACCCCCTCCTGCGGCAGGTGCTGCCGGTGCTGGAGGAGGACCGCCTCGTGCCGGGATTCAGCCTGGACGCGGTCGGCGACGGCGCGGCGCGGCGCGGCGGCGGCCTGATCCACAAATACCGTGGCCGCGCCCTGCTGGTGGCCACGGGCAGTTGCGCGGTGCATTGCCGCTACTGCTTCCGCCGCCACTATCCATACGCGGACGACAGCGCCGCCGCAGCCGGCTGGCAGGAGGCGGTGGCCCTGGTCGCCGCCGACCCCTCGCTGCACGAGGTGATCCTGTCCGGCGGCGACCCGCTCTCGCTGGCCGACCACAAGCTGGCCGAGCTCACGGAGGCCCTGCGCGGCATCCCGCACGTCCGCCGCATGCGCCTGCACACCCGGCTCCCGATCGTGCTGCCCGAACGCGTGGATGCCGGCCTGCTCGGCTGGCTGCACGGCCTGCCCTGGCCGGTCACAATCGTGGTCCATGCCAACCACGCCAATGAATTCGATCCCGCCGTCGATGCCGCCATGGCCGCCCTGCGCGCCACCGGCGCCAGCCTGCTGAACCAGGCGGTCCTGCTGCGCGGGGTCAACGACAGCGTGGACGCGCTCGCCGACCTGTGCGAACGCGGCCACGCCGCGGGCGTGCTGCCGTACTACCTGCACCAACTCGACCGCGTGGCCGGCGCCGCCCACTTCGAAGTGCCCGACGGCGAGGCCCTGTCACTGCACGCCGCGCTCGCCGCGCGCCTGCCCGGTTATCTGGTCCCGCGCCTGGTCCGCGAGATCGCCGGCGAGCCCGGCAAGACCCCGCTGCAGGCCGCGATCAGGCGCATCGCGCCCGCGGAATGATGTAGCCTGACCACACCCCCTCCGCACCATGGACACCCGCATCGCATGGCCATCGGCAAGGACACCGCGCTTCGACTGACCCTGGTCGACGACCAGGTCAACGAGGCAGAGGCCATCGTCAGCAGCCTACGCAATGCCGGCATCGCCGTGCGCCCGCTGCGCCCCGAATCGCTGGACGAACTCGCCGCCATGCTGGCGCAGCAGCCGGTCGACCTCGTGCTCGCGGAACACGCCTCCCGCCTGCTGCCGTTCAACGAGGTGGCGATGGTGGTCGGCGGCAGCGGCCGCGACGTTCCGCTGCTGGCCGTGCTCGACGGGGTCACCGACGAAATCCTCGATGACGTGCAGGCGCTCGGCGCGCACGGGGTGGCCCTGCGCGGGCGCCCGCAGCAATTGCTGCGGGCCGTGCGCAACGCGTGGACCGACCTCGACGCACGGCGCTCGCAGCGGCAGCTCGAATCGCAGATGCGGGAGACCGAACGCCGCTGCGACAGCCTGATCGATTCCTCGCGCGAGCCCATTGCCTACATCCACGAAGGCATGCACATCCGCGCCAACCAGGCCTACCTCGAGATGTTCGGCTACGAAGCGTTCGAGGATGTCGAAGGCATGTCGCTGCTCGACCTGGTGGCGCCGGCGCATGTCGGCGACTTCAAGCTGCTGCTCAAGCGCCTCTCGAAGGGCGAGGCTCCGCCGCCGCGCTACGAACTGACCGCCCGCGACATCGAGGGCCGCGATTTCCCCGCGGTGATGGAGTTCACCGCGGCGCAATACGAAGGCGAACCCTGCCAGCAGGTCATCTTCCGCCGCCAGGCCGCGGGGCACGATCCGGAACTCGCCCGCCAGCTGGAAGACCTCAAGCAACGCGATGCGGCCACCGGCCTGCTCAACCGGCCCACCTTCGTCGCCTCGCTCGACGCGGCCGTGGCGGAGGCCGCGGCGCAGGGCGCGAACCATGCCCTGTTGCTGATCGAGGCCGACCACGCGAGCCAGTTGCTGGACGTGATCGGGCTGGATTCCGCCGACCAGCTGATGGCCGCGATGGGCGAGCGCCTGCAGGCAAGCGCCCCGCAAGCGATCGCGGCCCGCTTCGGCGAACGCCAGCTCGCGCTGCTCCAGCGCGACAGCGACCACGTGGCCACCACCCAGCTCGCGGAGCGGATCCGGGAGGCATTCGCCGCCCACGTGCTGGCCGTTGGCAGCCATTCGCTCAACGCGACGGTGAGCATCGGCGGCGTGCAGATCGGCGAGAAGATCGCGAGTACCAGCCAGGTGCTGGCCAAGGCGAGCCAGGGCATCGTCGCCGCGGTCGGGGTCGGCGGCAACCGCGCCGAGCTGTACGACCCGGGCGCGGTGGATCGCGCGGAACTGGAGCGCATCGCGGCATGGGTGGCGCGGATCGAGCAGGCCATCCAGGAGGATGCCTTCCGCCTCGACTTCCAGCCCGTGATCGCGCTGCAGGGCGACGGCAGCGAGATGTACGAGATGTTCCTGCGCCTGCACGGCAGCGACGGCGAGCCGGTCGAAGCCGATACCTACCTGCCGATCGCCGAGGAGCATGGCCTGCTCGGCAGGATCGACCGCTGGGCGATCGCGCATGCCATCGCGCTGGCCGCCGCGCGGCAACGCGCGGGCAAGCGGACGAGGCTGATGTTGTCGGTCTCGCAGGAGGCCATCCTGGACCCGGCGATGCCCGCCTTCGCGCAAGGCTTGCTGGCCGAAGCCGGTGTCGCCGGCGAGTGCCTGGTCCTGGGCGTGCAGGAGTCGAAGGTCTTCACCAACCTGCGCGCGGTGCAGGATTTCGTCGCTTCGATGGCGGCGATGGGCGTCCGCATCGTGCTGGAGCGCTTCGGTGCCGGCCTCAACTCATTGCAGCTGCTCGCGCACATCGAGCCGGCATTGCTCAAGATCGATCCGCAATTCATGGACGACCTGTCGAAGAGTGCGCAATCGCAGCAACAGGTCCGCGAGATCGCCCGCGAGGCCGGGGAGCGCCGCATCCAGACCATCGCCGACCGCGTGCAGGATGCCGCCAGCATGACCTTGCTGTTCTCCGCCGGGGTCGATTACGTGCAGGGCGATTTCCTGGCGCCCGCCGGCCCGGACATGAACTACGACTTCAGCTGAGCCGACGCGTCCCCTGGCAGGAAAAAGCCCGCCGGATGGCGGGCTTTTCGTTGGAGCTTCGCGGCTCGGACTGGATCAGGCGACCACGCCCTGGCGGACGCTGCCACCGTCGGGCTGCGCGTTGCGGAGCGCGGCGATGCGCTCTTCCAGCGGCGGATGGCTCATCAGCAGGCGGCGCAGGCCATGGCCGACCCCGCCGCTGATCCCGAACGCGGCCACCTGCTTGGGCAGGCTGCTTTCGCCGTAGGTCCGCGACAGGCGCTCGAGCGCGGCGATCATCTTCGGCCGGCCGGCCAGCGCGGCACCGCCGGCGTCGGCGCGGAACTCGCGGTGTCGGGAGAACCACATCGCGATCATCGAGGCGAACAGGCCGAACACCATGTCCAGCACGAACACGCTGAGGTAATAGCCGATGCCGTAGCCGTCGCGGTTGCCCAGGTAGCCGTCGATCGCGCGCCCGACCAGGCGCGACAGCACGATCACGAAGGTGTTCAGCACGCCCTGCAGCAGCGCCATCGTGACCATGTCGCCATTCGCCACGTGGCTCACCTCGTGGGCGAGCACGGCCTCGGCCTCGTCGCGGTCCATCGAACGCAGCAGGCCGGTGGAGACCGCGACCAGCGCATTGTTGCGGTTGGCGCCGGTGGCGAAGGCATTGATCTCCGGCGCGTCGTAGATCGCCACTTCCGGCATGCCGATGCCCGCGGCCTCGGCCTGCCGGCGGACGGTGGCGTGCAGCCACTGCTCGACCTCGTTGCGCGGCTGCTCGATGACGTGGGCGCCGGTGGTGCGCTTGGCGATCCACTTCGACATCAGCAGGGAGACGATCGAGCCGCCGAAGCCGAACAGCGCGGCCATCACCAGCAGGCCGCCGAAGCTGCGCGGGTTCACGCCGAGCAGGGACATGACGATACTGACCAGGGCCAGGACGGCCAGGTTGGTCGCCAGGAACAGGAACAGTCGCTTGAACATGGATGTGCATCCCGCCGCGGAACCGGTCGCGGCTTTCCCCGGAAGTGTGGCTGCCCGTTGGTAAATTCAATCTGAAAGCCGCCGATGCCGACCTCCCCCTACCGCGGGCGCTTCGCGCCCTCGCCCACCGGCCCCTTGCACGCCGGCTCGCTGCTGGCGGCCTTCGGGAGCTGGCTGCTGGCGCGCCAGGCCGGGGGCGAATGGCGGGTCCGGATCGAGGACATCGACCCCCCGCGCGAAGTGGCGGGCGCCGCGGCCGGGCAGCTGGCGACGCTGGCGGCCTTCGGCCTGCAGCCGGACGGGGCGATCGCCTACCAGCATGCGCGTGGCGCGCTGTACCGGGCGGCACTGGATCGCCTGCTGTTGCAAGGCGATGCCTTCGAATGCCATTGCAGCCGGGCCGACCTCGCCGCCACCGGCGGCATCCACCGGCGCTGCATCGCCACCGCCCCGCGCCCGGACCCGGCCATCCGCCTGCGCGTACCGGACGGCTGCCACATCGCCTTCGACGACGCGGTGCACGGACGGGTCTCCCAGCGGGTGGACCTGGAGGTCGGCGACTTCGTGCTGCTGCGGGCGGACGGCCTCTGGGCCTACCAGCTGGCGGCGGTGGTGGACGACGCCGCGCAGGGCATCACCGACGTGGTCCGCGGCGCCGACCTGCTGGACTCGACCCCGCGCCAGCTCCTGCTGCAGCAACTGCTGGGGCTGCCGGTCCCGCGGCATGCGCACCTGCCGCTGCTGCTGGGCGAAGACGGGCGGAAGCTGTCGAAGTCGGACGCCGCATTGCCGGTGGACGCGACCGACCCGGTGCGGACCCTGCACGGCCTGTGGCGCTGCCTCGGGCAGGACCCGTTGCCGGCCGCGGACCGGCGCACGCTGCCCGGCTTCCTCGCGGCGGCCACCGCGGCGTTCCGGCTGGACCGCGTGCCGACCCGGGCGATCCCGCGATCCGCCGCGATGCACAACGCAAATGTCGCGGGGGATGCCTAGAATCCGGGCACCCCTACCCAGCCCAGGAGCAGCACATGTCTTCCAGAGTCGCCCTCGTCACCGGCGGTACCGGCGGCATCGGCACCGCCATCGTCAAGCGCCTCGCCGACATGGGCCACAAGGTCGCCACCAACTACCGCAACGAGGAGCGCGGCCGGGCGTGGCAGGCGAAGATGAAGGACGCCGGCTACGACGTGTTCCTCGCCAAGGGCGACGTCACCTCGCCGCAGGAGGCGGAGGCGATGGTGCGCGAGGTCGAGTCCGCGCTCGGCCCGATCGACATCCTGGTCAACAACGCCGGCATCACCCGCGACGGTACCTTCCACAAGATGAAGTCCGACCAGTGGACCGACGTGATCAACACCAACCTCAATTCGTGCTTCAACGTCACCCGCCCGGTCATCGAGGGCATGCGCGAGCGCAAGTGGGGCCGGGTCATCCAGATCAGTTCGATCAACGGCCTGAAGGGCCAGTACGGCCAGGCCAACTACGCAGCGGCGAAGGCCGGCATGCACGGTTTCACCATTTCGCTGGCGCGCGAGAACGCGCGCAACGGCGTGACCGTCAACACCATCTCGCCGGGCTACATCGCCACCGACATGGTGATGGCGGTGCCGGAGGAAGTGCGCGCCAAGATCGTCGCCGACATCCCGACCGGCCGCCTCGGCACGCCGGAGGAGATCGCCTACGGCGTCGGCTTCCTCGCCGACGAGCAGGCCGGATGGATCACCGGCTCCAACCTCGACATCAACGGTGGCCACCACATGGGCTGGTAGCGATTCGCGAAGTCCGCTCCGCCTGCTTCCACGCAACCATCCGCGCCTGTCTCCAGGGACCAGGCATCCAGCGATCGGGCCGGCTTGCCGGCCCGTTTTGCTGCAGCCATGCTGCGCCGGTTGCAACTCTTGCTGCGCTGCGCCATGCTGCGGCCAGCGCCGCTAGAGTGTTTGCTCCATGACCGCGATCCGGATCATCAAGAAGTACCCGAACCGCCGCCTGTACGACACCGAGATCTCGAGTTACATCACCATCGAAGACGTGCGCCAGCTGATCGTGGATGGCGAGTCCTTCGAGGTGCGCGACGCCAAGTCCGGCGAGGACCTGACCCGCCAGGTGCTGCTGCAGATCATCGCCGAGCACGAGCAGGACGGGCAGCCGATGCTGTCCACCCAGTTGCTCAGCCAGCTGATCCGCTTCTACGG
>JAFLEB010000135.1 GCA_017302075.1 Lysobacterales bacterium
ACGCGGGCCACCGCCGCACGCCTGACCCACGCGACCGCGCCGATCCCGGCGCGCCCGGCGTCCGCGAGGCCGCCACCCGTGTGCCAGGAGCGTTGCCATGCCCGTTGCACGACTGCATGTCGATGTCCCGTCCGCCGACCGTGGCGCGGGGAGGATCGGCTGATGCCTTACTTCATCTATTTCCTTGCGGCGATCGGCTTCTGGCTGCTCGGCTGGACCGTGGTGCTGGGCATGGCCCTGCTGTCGCGGACCGCCGGCGACCGCCGCCCGCTGAGCCTGCTGGACCAGGACGACGTCCTGGAACCCTGACCCCCGAATCGAGACGATCCCATGGACACGATGCATTCCCCCCGTTTCGCCATCGCTGCCGCGCTCCTGCTCGCAGTCGCCGGCGCCATCGCCGCCCCCAAGACCACGCTGCGCGTTCAGGACGCCTGGTCGCGGGCGACGCCCCCCGTCGCGCCGGTCGCCGGCGGCTTCCTCACCGTGGTCAACGAGGGCGACAAGCCGGACCTGCTGCTGGGTGCCGAGAGCGACCTGTCGCAGCGCGTCGAACTCCACGAGATGCGCATGGACGACGGGATGATGCGCATGCGTGAACTCACCGACGGCTTGCCGGTGCCTGCACGCGGCAAGGTCGTGCTCGCGCCCGGTGGCTACCACCTGATGTTCATCAAGCCCAAGCGCGCGCTGGTGGAGGGCGAGCGGTTCACCGCCACGCTGCGCTTCCGCGATGCCGGCAAGGTGACCGCCACGTTCACCGTGCGCGGCATGGGCGCCGGCGCGCACTGAGCGGGTCGCGCCTCAGGCCTGCCGCAGGGCGTGCGCGAGCAGGCGCGCGTACACGCGGTCGCGCAGGCCGCGGGGTGCGTCCAGCCGCATGCGCTGCAGCGCCTCGTGGTCTGGGGCAGCGCCGCCCGCGAGCGCGGCCAGCAGCGTGCGTAGCGTGGCGAGGCGGCCATCGGTATGCGCCTGCAGCCAGCCGAGCGCCTTGACCAGGCGCTGCTCGACCGGGGTGAAGTCGCTGCCCAGCGGGTAGTCGGGCAGGGTGCCGTCGCGCCGGAACGGGGCGAGCGTCGCCCGCAGGCGTTCGGGCGTGTTGCGCGACCACGCGTCCGGCGCGGTGAAGCCGGCACGCAGCTTGCGGTTCGCCCGCGCGTCGGCGAGCAGGCCGGCCTGGAACGGCGCCTCGGCGACCGCGGCCATCGCCAGCACGCAATCCTCGTCGACCTTGGCGCGCAGGTCGGCGATGCCGTATTCGGTGACGTAGACGTCGCGCAGGTGGCGCGGGATCGTCGCGTGGCCGTAGGCCCAGCGGATGTTCGAGGCGCGCCCGCCGCCGCGCCCGCGCGCCGCGCGCAGCAGCAGGGTCGAGCGCGCATCGGGCAACGCGTGCGCCATCGCCACGAAGTTGTACTGGCCGCCGACGCCCGACACCACGCGGCCGTCGTCCAGCCCGTCCGACACCGCCGCGCCCAGCGCGGTGGCCATCATGCAGGTGTTGAAGAAGCGCGCATCGCGGCGTTGCAGGCGTTCGCGCGCCTCGTGCCCGCCGTAGAGTTCGTTGACCTCGCCGACCCGGCGCATGCCGATGCCGCGGCGGGTGTCGGCGTCCAGCGTGCGCAGCCACTCGTAGAACTCCGGCGAGCCGAGGTAGAACGCGCCGTGCAGGAATTCGCCTTCGCGCGCGAGGCGTTCGCGGTCGGCGTCGCTGGCGTTGCCATCGGCGAGGCGCTGCATCAGCGCATCGTCGTCCACTACCTTGCGGCGCAGGACGCCGTGCTGCACCAGCGCGCGGAAGCCCTCGTTGATCATCTCGCTGCAGCCGTACAGCCCGTGCTCGAACGGCCCGAGGCCACCACTGGCGATGACCGCCGGATGGGTGGCGATGCCCGGACTGAGCGCCTCCAGCACGCGGCGGTACCGGGCGTTGTCGGTGTGCCGCAGGACCAGCGCGTGGCACAAGGCGTCGGCCAGCGCGCCGATGCCGATCTGCAGGGTGCCGCCGTCGCGGACCAGCGCGCTCGCATAGAGCCCGATCGCATGCTCGACGTCGCCGACCGGCTCGCGCGGCAGGGCGAACAGCGGCGGATGCGGCGCGGGCGGCCGCACCACCAGGTCGAACCAGTCGGCATCGACCACCGCCTGCCCGTCCAGCCACGGCAAGCGTGGGTCCACCTCGGCGACCAGCAGCGGCCGCGGCAGGCCGCGGGCGGCGATCGCGTCGAGGGTGTCGAAGGTGAGGTCGGTGTTGGACGACAGCGACAGCCGGGTGCCGTCCGCGTTGGCGGCGACCTTCTGCAGGACGAGGTTCACCCCGCGGTCGGCCAGCGCGCGCGCGACATGCGTGTAGTTGAGGCTGGCATAACGCCGCTGCGCCTGCGTGGAACCCAGCAGCGCCCCGGATTGCAGGTAGAACTCCTCGACCTCGACATGCGCCGGCAGCGCATCGCGCTTCTGCGCGGCGACATAGGCCAGGCGCGGGAAGTCGTCGCCGTACAGGCGCGCCACCAGCGGGTCGAGGAAGCGGCGCTCGAGGTCGCTGCGCCCGCGCGGCGGGTCCAGCGACAGCGCGGTGTAGAGATGCAGCTGGCGCGCGGGATCGGCGGCGACGCGTGCGTACAGCGCATTCAACAGCCGGTGCGGCTTGCCCAGGCCCAGCGGGGCAGCGAGGTGCAGGGGACCGTCGATGCGGGCAAGCATGGCCTCGACCGCGTTGTCGAGGTCCTGGAGGTCGATGGGCGCCGGGGGATGCGACATGTCCCCAGCTTAGGCCAGGCGGCGCACCTTTGCCTGCTTGCGCGGGGCGTCGTGTGACGCTCCGCGCGAGGGGGGCGGGTTCAACCCAAGGCGGCCGGGATGTCGCCCTGCAGCGGGGTGCTGAGGTAGCGCAGGCCGTTGGGTTGCGCCGGTGGCAGGTGGCCGCCGCGGATGTTCACCTGCAGCGAGGGATACAGCAGGACCGGGGCCGGCAGCTGCGCATCCCGGGCGCGGCGGCGTTCGCCGAATTCTTCGCGGGTGGTGTCGCCGCGCAGCATCAGGTTGGAGGCCTTGCTTTCGCCCACGGTCATGCGGCTGCGGCGCTCGCGGCCTGCCGGCGGGTAGTCGTGGCACAGCCACAACACCGTGTCGTCCGGCATCGCGTAGAAACGCTGGATGCTGTCGAACAGGATGTCGGCATCGCCGCCGGGGAAGTCGCAGCGCGCCGCGCCGACATCGGGCGCGAACAGGGTGTCACCGATGAAGACGTTGCCTTCGATGGCATAGCTCAGGCTGTCGGGGGTGTGGCCGGGCGTGGCCATCACCGTGAACTGGAGCGCGCCGGCCTCGATCGCGTCGCCGTCGTGGAAGGTGGCGTCGAAGGCGTCGCGCAGCGCCGGGTCGCCGGCCTCCATCCCGAACACGCCGGCGAAATGCGCCTGCACGCCGCGGATGCCGTGGCCGATGCCGACCGGTGCGCCGGTCGCGGCGCGCAGCACCTGCGCGGACGTGAGGTGGTCGGCGTGCGCATGGGTCTCCAGGATCCGGTGCACCTTCAAGTCGTTCGCGGCGATGTAGTCCTGCACCGCGCGCAGGCTGTCGGTACCGATGCGGCCGGACTTGGGGTCGTAGTCGAGGACCGGGTCGATCACCACCGCGTCGCCACCGCGATGGACCACGTAGGTCCAGGTGCCGGTGCCGGCGTGGAAGAAGGGTTCGATGCGCAGGCTGTCCATGCGTTCACTCGCAGAGTCGTTGGCCGGTACCGCAGTAGAGGTCGTGCAGGGTGGCGATGACCTGTTGCGCCGGGCCGGCGGCGAGCGAATAGTAGATCGTCTGTGCCTCGCGCCGGGTGCTGACCAGGCCGTCCTCGCGCAGCACGGCCAGGTGTTGCGACAAGGCCGACTGGCTCAGCGCCACGCGCGCGTTGAGCTCCCCGACGGAATGCTCGCGCTCCACCAGCAGGCACAGCAGCATCAGGCGCTTGTCGTTCGCCAGTACCTTCAGCAGGCGCGCGGCATCGGCGGCATGCGCGCGCATCGCCTCGGGATCCATCGTGGCCATCGTGCCCTGGCGTCCGTGCATGCGCCTAACGTACCACCAGCGGCAGGCCCGCTTCGCCCCACGCGACCACGCCGCCGGCGATCGAGCGCACGTCGGCGAAGCCGAGTCGTTGCAGGTTCAGGGCCGAGAGCGCGGCGCGGCCACCGGTGCGGCAGACCACGACGAGCGCCCGCTCCTTGTGCGACAGCGCGGGGTCGCTGACATGCGCGACGGCGGGGTGCGCATCGACCTGGAACTCCAGCACGCCGCGCGGGATGTTGATGGATCCGGGGATGTGGCCGGTCTCGAATTCGGCGGGTTCGCGCACGTCGATCACGAGGGCGCCGCCCGGGGCTTCGGCGAAGGTCCGGGGATCGACTTCGCGAATCTGCCGGCGCGCTTCCGCCACGAGGTCGGACACGGAGCAAGGGGTCGACATGGGGCACTCCTAAATATCAGTTGACACTAATATAAGATAAATCTAATATTTAATCCAGCACCGTCGGACATCCCCGGGAGGGACAGGCAAATGGCAAGGATCGTGGTGGTGGGTGCGGGCTTGGGCGGCATGAGCGCCGCCTACGAGCTCCGCGAGACCCTGGGCAAGGGGCATGACATCGTGCTGGTCGGCAAGGGCGAGCAGTTCAGCTTCACGCCCTCCAACCCTTGGCTGGCGGTGGGCTGGCGCAAGCCGGACGAGATCACACTCAAGGTCGGCGACCACGTCGGCAAGCACGGGATCACGTTCAACGGCGACGGGGTCGAGCGCATCGACGCGGAAGGCGACGCCGTGGTCACCGGCGCCGGCGAACGCATTCCCTACGACTACCTGATGATCTGCACCGGGCCGCGGCTGGCGTTCGAGGAAGTGCCCGGCACCGGCCCGGACGGCGGCTTCACCCAGTCGGTGTGCACCACCCCGCATGCCGAGCACGCCTGGCAGGCCTACCAGCAGTTCGTCGAGAACCCCGGCCCGATCGTCATCGGTGCGGTACAGGGCGCCAGCTGCTTCGGCCCGGCGTACGAGTTCGTGATGATCCTCGACGCCGACCTGCGCAAGCGCAGGATCCGCGACCGGGTGCCGATCACCTTCGTCACCAGCGAGCCGTACATCGGCCACATGGGACTTGGTGGCGTCGGCGATTCCAAGGGACTGATGGAATCGGAGATGCGCCAGCGCCACATCAAGTGGATCGAGAACGCCAAGGTCGCCGAGGTCCGCGAGGGCGAGATGACCGTCGTCCCCCACGACGCGAAGGGCCAGCCGCTGGATCCGCAGGTGGTGCCGTTCAAGTTCTCGATGCTGCTGCCGGCGTTCAAGGGCGTCGACGCGGTGGCTGCGGTCGAAGGCCTGTGCAACCCGCGCGGCTTCGTGATCGTGGACAAGCACCAGCGCAGCCCGAAGTACCCGAAGATCTTCTCGGCCGGCGTGTGCGTCGCGATACCGCCGGTCGAGGTGACCCCGGTGCCCACGGGCGCACCGAAGACCGGCTTCATGATCGAGTCGATGGTCACCACCATCGTGCGCAACATCCAGGCCGAGCTGAAGGGCGAGACGCCCGACTTCGAGGGCACCTGGAACGCGGTCTGCCTGGCCGACATGGGCGATACCGGCGCGGCCTTCGTGGCGCTCCCGCAGATCCCGCCGCGCAACGTGACCTGGACCAAGATCGGCAAGTGGGTGCACCTGGCCAAGATCGGCTTCGAGAAGTACTTCCTCTACAAGATGCGCAACGGCACCAGCGAACCGATCTACGAAAAGCACATCCTCGGGCTGCTCGGCATCGAGCGCCTGAAGGATGTCAAGCGCGTGCCCTCGAAGTGATCGACCGCGCCACCCCCGACACCATGGAGATCCTGCAATGAACCTCGACCGTGCCGTGATGGCGTTCGCCGGCGTGATGATCCTGGCCAGCGTGCTGCTGGTGCATTTTGTCTCGCCCTGGTGGCTGCTGTTCACCGCGTTCATCGGCCTCAACATGCTGCAGGCCAGCCTCACCGGCTTCTGCCCGGCGGCGATGATCTTCAAGAAGCTGGGCGTGCCCGGAGGCGGCTGTGCGTTCAAGTAAGGCCGTATGGCCGTCGCTGCTGGCGCTCGCGCTGGCCGCTTGCGGCGCGGGCGATCCGGCGCAGGCGCCGCCGATGCCGGAATTGCCGACCTTCCAGGTCGAGGCCGGCGCCGGCATGCCGGGGCGTGGCTGGGACGGCGTGGTCGAGGCCGTGCGCCGCGCCGACCTGAGCGCGCAGACCGCGGGCCGCGTGTCTGCCGTCGAGGTCGACGTGAACGATGCGGTGGCCGCCGGTACCGTGCTGCTGCGGATCACCGCGGTGGAGCAGGAGGCCGGCGCCAACACCGCCCGCGCGCAGTTGCGCGCGGCGGAGGCCTCGGCCGCGGAAGCCGAGCAGAACTACCGGCGCTACGCCGCGCTGGCCGGTGGCCAGTACGT
>JAFLEB010000136.1 GCA_017302075.1 Lysobacterales bacterium
CGTCGGCCGCAGGCGCTTGCGCGGCAGGTTCGGGCCGGGCCGCGAGCCTCGCGGCGAGATGCCGGGCCACGGCGTCGGCCCCGCGCGCGGACAGGTGATGGTCCTGATGCTGGAACAACTGGCCGCCGTCGCTGTGGGCGGTGAGGTGCGGCACCAGCCCCAGGCGGTCGGGAAAATGCCAGTTGCACGCCACCTTGTTCAGGCGGGGCACGTAGTCGCGCAGACGCTTGGCCTCCAGGCGCGCGTCCCAGGGCACCGTCGCGGTGAGCGCGCGTCCCGCCGTCACCTTGTCCAGTACGTCTTCGGTGTCGCGGATGCGCGTGGCGATGACCGCGGAGGAGGAACGCAGGGTCGGATTGCAGTTCAGCGGCGGCGCCAGCTGCGAGGGCGCAATCACGTTGCGTAGGTCCACCGCGGTGGAGAACAGATGCGAGCGCAGGAACCAGCAGGGCAGCGATCGGCCGATGCCTTCCGGGGCGACCAGGATGCCGCAGTGGGCCATACCGAAAGTCTCGGTCGAGAAAGCGTCCTGGCCGTCGTTGGTCTCGGTGAACATCACGACGCTGACCGCGTCCGCCGGTGCGGTGCGGATCACGCGCGTATAGGCGACGGGGCCGTAGCCGGGCATGCCGGCGTTGACGACTTTCGCTGTCGGGCCGAGCAGCGCCTGCAGCCGGGTGGCGATCGTTTCGCGATCGTCCAGGCCCCAACCGAAGACCTGCGAGTCACCGATCAGCCAGATCGTGCGCGGGGCCGTTGCTGGCGCACCAGGTACACGCCGGAAGCCGCTGGCTTCGATCTCCACGGTAATCGCCCGGTCCCGATGCCAGTAACGGTGGCGACCCGGCGTCAGGCCATAGCCCGGGCCTTCGGAGTTCGCCTTGAAGAATGCCGGCAGCCGCGCCACGTTGCCCACCGATACGCGCGCACCCGCTTCGATCAGCCCCAGCACCAGCAGGGTGAGCAACGCGCCGCGCAGCAGGCGCAGGCCCCGGCTCACTGCGCCGCTCCGGCGAGCAATTCGGCTGCGAGCGCGTGGCCTTCCGCGGTGAGATGGTGGGAATCGCGATCGAACAGCCGTTGCGCTGGGATGCCGCTGGCCAGCGCCGCTTCGCGGAAGGACACCGCGACAACGCCCTCGGCGCGCAGCCGCCGCAGCAAATAGTCCTCGATGCTGTTCATCATTGCCGCGAACGTTTCTCGCTTGGCGTACCAGTTGCGGAAACGGACCGGATCGGCCGAATAGCGGGCGTACTTGCCCAGTTCCGCGGGGTCGACCTGGAAGTCGGAGGGCAGGATCAGCACGATGCGCTTGCGCGCGCGCGTGCAGCGGCGGATCTCGTCGATGCGGGCGAGGCTTTCGCGCGCGAGGACGATGCGCTCGCCGGCATCCAGTCCGAACAGCATCGGGTTGATGCCCGGCGCCGGATGCCGTGCCAGCGCCCGGCGCGACTGCCATATCACGAAACGAGCGTACAGCTGGCTGCGCGGCGCCAGCCAGCTGTGCAGCATGCCGGTTTCCACGCTGCGGCGGCTCTGCCCGGCGATGTACATCTCGTCCAGATCGTTGCCCAGGTTGTAGACGATCACCTGCAGGCGCACCTGTTCGTCATGCCCGGCCGCGTCTTCGCAGGCGCGCAGGGCCAGCGTCTCCGGATCCATGCTGGGCGCACCGAGGATGCGCACCGGCGCGCCCGGCGCGGCGCGGGCGCCGAAGCGGCTGGCGAAGGTCGATTCGAACGGCATGCCGTAGCCGAGCGCCTGCGAATCGCCGAGCACGACAACACCTTCGCCGTTGCCGGCCTGCCTCGCGTCCGCCGCGATGCGCCTTCCATGCGCGTCGGTCGTGTAGACGATCGCCGGCCCCTGGCCCATGCGCACCGACAGCGTGCGATCCGGGAACATCCGCGGTACGCCCAGTGCATCGGCGTGGTAGGGCAGGAAGGGCAGCGCGAAGCCCTGCATCGCCGACAGCACCAGCTCCGCGGCCAGCAACACGATGGCCATCGCCAGCAGGGTGGCGGCCACCGCGCCGGCGCGGCGGCGCAGCCGGTGGCCGCTGCTGATCTGCGGGGTGTCGTCGCGGTTGGCCTGCATATGCGCTTCCGGCTTTAGAGAACGGGATAGACGAACGGCGCCAGCGGCCCCGCCAGCGACAGCGCCGCGGCGAGCAGCGCCAGCAGTAGCAGCGCCGCGATCAGCGGCGCCAGGCCGTAGGAGCGGGTACGCCGCGCGGCGCCGAACAGGCTGGACAGGGTGGCGCCGGTCGCGCGGAGGCGCCGACGCCAGCGTTGCCGGCGGGAAGAGGACGAAGCGGTCATTCAGGGCCTCCTTTTTTCGATGACCTGGCGGTCGACGACCAGCAGATCCATATCGGTGCGGGCGAACATCAGCAGCGCGTCTTCTGCGGTCGCTGCCAGCGGTTCGCCAGCGTCGTTGAGCGAGGTGTTGAGCAGCGCGGCCAGGCCCCGGCGTGCGCCGAACGCGCGCAGCAGGGTGAAATAGGCCGGATGATCCGCGTGCGCGCAGACCTGCGGCCGGGTGGTGCCGTCGATGTGCAACGCCGCGCGCACCGCCTGCCGCATTTCCGGCCTTACCGGCGCGGTGGCCTGCATCCAGCGATAGGGCGGCCAGCGCCAGTCGGCGCCGAACACGCATTCGGCATCGTAGTCGGCGACGCTGAGAGCGTAGGGCCGGAACGCCGCACGGCGTTTGACCAGCCGGCTCAGCCGGTGCGCGGTTGCCAGATCGGCCGGATCGCAGAGAATCGAACGCGCCCCGAGCGCGCGTGGGCCGAATTCGGAGCCGCCGGACATCCAGCCGGCGATGGCGCCGCCGGCGATGCGTTCGGCCAGCCACGCGCCGAGCGCATCGTCGTCGTCGAACGCCTGTGTCGACAGCGATGCCACCGCGGACACGCCTTCCATCGCGTAGGTCGCCCACTGCGGCGGGTCGAGATGCGGCAGCATCGTTGCGACCGAATCGGACTGCGCACGCGGTCCCGAGTAGATCTGGTCGCTGCCCGGCGCCGCCGGTACCACGCCGCGCCGCGCCGATTCCAGCAGAGCCGCGCCGATTGCGCCGCCGCCGTCGCCTGGATCGGGCGGCACGAATACGCCGGCGAATCCGCCCTCGCGCAGCAGCCGGCCCACTGCAACCGCGTTGAAGGCGACGCCGCCGCCGAAGCACAGCGCCTGCTCGCCGGTGAGTTCGCGTGCGCGCCGCGCCAGCGCCAGGGTCACCTCCTCGGTGCGCAGTTGCAGGCTCGCGGCGATGTCCGCCGCTTCGCGCGAGGTGGCGGGGGTGCCATCGCTGTTGTCCGCCAGCGCCGAGAAGCCCGCCGCAGCGTCATGCCGCGGCGGGCCCAGCGCGCGGCGCAGGGCCGGCAGATAACTGTGGCTGTGGTCGGCGGCGAAATCGAAGTGCCCCGGCGCGATGCGCAATTGCCCTTCGCTGCAGGCGATCAGGCGTTCGAACAGTTCGCGGTGCTGCGGCTTGCCGAACGCGGCCAGCGCCATGGTGCTGCACTCGGCATCGTTGGGACGGAAGCCGAGGTAGCCGGTGATCGCCGCATAGACCAGCCCCAGCGAATGCGGATACGGCGTGCTTTCCAGCGCGCGGATCCCCTGCGCCCGGTCCGCGATGCCGATGCTGCCGCAGGTGTCTTCGCCAACGCCGTCCAGGGTCAGCAGCGCGGCGCGCGCGTAGGGCGATGCGTAGAAGGCGTAGGCCGCATGGCTGGTGTGATGCTCGACGAAGCGGATGATCGCCGGGTCCACGTCCAGGGCGTCGCTGAGTTTCGTCCGCACCCAGAGCTTTTCGCTGATCCACGACACGATGCCGCGTGCGAAGCGGCCGCCGCCGCGGGGATAGCCCGACAGCAGCACCCGCAGCACGCGCAGGAATTTGTAGTCGGGCCGTTCGTAGAAGACCACCGCGTCGAGTTCGTGCGCCGCGAGATCGCCCTGCGCGAGGCAGAACTGCGCTGCCCGCATCGGCAGCGAGCTGTCGTGTTTCACGCGCGAGAAGCGGTCCTCGGCGCAGGCCGCGACCAGTTGTCCATCGCGGACGAGGGCGGCGGCGCTGTCGTGGTAGAACGCGGACACCCCGAGGATGCGCGCGCTCATGCGTACTCCCCGCGGCGATGCCCCGGTGCAGCGCCGGCATGCATCAGCCGCAGCGCCAGGAACTGGCGGAGGTCCGGGCCGAACTGGTGACCCTCGTGCAGCGGGCTGAAGCTCAGCCGCATCAGGCCCAGGTGCCGGCAGAGCTCGCCGTAATGCTGCAGGAAGCCGTCGCGGTCGTAGACGCGCGATTCGAAGCTGGCGCCGTGATCGGCGAAGGCGGCATGCAGGCAGAGATGGCGCTCCTGTTGTCCGACCAGCATCGGCGTGTCCCAGCGCGCGCCGAGCAGCGCGCCGAGCGACAGCACTTCGGCGCCGAGCCCGGCTGCAGGCGCGGCATCGCGCAGGTCGCCGAAGTCGATGGAATACTCCTCGTGGCCCAGATGTTCCACCCGCGTCGGCGCCGCCGCCAGCGCGCCGTATTCGATCAGCAGCGCCTGTCCGCCGGGCGCCAGCACCGTCGGGAGTAGTTGCAGGAACGCACGGGCGCCGATCTGCTGGCCGTCGCTCACTTCGAAATCGCTGATGACTTCGTTGACCAGCACCAGATCGAAGTGGGCACCCTGCGGCAGCGCGCGCTGGGCGTCGCCCTGCCGCAGGATCGGCTCGAAGCCGTGCGCGTGCAGGCGTTCGCGCTGCGCCGCGAGCAATGCGGGAGAACGGTCGAGGATGTGGTACTCGATGCGGTCGGCCGCGCCGGCGCTGCGCGCCGCTTGCAGGAAGGCCAGTGCCAGCTCGCCGGTGCCGCCGCCGATTTCGAGCACCCGGCAGATACCTTCGTGTAAGGCCCGCCACGGCTCCACCGCAGCGAACAGCGCGGCGCCGTAGGCTCGGCCGTCCAGGGCGGCTGTCGGTCGCCGGAACGCGTGCGCGACCGTGGGTTCGAGCCAGTCGAAGTTGAACTGCGCGTCCACAATTCCGGCTTCGTAGTGATGCGCCGCCGGTTCGATGGCGCCGGTTGGTTCGAAGTGCTGCATCGGATAGTGGTGCTGCGAGCGCAGGTCGGCTTCTGCGGTCGTGCCCGCGGCCAACCGGATCGTTTGGCGCTCCGGGTCGGCCAGCACCGCCAGCAGGCGCAGTGCGGTGGCCGGATCCAGCCCGAGCCGGTCCATGGCTTCGCCGAGGGGATGCTGATGTTCGGCCGACTGCAGCAGCGCGCCGCAGCGGGGATCGATCTGTTCGCGCACAACCCGCGGCACCCGGGCATCGCGCGGCAGCCGACAGCAGCTCAGCCCTTGCGGGCGGTAGAGCAGGGTCGTGTCCGCACGGACGCTGGCGAGGGTGGGCGTATGCGCCGGAATCGACAATTGCCGCTGCAGCAAGGGGGCGAGCAGCCGCGCGGGATCGCGAGCCTCGGCGGCGCCGACCAGCAACCCCCATTCGCCGAGCACCTCGGTCGCGGCGGCGGCTTCCGGGGAAGACCGGCCGCAGAGCACTTGCGACAGCAGGTCGGTGCCGATCTGCAGGCAGTCGCCGGTGAGCGTGTGAAACAGCCCGCGCCGGTCTTCCGCGCCGGGACGGCGGTCTTCCAGCACATGCACGAAAGGATGCAGGCGCAGCGGCGACGCGGCGGTCGCGGCTGGAGCGGCGGCGCTCATTGATCGGCCTCCAACGTCAGCAGGCGCGCTTCGCGCAGGGCTTCCACCGCGGCGACGACGGTGTCTGGCTCGATGCCCTCGGCCGCCAGCGTCGCGCACAGTGCGTCCAGCCGCGGCGCATCCCGGCAGGCCGAAGCCAGGCGCGCGCCGGCCGCGCTCAGGCGCAACGCCTGTGCGTAGAACCGCGGCGCGGCCAGCACGAAGCTGTCCATGCCCGGCTCTGGACCCGGTTGCGGATGAAGATGTGCGGCCGGATCCAGCCGCACCCGCGTCTGTGCGGTGGCGATACGGACTTCGCTGGGTGCGGACCGGCGGCGCAGCAGCATCGCGCCGCGGCCGGTGAGTTCCGGTGCCGCCTCCACCGGCAGGAAACGCCGTATCAGTGCGGCATGCACGGCGGCCACCAGCGGGTCGCCGGTGCGATGCCAGCCGTCGGCAGGGAATCCCGCCTGCAGCAGCAGGTGTCCGCCCGGTGCGATGCGTTCGGCCAGCGCATCGATCGCGGCGACTGGGTCCGGCAGGTGGTCGAGCACATCGATGGCCAGTGCCGCCGGCCAGTGTCTGCCGGCGGCCGCGCCGCCCAGGCGCACGGGCACGGCGCGCGCGCGCGCGCGGCGGAAACGCAGGAAACGCCGCTTCAGCGGATTCGCCTCGCTGCAGCAGACTTCGGCACCGTGGCCGGCCGCGGCGAAGGCGAACACGCCGGCGCCGGCGCCGA
>JAFLEB010000137.1:0-4754 GCA_017302075.1 Lysobacterales bacterium
CCAGCACCACCTCGCGGCCCTGTGCGCGCGCCGCCGCGATGAAGGCGGCGAGCTCGCGCGCATGCACGGGGTCGAGCCCGCCACTGCCGGCGAGCAGGCTGCTGCCGACCTTCAGCACCGCGCGTCGCCACGCCGGGAGCGCCTGCGGCGTGAAGGCGGCCATCGCTCAGCCCAGCGCCTGCAGGCGCGCGTGCAGCGCGTCCAGCCGCAGGTCGGCGGCGGCGCCGGGCGAGGTGCGCGCGGCCAGCGAGCCTTCCGGCGTCCTGCCCTGCCCGGCCGAATCGGCGGCGGCCGCGGCCGCCTTGTAGGCCTCGCGGAACGGCACCCCGACGATCGCGGCCTCAACCGCGACATCGGTCGCGTACATACCGGCGTCGATCGCGGCGCGCAGGCGGTCCTCGCGCCATTCCAGGTTCGCGAGCAGGTCGGGCAGCAGCTCCAGCGCGGCCAGTCCGCGGCCGAAGCCATGCACGATCGCGCCCTTGGACGCCTGCAGGTCGCGCTGGTAGCCCGAGGGCAGCGACAGCAGCTGTTCGATCTCGGTGCGCGCGGCGGCCACGCTGGCGTGGGTGGCGCGCATCAGTTCGATCACGTCGGGGTTGCGCTTGTTCGGCATGATCGAACTGCCGGTGGTGTACTGCGCCGGCAAGGCGACGAAGCCGAACTCGGCGCTGGTGTACAGCGACAGGTCCCAGGCCAGGCGCCGCAGGTCCAGCGTCGTGCTGCCCAGCGCCTCCAGCGCGGCGAGCTCGAACTTGCCGCGCGACAATTGCGCATAGACCGGCGAGACCTGCAGCCGCGCGAAGCCGAGCGCCGCGGTGGTGTGCTCGCGGTCCAGCGCCAGGTTGACGCCGTAACCGGCGGCGGTGCCGAGCGGATTGGCATCGACCAGCGTGAGCGTGTCGATCGCGCGGATCGCGTCGTCGATGAAGGCTTCCGCCCACCCCGCCCACCACATGCCCGCCGACGAAACAACAGCACGCTGGATATGCGTGTAGCCCGGGATCGGCAGGTCGCATTCGGCGGCCGCGCGCCCGAGTGCGATCCGCGCCACCTCGCGCGACACCGCGGCCACGCCCGCCAGCTTCTCCTTTAGCCATAGCCGGGTGGCGACCAGCACTTGGTCGTTGCGGCTCCGCCCGGTGTGGATCTTGCGGCCGGCATCGCCCAGGCGTTCGGTGAGGCGCGCTTCGATCGCCGAATGCCCGTCCTCGTAGCGGTCATCGAGCACGAACGCGCCGCTGCGGAAGTCGTCGGCCAGCACCGCGAGTTCGCGCTTCAGCCCGTCGAGCTCATCGGCGGACAGGATGCCGATCCGCTGCAGGCCTTCGGCATGCGCCGCGCTCGCGGCGATGTCGTGCAGGAAGAATTCGCGGTCGAGGACCACGTCGTCGCCGGCGAGGAAGGCCTGGATGCGGGCATCGACGGCCACGCCCGGCTTCTGCCACAACAATGCGCTCATGCCGCGTCCTCCAGCGGAATCCCGGCGACCTCGTCGAGGCCGAATGCGAGGTTGAGGTTCTGCAGCGCCTGGGTCGCCGCGCCCTTGAGCAGGTTGTCCTCGGTGGCGACGACGACCAGTCGCCGGCCGTCGCCGGACAGAGCGAATCCGCCCAGCGCGACGTGGTGCGCGCCGGCGATCCGGCTCACCCACGGCGCCTCGTCCTGCACCCTGACCAGCGGCTCGCCGCCGTAGCGGCGGTGGTAGCGCGCCAGCACCTCGTCGCGATCGAACGCGATCGACAGGTGCAGGTTGGCGGTGATGGTCAGGCCGCGGAAATGCGGCGCGACGTGCGGCATGAACTCGATCGGGTGGCCCAGCTGCGATGCGACCTCGCGTTCGTGCACGTGCCCGGTCAGCGCGTACGGCATCAGGTTGTCGCGCAACAGCGCGACGTCGTTCTTGTCGCTCGGCGTGGTGCCCGCGCCCGAATACCCGGACACCCCGAAGCACTGCACCGGGCCCTCGAGCACGCTGCGCATCGGCGCGATCGCCAGCTGCATCGCGGTGGCGTAGCAGCCGGGATTGCTGATCCGGCGCTGGCCCTCGTAACGCGCGCGGGTCAGCTCCGGCAACCCGTAGTACCAGGATGGATCGAAGCGGTAGTCGGCCGACAGGTCCAGCAGGACCGCATCGGCGCCGGCCGCGTCGAACTGGCCGACGATGTGCCCCGCCTTGCCGTTGGGCAGGGCCAGCACCACCGCGTCGGCGCCGAGGTCCGGCAGGTCCTCGTAGGCGGGCGAGGTGTAGTGCACGTCGCCGGCATAGCCGTCCACGTGCGCGGCCAGCGGCTGCCCGGCGCGCTCGCGCGAGGTGACGTAGGCCAGCTCGAACGCGGGATGCCCGGCGAGCAGGCGGATCAGCTCCGCGCCGACATGGCCGCGGGCACCGACGATACCGACGCGCAACGCGCTCATGCCCCGCCCTCCATGGGAACGTCCTCCAGCGTGGCCGGGCGCATGGCGCAGGTGTGCACGTAGCGTTCGATCAGGTCGAAGCCGGCCGGGCCGTACCAGTATGTCTTCCACCTGGCCTGCTTGATGCAGCCGTCGGACTCGGCGTCGTAGAACCCGTTGACCGGGTTGCCGTGGCGCGAGCGCCAGAACAGGGTCGGATTCTGCTCGCGCATCACCAGCCAGACCGCGCGGCCCAGGCCTTCGCCCTGCGCATCGTCGAGCACCGCGAACTTGTCGAGGTAGATGCCGGCATCCTCGCGGGTGAGGATCACCGCCGCGCGGTAGTTCTCGCTGACGTAGGCGCGATGCAGCACGGTGGTCTCGAAGTAGTCCGGCAGCAGCTTGCGCCCGAATGCGGACTCGATCAGCCCGCGCAACCGCGGCGGGTCGAAGTCGGCCCACGCATCGCCCTGCAGCACGCGCTCGCCGCGGCGCACCAGGGTGCCGGAGCCCTTGTGGGTGAACAACTCCTTGGCCAGCTCGGCGGGCCGGGTGATCGACACCGACGAAGCCAGCGGCAGCCCGTCCAGCAGGTCCTTGATCTGCTCGATCTTCACCCGCATGCCGCCCTCGATCCACGGCTGCTGCATCAGGTGCGCATACTCGGTGGACAGGTTGATCGAGTCGATCACCTTGCCGTCCGCGTCCAGCAGGCCGCCGGTCCCGGTCAGGAACACGATCTTGTACGGCTGCAGCACCTGCACCAGCTCGTTGGCGGCGAAGTCGGCGTTGACGTTGAGGATCTGCCCGCCCACGGTCTCGCCCAGCGAGGCGATCACCGGGATCGACCCCGCCTGCAGGCTGGCCTGGATCGGCGCGAGGTCGACCCGCTTGACCTCGCCGACCAGGCCGTAGCGGGCGCGGTCGAGGTAGTCGGCTTCGAACACGCCGGAGACGATGCTGGTGGCGCGCGCATCGCTCGCTTGCAGCGCTTCCACCAGCTTGAGGTTCTGCGCATGGAACACCCGGCGCACGATCGCCAGCGCTTCCGGCGAGGTCACGCGCAGGCCGTCGATGGTCTGCTTCTCGATGCCGGCGGCGGCCAGCTCGGCATCCAGCTGCGGGCCGGCGCCATGGATGACGATCGGGGTCAGGCCGACGTCCTGCAGGAACGCCAGCGACGACACCAGTGCGTCGAGGTCGTCGCGCAGCACCGCGCCGCCGACCTTGACCACGGCGAAGCGCGCCGCGTCGAGCTGCGAGAAGCGCTTCAGGTACTGGCTGATTTCCTTGGCGCTGCCCATGCTGGACAGCAGGCGGACGATGGTCTGCCGCGTCTGCGGGTCGTGCACGGCTTGCGGGGTGAGGATCGGGGTCACGGCAGGTCAGGTTCCCAGGATGCGAGTGACGGCGTCGGCGTAGCGCTGCAACTGCTCCAGCGCCACCCATTCGTCGGCGGTGTGGGCCTGGGCGATGTCGCCCGGGCCGTACACGAAGGCGGTCAGGCCGGCCTGCGAGAACAGCGAGGCTTCGGTCCAGAAGTCGACGGCGTTGCCGATCGGCAGGCCCAGCCCGTCGGCCAGGTCGCGCGCGGCCAGCCTGCGCTCCTCCGCCGTCGCGGTGTCGCCGGCGGGCAGCGACGGGCCACGGAAGGTCTCTTCGTAATGCGCCAGCGCGGCCGGCGCGGCGCAGCCCCGGAACCGGGCATGCAGTTGCTGGAGGTCATGCGAGGGCAGCGGTCGGAAGCCGAAGCGCAGCTCGGCGCTGGGCGCGATCACGTTGGCCTTGATCCCGCCCTCGACCTTGCCGATGTTGAAGCGCAGGCCGGTGAGGCCACCGAAGCGCGTGTTCGCCTCGGCTTCGACCAGGTCCAGCGCATGGCCGCCCCAGCGCATCGCGTGGTGCAGGGCATTCGCGGCCAGCGCGTTGGCGCCGGATGCGTGACCGGCCTCGCCCTTGAAGCGCAGCAGCACCGAGCTGATGCCGCGATGCGCCAGCACCGCCTCGCAGCGGGTGGGTTCGGCGATGATCGCCTCGGTGAAGCCGTGCTCGCGGGCGAGGAAGGCGGCGATGCAGCGGGGATCGTTGGCTTCCTCGTCGCTGGAGAACAGGAACGCGGCATCGCCCGTGGTGGCATTCGCGGCCACCAGCAGGCCGGCGGCGGCGCCCTTGATGTCGCAGGCGCCGAGGCCGATCGCGCGGTCGCCGTCGACGCGCAGGACATGCGGGTCGGCGCTCCACGCCTCGGACGAGGGCACGGTGTCCAGGTGCACGTTGAACACGCGCCCGGGGTTGCCGCGCACCGCGAACAGGGACACCGCGCCTTCGCCGTGGTCGCTGACCTCGATGCGGAAGCC
>JAFLEB010000137.1:4854-6430 GCA_017302075.1 Lysobacterales bacterium
GTCGAGTTCGGCCGGGTCGGTGCTGATGCGCAGTGCGCTCATGGGGTCGGCATCCTCAGCGGTTCACCTGCGCCCACAGCGTGCTGCTCATGCCGAACAGCTTGATGAAGCCTTCGGCTTCCTCCACGCCCCAGTCCGCCGACTGCGCGTAGGTCGCGCCCTTGCTGTTGAGGATGTGCGGCGAGCGCACCGCGACCGCATCGACGCGGCCGCCGCTGGTGCGCAGCACCACCTCGCCATTGACCTGCGCCTGCGAGGATGCGAGGTAGGCCTCGAGGTCGGCCTTGAGCGGGTCGTGGTAGAAGCCCTCGTACACCAGTTCCACCCACTTGCGGCCGACCTCCGGTTTGAAGCGGTTCTGGTGCTTTGTGAGCACGGCTTCCTCCAGCGCGCGGTGCGCGGCCAGCAGCGCGGCCAGGCCCGGCGCTTCGTACACGATGCGGCCCTTCAGGCCGATGGTGGTGTCGCCGGTGTACATCCCGCGGCCGACGCCGTACTGGGCGAACATGGTGTTGAGCTTGGCGAGGATCTTCTCGCCGGGCATCACGGTGCCGTCCAGCGCCACCGCCTCGCCGCGCTCGAAGCGCAGCGCCACTTCCAGCGGTTCGGCCGGCCACTGCTCGCGGCGCGCGCACCAGCCGCGCGCGCCCTCGCCCGGCGCCTCCCAAGCATCGATCTCGCCGCCGGACAGGGTCACGCCCAGCAGGTTCTCGTTGATCGTGTACTGCTTCTGCTTGCCGCGTACGCCGAAGCCGCGCTCCTCGAGGTAGGCCTGCTCGTAGGCGCGGGTCTGGGTGTGCTCCTTCTGGATCTCGCGGATGGGGGCCACGATGCGGTAGTCGCCCTGTGCCTTCACCGCCAGGTCGAAGCGCACCTGGTCGTTGCCCATGCCGGTGCAGCCATGCGCGATCGCGTTGGTGCCGAGGTCGCGCGCGCGCGCCAGGCTCGCGTCGACGATCAGGTAGCGGTCGCTGACCAGCAGCGGGTACTGGCCCTGGTAGCCCTCGCCCGCCCACACGAACGGCTTCACGAAGCCGGACCAGATCGCCGGGCCGCCGTCGATGGTGACGTGGCTGGCCACCCCCAGCTCGGCCGCGCGCTGCTCGATGAAGGCGCGCTCCTCCGCATCCACGCCGCCGGTGTCGGCGAACACGGTGTGCACGTTCCAGCCACGCTCCTGCAGGTAGGGCACGCTGAAGCTGGTGTCGAGGCCGCCGGAAAAGGCCAGCACGATGTCGCGGGAATCGTTGGGGGTGGTCATGTGGGATCCAGTCGGGCGTGGGGATGCGGGAGTGGTCGGTTCAGCGCAACAACGCGGCCATCACCGCCTTCTGCACGTGCAGGCGGTTCTCGGCCTCATCGATGGCGATGCAGTTGGGCGAATCCATCACCGCATCGGTGGCCTTCACGTTGCGGCGCAACGGCAGGCAATGGCTGAACACGCCGTTGTTGGTCAGGGCCATCTTGGCCTCGTCGACCATGAAGTGCTTGTACTGGTCGCGGATCGGCTGCTCCGGTGCCCAGTTGCCGAAGTACGGCAAGGCGCCCCAGCTCTTGGCGTAGACCACGTCGGCGC
>JAFLEB010000138.1 GCA_017302075.1 Lysobacterales bacterium
GCGTTCCGCGTTGGACAAGGTGAAACAGGGGATCACCAGCCTGATCGAGATCAACCGCGTCACCAAGGACTGAGGGAACCGACATGTCCGCACGCAGAGCAGCCGTCAGCAAGGCGCGCACCCAGGCCGAAGCGCGCCGCCTGAACCCCATGGTGGAATTCGTCTGGCAGGGCCGCGACAAGCGCGGCGTGGTGATGAAGGGCGAGCAGCTGGCGAAGAACGCCAACCTGCTACGCGCCGAGCTGCGCAAGCAGGGCATCACCCCGACCACGGTGAAGCCAAAGGCCAAGCCGCTGTTCGGCGGCGCGGCGAAGAAAATCGGTGCGCGCGACATCGCGATCTTCAGCCGCCAGCTGGCGACCATGATGAAGTCGGGCGTGCCGATCGTGATGGCGCTGGAGATCATCGCCGGCGGGCAGAAGAACCCGGCCATGAAGAAGATGGTCAACAACATCAAGGGCGACATCGAGGGCGGCGCCTCGATCTACGAGGCGCTCAGCCAGTACCCGGTGCAGTTCGACGAGCTCTACCGCAACCTGGTCCGCGCCGGCGAATCCTCCGGCGTGCTGGAGACGGTCCTGGAGACCATCGCCACGTACAAGGAGAACATCGAGAGCGTCAAGGGCAAGATCAAGAAGGCGCTGTTCTACCCGGCCTCGATCATCGCGGTGGCGATCCTGGTCTGCGGGATCCTGCTCACCTACGTGGTGCCCATCTTCAAGGAAACCTTCAGCAGCTTCGGCGCCGACCTGCCCGCCTTCACGGCCCTGGTGTTCGGGCTGTCGGATTACCTGGTCAAGTGGTGGTGGCTGTTCGCCATCCTCACGGCGATCGGCGTGGGCGTGTTCCTGTTCTTCTACAAGCGCTCGCCCGCGCTGAAACACACCATGGACCGGCTCATGCTGAAGATCCCGGTGATCGGCAAGGTGCTGCACGACTCCTCGATCGCCCGCTTCGCCCGCACCCTGGCGGTCACCTTCAAGGCCGGCGTGCCGCTGGTGGAAGCGATGGACAACGTGGCGGGCGCCACCGGCAACACTGTCTACGAGCGCGCGGTGCGCAAGATGAAGGACGATGTCGCCGTGGGTTACCCGGTCAACGTGGCGATGAAGCAGGTGGACCTGTTCCCGCACATGGTGGTGCAGATGACCGCGATCGGCGAGGAAGCCGGCGCGCTGGACACGATGTTGATGAAGGTGGCGGAGTTCTACGAGGAAGAAGTGAACAACGCCGTCGATGCGATCTCCAGCCTGATCGAACCCTTCATCATGGTGGTCATCGGCGGCCTGGTCGGCTCCATCGTCGTGGCGATGTACCTGCCGATCTTCAAGATCGCCATGACCGTGATGTGACCAGGGCAGGCGGCTAGATGGCGTTCCTGGATGCGCACCCCGGCCTCGGCTACCCGGCCGCGGCCGGCCTCGGGCTGCTGGTCGGCAGCTTCCTCAACGTGGTCATCCTGCGCCTGCCCAGGCGCCTGGAATGGCAGTGGAAGCGCGACGCCCGCGAGATCCTGGAGATCCCGGAGCTGTACGAACCGCCGCCGCCGGGGATCGTGGTGGAACGCTCGCACTGCCCGCACTGCGGGCATGCCCTGTCCTGGTACGAGAACATTCCGCTGCTGAGCTGGCTGGCCCTGCGCGGCAAGTGCCGCAGTTGCAAGGCGCCGATATCGATCCAGTACCCGTTGGTGGAATTGCTGACCGGCCTGCTGTTCCTGGCCTGCGCATGGCAGTTCGGCTTCGGCTGGAAGGGCTTCGGAGCGATGCTGCTGACCAGCTTCCTGGTCGCGCTCTCCGGCATCGACCTGCGCACCCGCCTGCTGCCAGACCAACTCACCTTGCCGCTGATGTGGCTGGGCATGGTGGCCTCGGTGGAAAACCTGTACGTCGGCCAGAAGTCCGCCATGCTGGGCGCGATGGCCGGCTACCTGAGCCTGTGGTCGGTGTACTGGGTGTTCAAGCAACTGACCGGCAAGGAAGGCATGGGCCACGGCGACTTCAAGCTGCTGGCCGCATTGGGGGCATGGACCGGCTTGGCCGGCGTGCTGCCGACGATCCTGCTGTCGTCGCTGGTGGGCGCGGTGGTCGGCTCGCTCTGGCTGGCGGCGAAGGGCAAGGACAAAGCCACGCCGATCCCGTTCGGGCCGTACCTGGCGATCGCCGGCTGGATCAGCTTCTTCTGGGGCAAGGACCTGGTGGGCTGGTACATGCGCCTAGCGGGCCTGGCGTAGGAGCGCGCCTTGCGCGCGACCCGTGTTGCCATCGCGCGCAAGGCGCGCTCCCACGACCCAACATCGACGCCGAGCGGGGAAAAGGGGCCAGAGTGAAGTTTCCCGACCTGGCACCATGGAATCCCCGGATTGTTTCGACGGGAAATTCACTCTGGCCCCTTTTCCTCCGAGCATGAGCGTCTTCGTCATCGGCCTGACCGGCGGCATCGCCTCCGGCAAGAGCACCGTGGACCGCCTGTTCCGCGACCGCGGGATCGCGGTGGCGGATGCCGATGCCGCCGCGCGCAACACGGTGGCGGCGGGTAGCGAGGGCCTGGCCGAGGTGGTCGCGGCGTTCGGCACGGGGGTGCTGGCGCCTGATCGCAGCCTGGATCGCGCGGCGATGCGGCGACGGGTGTTCGAGGATCCCGAGGCGCGCCGCGTGCTGGAAGCGATCATCCATCCCCGGGTGCGCGCGGCGCTGGAAGCGACCTGTGCCAGGGCCGACGGGCCGTACGCCATCGCCTCGATCCCGCTGCTGGCCGAAGCCGGCGGCCGCGCAGCCTATCCTTGGCTGCGCCGCATCCTGGTGGTGGACGTGCCTGAGACGGTGCAGCTGCAACGCCTGCGAAGCCGCGACGGCATCGACACCGCGCTGGCCGAGGCGATGATCGCCGCGCAGGCGACCCGCGCGCAGCGGCTGGCGATCGCGGACGACCTCCTGCCGAACGACGGCCCGCTGGAGGCGCTGCCCGCGGCGGTGGAAGCCCTGGATCGGTTGTATCGCAACCTGGCGGCCGCTTAGGCGAGCGGCCACAGCGCGCGGATCGCGGCGATGCCCTGCCCGCCATGCCAGCGTGCTTGCTCGAGGTCGCCCGGACCGAGCCCGCCGATCGCGTAGATCGGCAGCGCCACGCCTTCGCGCAATGCGGCGAATCGCGCCCAGCCGATGCCCTCGGCGCCCAGGTGGCTGGCGGTCGCCTGCACCGGGCCGAGCACTGCGAAGTCGCAGCCCAGCGATTGGGCCGCGTCGAGCTCGTCCGCGTCATGGCAGGATGCCGCGACCCTCCCGCCCTGCATCCGCACGCGGGCAATCGCGGCCGCGATCCCGGCCTCGTGCAACTGCGCCGCGCGCAGGTGCAGGCCGACCCGCAGGCGGGTGGCGAGGGCGGCATCGCCATTCACCAGCACGTCGGCACCCGCCGCGCGGCAGCGTTCGGCCGCAGCGTCCGCGAGCCTCATCCAGGCCGCGGGATCGAACCCGGGCGCCCGCAGCTGCACGCGCCGGATGCCGCCGGCCAGCGCCACTTCCAGCCCGGCGAGCCACGACGCCGCGTCGATCGGTGCCGGGGTGACCAGGTACTGCGCGGGCTGCAGCAGCGCCGCGACCACGGGCCGGTCCGCAGGCGGCATCGGATAGCCGGGCAGGTCGGCCGGGGCTACCCAGGCCAGGGCCTGGCCTTCCAGCCCGCGCGGCGTGCCGCGATGCGCGACTTCATGCACGTCGAGCACCAAGCGCTTGTCCGGGTAGCGCTGGGGCACGCGGATCACCGAGGCGCCGGCAGCGGCCTCGATCCCGAGCTCCTCGTGCAATTCGCGCGCCAGCGCGGACGCGGGTGCCTCGCCGGGCTCGACCTTCCCGCCGGGGAATTCCCACAGGCCGGCGAGGTCGCGCGCCTGCGTGCGTTGGGCCAGCAGGAAGCGGCCCTGCGCATCGCGGATGACGCCGGCGACGACGTGGAGATGTTTCATCGCGGGAGGATGGCTGATCGAATCGGCCCGGGCGCGATGAAGCTTGGTGCAACCAAGCCCCCCTTGGTAAGGGGGGCGCGCCAAGGGCGCGGGGGATCGGAGGGATGACCCGTCGGGGGCCCGGGTCCGCGCAGCGGACCTGGGGGTGCAGCCCGGTTCAGCGGGCTGCACGACGGGCAGCTCAGCTTCAGCTGAGCTGCCCGTGGCAGTGCTTGTACTTCTTGCCGGAGCCGCACGGGCACGGATCGTTGCGACCGATGCGCTGCGATTCTTCGCCGTAGGCGGCCTGCTGGGCAGCTGCGGCCTGCACCGCGGCAGCCTCCTCGTCGGCACCCATGCCGCCCATGTCCGGGTGCTGGAACTGCATGCGCCGGGCCGCGGCCTCGGCGCGCGCGCGCTCCTCCGCCTCGGCGGCGGCGATCTCGGCCTCGTCGCGGATGCGCACGCGGGCGAGCAGGGAGATCACCTCGCGCTTCACCTTCTCCAGCAGTTCCGAGAACAGCTCGAAGGCTTCCTTCTTGTATTCCTGCTTGGGCTGCTTCTGGGCGTAGCCGCGCAGGTGGATGCCCTGGCGCAGGTAGTCCATGCGGCCCAGGTGCTCCTTCCAGTTCTGGTCCAGCACGTTCAGCATCACGTGCTTCTCAAGCATGCGCATGGTCTCGCCGCCGACCTGCGCTTCCTTGCCCGCGAACAGCTCGGCCACCGCGTCCTGTACCTTGGCCTCGATCTCCTCGGCGTCCAGCTCCTCGCGCTCGGCATGCATCTGCACCAGCGGCAGGTGGACGCCGTACTCGCTGGACAGCTCGGCCTCCAGGCCGGCCAGGTCCCACTGGTCATCCACCGAGTTGGCCGGCACGTAGCGCTCGACCAAGTCGCCGACCACGTCGGTGCGGATGCCGTCGACGTTGTCCTTGACGCTCTCGGCCTCCAGCAATTCGTCGCGCTGCGCGTAGATCACCTTGCGCTGGTCGTTGTTGACGTCGTCGAAGTCGAGCAGGTTCTTGCGGATGTCGAAGTTGTGGGCCTCGACCTTGCGCTGCGCGTTGGCGATCTGCTTGGTGACCAGCGGCGACTCGATGATGTCGTCTTCCTTCAGGCCCATCCGCGCCATCACCTTCTGCACCCAGTCGGCGGCGAAGATGCGCATCAGGTTGTCTTCCAGCGACAGGTAGAAGCGGGAGGAGCCCGGGTCGCCCTGGCGGCCGGAGCGGCCGCGCAGCTGGTTGTCGATGCGGCGCGACTCGTGGCGCTCGGTGCCCACGATGTGCAGGCCGCCGGCGGCCTTGACCGCGTCGTGGCGCTGCTGCCATTCGGCCTTCAGGCGCTCGCGGGTGGCCTCGTCGACCTCGCCCTGCGCCTCCAGCGCGGCGAGCTCGGCCTCCAGCGACCCGCCGAGCACGATGTCCGTGCCGCGGCCGGCCATGTTGGTGGCGATGGTGACCGCGCCCGGGCGGCCGGCCTGGGCGACGATGTGCGCTTCACGCTCGTGCTGCTTCGCGTTCAGCACCTCGTGCGGGATGCCGGCGGCCTGCAGCTGTTCGCTCAGCAATTCGGACACTTCGATCGAGGTGGTACCGACCAGCACCGGCTGGCCGCGGCCCACGCATTCCACGATGTCCTTGGCCACCGCGCGGTACTTGCCGGCGCGGTTGAGGAACACCAGGTCGGAGTGGTCCTTGCGGATCATCGGGCGGTGGGTCGGGATGACCACCACTTCCAGGCCGTAGATGTTCTGGAACTCGTAGGCCTCGGTGTCGGCGGTGCCGGTCATGCCGGCCAGCTTCTTGTACATGCGGAACAGGTTCTGGAACGTCACCGACGCCAGCGTCTGGTTCTCGCGCTGGACGGCGACGCCTTCCTTGGCCTCGACCGCCTGGTGCAGGCCGTCGGACCAGCGGCGGCCCGGCAGGGTGCGGCCGGTGAACTCGTCGACGATCACCACTTCGCCATCGCGGACGATGTAGTCCACGTCGCGCTGGTAGATCGAGTGCGCGCGCATCGCGGCGTTGAGGTGGTGCACCACGTGGATGTTCTGCGGCGCGTACAGGCTCTCGTCCTCGCCGAGGATGCCGGCGCCGCGCAGCAGCTGCTCGGCGTGCTCCTGGCCGCCTTCCGACAGGTGCACCTGCTTCTGCTTCTCGTCGACCCAGAAGTCGCCCGGGCTGTCTTCCTTGTCCTGGCGGACCAGGCTGGGCACGATCTGGTTGACCCGGATGTAGAGCTCGGGCGATTCGTCGGCCGGGCCGGAGATGATCAGCGGGGTGCGCGCCTCGTCGATCAGGATCGAGTCGACCTCGTCCACGATCGCGTAGTGCAGGCCGCGCTGGTAGCGGTCTTCCTTGGCCAGCGCCATGTTGTCGCGCAGGTAGTCGAAGCCGAATTCGTTGTTGGTGCCGTAGGTGATGTCGGCGCC
>JAFLEB010000139.1 GCA_017302075.1 Lysobacterales bacterium
CGGCGGCGGCAGCGACCAGCGCGCCTCGTTGGCGGCGGCCAGCGACGGCATCGGTGCCGCGGTGGCGCCCGCGCGGGTCTCGGCGAGCGCGGCGTGCAGGCTGCGGTAGACGAAATCGTGGACCAGGCGCGATTCGCGGAAGCGCACCTCGTGCTTGGCCGGGTGCACGTTGACGTCGACGCCGCGCGGGTCGAGTTCGAGGAACAGCACGTAGGCCGGGTGGCGGCCATGGAACAGCACGTCGCTGTAGGCCTGGCGCACCGCATGGGCGACGTTGCGGTCGCGCACGCTGCGCCCGTTGACGTAGAGGTATTGCTGGTCGGTGCTGGCGCGGTTGTAGGCCGGCTGCGCGATCCAGCCATGCAGGCGCAGGCCCGCGCCCGCATGGTCGACGCGCAGCGCGTTGCGCGCGAATTCCTCGCCCAGCGCCTCGTGCAGGCGCACCTCCGAGAGCAGGTCGCCCTCGCCCTTCCAGCGCCGCGACGGCTTGCCGTTGTGGGTGACCCGCAGCTCCACGTCCGGCCGCGCCAAGGCGAGCGAGCGGAGCCATTCCTCGATGTGCGACAGCTCGGTGCGCTCGGCGCGCAGGAACTTGCGCCGCGCCGGCACGTTGTAGAACAGGTCGCGCACTTCCACCGTGGTGCCGTGCGGATGCGCCTGCGGCACGACCTCGCCGATGCGGCCACCCTCGATCCGCAGCTCCGCGCCATGCGCCGCGTCGCGCGGGCGCGAGGCGAGCCTGAAGCGGCTCACCGAGGCGACCGACGGCAGCGCCTCGCCACGGAAACCGAGCGTGGCGACCGCCTCGAGGTCGTCGATGCTGGCGATCTTGCTGGTCGCATGCCGGCTCACCGCCAGCGGCAGCTCCTCCGGCCCGATGCCGCCGCCATCGTCGCGGATGCGGATCAGGCGGACGCCGCCTTCCTCGAGGTCGATGTCGATGCGGCGCGCACCGGCATCCAGCGCGTTCTCGACCAGTTCCTTGACCACCGACGCGGGTCGTTCGACCACCTCGCCGGCTGCAATCTGGTTGATCAGGGTGTCGGGCAGTTGGCGGATCGTCACCCGCCCAGTCTACCGGGTCGCGTCAGGGGCTTCCGCCCGCGCCGAACGCGCCCTGCGGGACGCTGGACACCGCGGTGGCGTCCTGCGCCGCCTGCGCACGCAGGGCATACAGCGTGCCCGGCGGCGGCTGGCGGGTGAAGTAGCGGTCGATGCCGTCGAGGATGGCCGAGGCCAGGGTGCGCTGGAAACCCGGGTCGGCGAGCCGCTTCTCTTCGTCGGGATTGGAGATGAAGGCGGTCTCGACCAGCATCGCCGGCATCTTGTCGGACGTGCGCAGCACGGCGAAGTTGGCGCGCTCGATGTCCGGCTTGTGGTTGTTGCCGACCCGCTTGAGGCCGCCCAGCACGTGCCCGGCGGCGTCCTCCGACGCGCGCATGTTGCCGCTCTGGGTGAGGTCCAGCAGCACCGAGGCGAGGGTATCGTCGGCCACGCGGACGCGCCCGCCGCCGATCACGTCGGCGGCATTTTCCTTGTCGGCCAGCCAGCGCGCGCGTTGCGAGGAGGCGCCGCGGGTGGACAGCACGTACACCGACGAGCCGCGCGCGTTGCGGTTTTCCGCGGCGTCGGCGTGGATCGACAGGAAGATGTCGGCCTTGTTCGCGCTGGCCTTGCGTGCGCGCTGGTTGAGCGGGATGTAGTAGTCGGACTCGCGGGTGAGGAAGGCCTTCATCCCGGGCGTGGCATTGACCTGCCGCGCCAGCTCGCGGGCGATGGCGAGGGTGACGTCCTTTTCGCGGGTCCCGTTGAGCCCGTGCGCACCCGGATCCTGGCCGCCATGGCCGGCATCGATGGCGATCACCAGCGGGCGGGTGCCGGACGGCAGCGGCCGTACGGGGCGCACCGGCACGTCGGTCACCGACGGCGCGGCGGTGCTGGCCAACGGCACGTCAGCCGGCTTTGGGGCCACAGGCGCCGCCTCGACCTTGGCGGGCGTGGGCTGCGGCACGACGTTGACCGGGGTGACGCTTTGAGCGGGCGCGGAGGACTGCGCGGCCAACGCGGCGATCGGATCCGGTGTCGCCTGTGGCACGGGTTCGCGCGCGGCGGTCGCGGCATCGCCATCGCCCGGCCATTCCAGCACCAGGCGCGGACCGCCGACCCCATCCTCGATCCGTGGCGGCAGCGGCCGGGTCGAGGTCGCAAGGTCGAACACCACGCGGACCGTGCCGGCTTCGGGCTGTCCGGTGCGGACCGCGCGGATCGCACCGGTCGGAGTCGGCAGGCCCAGGCTGCGCCCCAGGCGGCTGCCCGGGAAATCGACGACCAGCCGCTCGGGGTTGTGCAGTTCGATGACCTTGTAGGCCCCGGGGCGGTCCAGGTGGACTTCGGCACGGGTGCCGGTGGCCCCGGCATCAACGCGCAACTGCTTGATTTCAGAGGCGTTTGCGAGGTTCCAGCAGAGCGCCGCCACCAGCATGGCGGCCATCAGCAACTGCTCGACGCGGATCCCCTTGACGCGCATGGCCGGGAGTTAAGCACCAGCCAGCCCATGATGCAAGGGGTTTTCCCTTAATAATCCGTAACCTGCCGAACTTTCCTCAGCCCGGCCGCAACAAGGTGCGGCAAGCCTCAGCCCAGGTGCGCTGCGTCGATCCATGCCTCGCCGGCGGGTGAGCCCGACTCGATCCGCGCCAGCCTGCCCTCGCCCGCCACCGCCAGCTGCACCCGCAGGTCCGGCGCCGGCAGCGCCCCGGCACCGCGCTCCGGCCACTCGACCAGCCACAAGCGCGCGGAATCCTCGTCTAGCCCGAGGAACTCCAGCTCGCCGGGATCGCCGATCCGGTACATGTCCAGGTGCAGGGCCTGGCCGCCGCCGGGCAACGCGTACGGCTCGACCAGGGTGTAGGTCGGGCTGCGGATGGTCCCGGCCACGCCGAGCGCTCGCAGCATTGCGCGGGCGAAGGTCGACTTGCCCGCGCCGAGGTCGCCGTGGAGATGGACGACGGCACGCATCGGCAAGCGCGCGGCCAGCCGGGCTGCGAGCGCCTCGGTCGCCGCGGCATCCGCCAGCGCCAGCGTCACCTGCACGCCATCGTCCCCGCTCAACGCCGCACCGGATTGGCGAGGCGTCGCAGCCAGGGCAACAGGTCGGAGGGCAACAGGCCGCGCTCGCCCTCGTCGCGGGCCGCGGCATCGCCCGCCGCGCCGTGCAGCAAGGCACCGGCGACCGCGGCATCGTGAGGCGGCAGGCCTTGCGCGCGCAGGGCCGCGATCGCGCCGGCCAGCACGTCGCCCATGCCGCCAGTGGCCATGCCGGGATTGCCGGCGCAGACCACCGCGATCGGTGCCCCTGCCGACGCAACGAGGGTGCCCGCACCTTTCAGCACCACGGTGCAGCCGAGCCGTGCCTGCAACGCGGCGACGGCAGCGAAGCGGTCGCGCTGGACCGTCGCGGTATCGACGCCGAGCAGGCGCGCTGCCTCGCCGGGATGCGGGGTGGCGATGTCGCCTTCGGCCAGGGTCCACTGGTTGGCGGCGAGCAGGTTCAGGGCATCCGCATCGACCACGCGCGGCGTCGATTGGCCCAGTACGACCGCCAGCAGGCCGTGGCCCCAGGCCTCGCGCCCGAGGCCGGGCCCGATCGCGATCACGTCGGCCCGCGGCAGGGTCGGCAGCAGGTCGCCGACGCCCTCCACCGCATGCGCCATCACTTCCGGGCGGCGCGCCAGCACGCCCGGCACATGCACGGCGCGGGTGGCCACGCTGGCGAGCCCGGCACCGCAGCGTAGCGCGGCTTCTGCGGCCATCAGGACCGCGCCGCCACCGCCGGCATCGCCGCCGATGCAGAGCACATGGCCGTTGCGGCCCTTGTGCGAGTTGCGCGCGCGCAACGGAAAGAAAGCGGGCAAGGCATCCGCGCGCCAGGCCAGCGCGTCGGGCGCGATGCCGTCGAACACGGCCTCCGGCAGGTCGAGGCCGGCGAGTTCAAGCTCGCCCGCGTGGTCGAGCGCCGCGCCGGTGCGTAGCCCGCGATGGCGCCCGATGAACTGCAGGGTGCGATCGGCGACGACCGCCACCCCCGGCGCATGCCCGCGATCGGCATCGACGCCGCTCGGCACGTCCAATGCAAGGACCGGCGCCGGGTGGGCATTGATCGATTCGACCAACGCCGCCGCGCCCCCCTCGAGCGCGCGCGACAAGCCGATCCCGAACAGCGCGTCGATGATGAGGTCGGCGTCGCCCAAGGCCGCGTCGCCCCGTGCGACGACGCCGCCCGCCGCGACGAACGCGTCGCGCGCATTCCGGGCGAGGTCGGTCGCGGGTTCCGATAGCACGCTCACGCGCACGCTGCGGCCGGCCTCCAGCGCATGCCGCGCGAGCACGTAGCCATCGCCGCCGTTGTTGCCCGGGCCGCAGGCCACCACCAGCCGATGAGCGCGCGGCCAGTGCCGCAACACGCTGCGCCAGGCGGCCTGCCCGGCGCGCGCCATCAGGGCGAAGGCATCGCCATCGCAGGCCGCGATGCCGCGGGCTTCGAGGCGCCGCAGCGTGGCGGTGTCGTGCAGCGGGAACGGGCTGTGCATCCGGGGATTCTAGAACGCGAACCTATACTGCACGCATGCCGATCGCCGCTCCCGACCCCGCCGCGCTGGCCGCGCGGATCCGCGCGCTCGCCACCGAGGCCGGGTTCCAGCGGGTCGGGATCGCCGGCGTCGAGCTCGGCGACGACGTGGCCCACCTGCGCGACTGGCTGGCGCAGGGCCAGCACGGGACGATGGACTGGATGGCGCGCCACGGCGAGCTGCGGGAGCAGCCCGCGGCCCTGGTGCCGGGTACGCTGCGGGTGGTGTCGGTCGGTCTCGACTACGGCCAGGACGAGGCGGCGGCCTGGGCCAACCTGCAGGACGGCGAACGCGCCTACGTGGCCCGCTATGCGCTGGGTCGCGATTACCACAAGCTCATGCGGCACCGCCTGCAACGCCTCGCGGATGCGGTGGCGGCGACCATCGGGCCGTTCGGCCATCGCGTGTTCGTCGATTCCGCGCCGGTGCTGGAACGCGCACTGGCGCGCAACGCCGGGCTCGGCTGGATCGGCAAGCACAGCTGCCTGATCGATCGCGATGGCGGCAGCTGGTTCTTCCTCGGCGAATTGTTCGTCGACCTGCCGCTGCCGGTCGACCCGTCCGCCAGCGCGCATTGCGGGACCTGCACGCGCTGCATCGACATCTGCCCGACCGGCGCGATCGTCGCGCCCTACCGGGTGGATGCGCGGCGCTGCATCAGCTACCTGACCATCGAGCACGCGGGCAGCATCGACGAAGAACTGCGCCCGCTGGTCGGCAACCGCATCTTCGGTTGCGACGACTGCCAACTGGCGTGCCCCTGGAACAAGTTCGCGCGGCGCACCGACGAAGCCGACTTCCGCGCGCGCAACGACCTCGACCGGGCCACGCTGGTCGCGTTGTTCGCCTGGGACGAAGACGAGTTCCTGCGCCGCACCGAAGGCTCCGCGATCCGCCGCAGCGGGCACGAACGCTGGCTGCGCAACCTCGCGGTGGCGCTGGGCAATGCCCCGACCACGCCGGAGGTCGTCGAGGCCCTGCGCGCGCGTCGCGCGCATCCGTCGCCCATCGTGCGCGAGCACGTGGCATGGGCGCTCGAACAACACGCAATGGATCGCACGCTCGTCGTCGCTGGGCCGGACGATCCCGCTTCACTCCGGGACACGCCGTGAATACGTCGATGCAGGCTCATCGGCGGCATCCATGCCGCCGATGGTCCCGGCGCAAACCGGGCCCGTCCTTCCTGCCGGTCAGCCTCGCGTATTGAATTCCCGCAACAGTTCGCGGGTCACCACGTCGCCGGCCTCGCCCTCGCCATGCAACGCGGGCAACAGGCGGCTGGCGACCTGCTTGCCGAGTTCGACGCCGAACTGGTCGAAGGCGTTGATGCCCCACAGCACCGACTGCAGGTACACGCTGTGTTCGTACAGCGCGACCAGCATGCCCAGCGCATGCGCGTCCAGGCGGTCGAGCAACAGCAGCGTGCTCGGGCGGTCGCCGGGGTAGCGGCGATGCGGATCCTCGGCGTCCTGGCCGTTCGCCAGCGCCTCGGTCTGCGCCAACAGGTTCGCGAGCAGCGCCGCGTGGTTGCGCG
>JAFLEB010000014.1:0-16185 GCA_017302075.1 Lysobacterales bacterium
TCCACCCGCACGCGCGCGCCGGTGCGGGTGGCGATCAAAAGGGGCTCATCGCCGGCCAGCGCGGGATCGTCGCCCGGCACCACCCAACGCGCGATGCCGGCGTCTTCGCGGCCATGCCCGCGGCTGGCGACGCCCGGCGTCCAGCCCGCCGCACGCAGCCGCTCGACCAAGGCGATCACGAGGGGCGTCTTGCCGCTGCCCCCGGCGACGAGGTTGCCGACCACGAGCACCGGCACGCCCGGGTGCACGCGCTTCCGCCACCCCCGCCGATACGCACTGCGCCGCAGCGCGACGACCGCGGCATACACGCCCGCGACCAGCCGAGCATGCCAGGGCGGCTGGCTTCCGTCGTACCACCAGGCCGGCGGCCGCACGGGCCGGCGCGCCTGGCTCATGGCGCGTCCCGGAATTGCATCGCATGCAGGTGGGCGTACACCCCGCCGCGCGCCAGCAAGTCCGCGTGCGTGCCCTGCTCCACCAGGCGGCCGGCCTCGAGCACCAGCACCTGGTCGGCATGTTCGATGGTCGACAGGCGATGCGCGATCACCAGCGTGGTGCGATCGGGGATCAGCTTCGCCAACGCGTCCTGCACCAGCCGTTCGGAGGCGTTGTCGAGCGCGGCGGTGGCCTCGTCCAGGACAAGGATCGGGGCGTCCTTGAGCATGGCGCGGGCGATCGCCAGGCGCTGCCGCTGGCCGCCCGAGAGCTTGCCGCCCTTGGCGCCGATGTGCGCCTCCAGCTGGCCGGGCAGGCATTCCACGAACTCCATGGCATTGGCATCGCGGACCGCGGCCTGAATGCGCGCGGGATCGGCGCGCTCCAATTCACCGTAGGCGACATTGCCGGCGACGCTGCCGTCGAACAGCATCACCTGCTGGCCGACCATGGCGACCTGCCGGCGCAGGTCGGCGAGCGGGTAATCCGCCAGCGGCAGGCCATCGAGCAGCACCTCGCCCGCCGCGGGTTCATAGAAGCGCGGAATCAGCTTGGCCAGGGTCGACTTGCCGCTGCCGGAACGGCCGACGATCGCGGTGACCGTGCCGGGCCGCGCGACGAAGCTGACGTCGTGCAGGGCCAGCGCCTCGCTGCCCTCGTAGCGCGCATCGACATGGCGGAACTCGAGCAGGCCGCGGGCGCGCGCCAGCGGTTGCGTGCCGGCATCGCGCTCCGGCGCGGCGTCGAGCACCGAGAACACCCGTTCGGCCGAACTGATGCCCCGTTGCAGCATGCTCTGCACGTTCGTCAGCTGGCGCAGCGACGGCACCAGGCTGACCATCGCGGTCATCAGGGTCATGAAGTCGCCGGCGGTGAGCCGCCCCTTCGCGGCCTCCAGCCCGGCCACCACCAGCATCACCGCCACGCCCAGCGCGCCGAGCACCTGCACCAGCATCGACAGCGTGCCGCGGGTGACCTCGATCTTCAACGCCAGCCGCAGGTTCTGCAGCGTCTGCGCGCCGTAGCGGCCCATCTCGGCGTCCTGCGCGCCGTACGCCTTGACGTCCTGCTGCGCGTTGAGCGCCTGGTCCGCGGTCTGCAGCATCTGCGCCGCGGACTCCTGGATCGCGTGGTTGAGCCGGCGGTAGCGCTTGCCCACCTTGCCCATCATCCACGCCATCGCCGGCGCCAGCAGCAACAGCACCAGCGACACCCGCCAACTGGTCCAGACCATGATCCCGAGGGTGGCGACGATCCCGAGGACATTGCTGACCATCACCTTGAGCGCGTCGACCGCGGCCTGCGCGACCTGCTCGCTGTCGGCGCCGAGGCGGGTCAGCATCGAGGGCACCGGTTCGGCATCGAAACGCGCCCCCGGCAGGCGCAAGTACTGCGCCATCAGTTGCAGCCGAAGGTCGCGGGCGACCCCGCGGCCGGAACGCGCGATGGCGTAGTCGGCCACCAGCCCGAACAGTCCGCGCGCCAGCAGCAGCAGGACCAGCCCGCCCGGCAGCCAGTAGCTGAAGGCATGGCGCACGAAGATGTCGTCGACGATCGGGCCCAGCAGCTTGAGGGTGCCGGCGCTCGCCGCCGCCTCCAGCGCCATCGCCAGGATCCCGATCGCGATCAGGCCGCGATACGGGCGTGCATACCGGCGCAGTCGCCGGTAGGTGGCCTGGGTGGCGTCCTCGCTCACTTCGGCGCGGTCCCCGTCGTGGCCGGCTCCGGCGCGGTGGCGATGGCGACCCGGCGGAACCCGAGTTGCCCCAGCGCATCCAGCGCGGTCACCACCGCCTGGTGCGGCGTGCGGGCATCGGCGCGCAGCAGCACCGGGCGGTCGCGATCATCGCCGGCGACCTCGCGCAATGTCGCCTTCAGCGATTCCACGTCGGTGCGCAGCGCCTCGCGGTCGCCCACGAAGTAGCGCCCCTGCGCGTTCACCAGGAGGCTCAGCGCCTTGGACGGCGCCTCCGCGGGCTGTCCATCGGCGCGCGGCAACTCGAGCTTCAGCACCGAGCGCGCATCGAAGGTCGTGGTCACCACGAAGAAGATCAGCAGGCACAGCAGCACGTCGATCAACGGCACCAGGTTGATCTCGGGGATGTCGTCCTGGCGGAAGTCCTGGATCCGCATGCCGCGGCCTCAGCCCTTGCGCGCCTGCGTGGCGGCCGGATGGGCGTCGAGCACGTCGAGCAGGCGGATCGCCTCGTGCTCCATGTCCACGATGGTGGCGGCGATGCGCCCGCGGAAATAGCGATGGAACGCAAGCGCCGGGATCGCCACCACCATGCCGGTGGCAGTGCAGATCAGCGCCTTGCCGATGCCGCCGGCGAGCTGGTTGGCATCGCCGATGCCGTGGTCGAGGATGCCGAGGAACATCTCGATCATGCCGACCACGGTGCCGAACAGGCCCAGCAGTGGGCCCGCGGCGGCGATCGTGCCCAGGGTGTTGAGGTAGCGCTCCATCCGGTGCACCAGGTGGCGACCGACGTCCTCCACGCGCTCGCGGATGACCTCGCGGCCGCGCATGCGCACGTCGAGTTCGGCGGCCAGCAAGGCGCCCAGCGGCGAGGTCGAGCGCAGCGAATCGATGTGCGCGGGTTCCAGCGGCTTGCCGCGCGCCACCCAGGCGCGCACCTCGTCGCCCAGGCCCGGCGGCATCACCCGGTCGCGCCGCAGGCTCCAGAAGCGCTCCACGATGATACCCAGGGCGACCGCCGACAGCAGCAGCAAGGGAATCATCGGCCATCCGCCGGCCCGGACCAGTTCCAGCACGCGTCGATCCTCCGGCCCTCATGGCCGCTGCGTTTCCGCCGCGTAGCATAGCCCAGCCGTTCCGTGGCGACGGCGCGCGGCGTCCCACAACCGCGCATGCGCCATCCGTCGCTCCTCGACCTGCAGGCCGCGCGCGCCCAGCCAGATGCGCAGCGCACCGCTGCGCGAGGTATCCAGCAACTCGGCGCCGGCCTCGCACCAGCGACGCACCACGTCGCGGCGCGGATGGCCGAACCGGTTGCCGGCGCCGGAGGACACCACTGCCAGCCGCGCGCCCGTCGCCGCGACGAAGCCAGGATCCGACGATCCCGCGCTGCCGTGGTGCGGGACCAGCACCACCTCGCTGCGCAAGTGGGCGCGATCGCGCGCCGCCAGCGCACGCTCGGCGTAGTGGCCGATGTCGCCTGCCAGCAACACGGCGCCATGTGCACCCACGACGCGCAGGACGCAGCTGGCTTCGTTGCCGAGGTACGGTAAGTCCGCGCCGGGGTGCAGCACCTCCACGCGCACGCCATCCCACTGCCAGGACATCCCCGCATGGCAGGCCTGCAATCCCGGCACCGGACTGCCCGCCGGCGCCAGCACGGCGGCGACCGGCAACGCGCGCGCCACCGCCGTCCAGCCGCCGGCATGGTCGTTGTCGCCATGGCTGAGCACCACCGCGTCCAGCCGCCGCACGCCGAGGGCGCGCAAGGTCGGCACCACCGCGCGCTCGCCGGCATCGAAGCCATCGGCTTCGGCCGGGCCGGTGTCGTACAAGAGGGCGTGGGTGGCGGTGCGGACGAGGACGGACAGGCCCTGCCCCAAATCGACCACGACCACGTCGACCTCGCCCGGCCGAGGCACCCCCCGATCCGGCCACAGCAGCGGCAGCCACAGGCACAAGGCCAAGGCCTTCCCGGGGACGCCGCGCGGCAGCAGCAGCCAGAACGCCCCCAGCAGCGCCAGCGGCAAGGCAAACCAGCGCGGTTCCGGCAACCAGGCCATCGCCAGCGGTCCGTCGGCGATCCATGCCAGCCCGGGCCACAGCAGGTCGAACGTCCAGGCAGCGGTCTGCCACACCCCGTTGCCCCATCCCGCATGCAGCGTGTCCAGCAGCAAGCCCAGCAAGCCCAACGGGATCACCACCAGGCTCCACCAGGGGACCGCCGCGAGATTCGCCAGCGGGCCAGCGAACGAGGCCTGCCCGAACAGCACCACGGTCAGCGGCAACAGGCCGATGGTCGCGACCACCTGCGCGCCGACGAAGCCATGCACCAGCGCCCAGCCGCGCGGCCCTTGGTCCGCAGGCAGGCACCACAGCAACCACGCGACACCGGCGAAACTCAGCCAGAAGCCCGCCCCAAGCACCGCCAGCGGGTCGAGCAGCAGGACCACGATGCAGCCCAGCGCCAGCGTGTCGACCAGGCGCTGGCGACGCCGCAACCAGCGGGCGGCGACCAGCACGGCGATCATCACCGCCGTGCGCAGGGTCGGCAATGCGAAGCCGGTGACCGCCGCATACGCGAAGGCACCCAGCACCGCGCCCACGCCGGCCGCGAATGGCCGCGGCAGCCACCACGCCAGGCGCGGCAGGCACCACCAGATCCCGGCCATCACCAGCGCGAAGAAGCCGGCAACCAGGCCCACATGGAAGCCCGAGATCGCGATCAGGTGGGTCAGGCCCGCCGCGCGCAGGCGCGCCCAGTCGGTGTCGTCCAGCCCGCGGGTATCGCCCAGCACCAGCGCCCGGATGAAGCGTGCGCTGTCGCGATGGATCGCCGCATCGATGCGCCCGCTCATGCGTTCGCGCCAGCCGGCAATCCCGTCCGGCGGCGCCAGGCGTTGCGCCAACGCGGGCTCCAGCACGTATCCCGTCGCCACCAGCCGGGACGCGAGCGCATATTTCTCGCCATCGCCGGCGCCCGGGTTGCGCAAGGCCTGCGGTGGCCGCAATTGCACCGGCAGCCGCCAGCGACTGCCTGCCACGAGGGCGCGGCGCGCCACCGGATCGTCTTCGTACCAGGCCAGCCGCAGGCGTCGCCCGCGCAGCGACTCGGGTTGGCCGGTCGCAGCGTCCACCTGGAACTCGAACCGGGTGCGGCGTGCCTCGTGCAACGGCAGGTCGACGATGCGGCCTTCGACGATCAGCGGCCGCCGCTCCAGCGTGCGCGGCAATTGCGCCTGCAGTACCGAGGTTGCATGCAGCGCGGTGAAACCGATGCCTGCCAGCACGATGCCGGCTAGCCGTGCAATGCCCGGACGCACGGCCAGCGGCAGGCCGATCGCCAGCAGGCACAGGACGAGCGGGATCGGCAAGGCGACCGGGAGGGCCAGGCTGGCGCACACGCCTGCCAGCAAGGCGAGCGCCGCGGCGGGACCGAACAGCGGCATGGCGGCAGGCATCGATGCAGCCTGCCGATCGGTCGCGCGCCGCGGGATCGGGCGCAGCCGCGCCCGTGGGTCAGGCTTTTCCGGTCACCCCATGACCGCCGGGCGCAGGCGCCCTTCGTGCAGCTCCAGTACCCGGTCAAGGCGTGCAGCAAGGCGGCGGTCGTGGGTGACCAGCACCAGGCTGGTACCCTGCGCGCGATTGAGGTCCAGCATCAGCGCGAACACGTTCGCCGCGGTCTTTTCGTCGAGGTTGCCGGTCGGCTCGTCGCCCAGGACGCAGGCCGGCTGGTTGACCAGTGCGCGCGCCACCGCGGTGCGCTGGCGTTCGCCGCCCGACAGTTCGCCCGGCTTGTGCTGCAGGCGATGGCCCAGACCGACCGATTCGAGCAACGCCTGCGCGCGCGATTGCGCCACCTCGATCGCCTGCCCTGCCAAGAGCACCGGCATCATCACGTTCTCGAGCGCGGTGAACTCCGGCAGCAAGTGGTGGAACTGGTACACGAAGCCCAGCGCGCGGTTGCGCAGGCGTCCGCGTTCGGCGTCGGACAACGCGCTCATCCGATGGCCGGCGACGAAGACCTCGCCCGCGGTGGGCACGTCCAGGCCGCCCAGCAGGTGCAGCAGGGTGCTCTTGCCCGCGCCCGACGCACCGAGGATGGCGACGGTCTCGCCAGCGGCCACGCGGAAGTCCAGCCCGTCGAAGACCGGCGTGCGCAGCGAACCCTCCGCGTAAGTCTTGCCGAGTCGATCGGCGCGGATCACGTCCTCCATGGCCTCACTCATAGCGCAATGCCTCCGCCGGCGCGGTACGCGCCGCACGCCAGGCCGGGTACAGGGTGGCGACGAAGGCCATGGCCAGCGCCACGCAGGCGATGGTGGCGACATCGTGTGCCTGCAGGTCGGTCGGCAGGCCGGTGATGTAGTAGACGTCCTCCGGCAGCAACTGGACCCCGAGCACCGCTTCGATCCCGCGCAGGATCGCATCCAGGTTGAGGGTGAGCAGGATCCCGCCGACCACGCCGGCCCCGGTGCCGATCACGCCGATCAGGCTGCCCTGGACCATGAACACCTGCATCACCTGGCGCGGGGTGAGGCCCAGCGTGCGCAGGATGGCGATGTCGGCCTGCTTGTCGGTGACCAGCATCACCTGCGAGGACACCAGGTTGAACGCGCCCATCGCGATGATCAGCGACAGCAGGATCGCCATCACCGTCTTCTCCATCTTCAGCGCACGGAACAGGTTGGCATTGTCCTGGCTCCAGTCGGTCACGCGGAACGGGCCGCGCAGCTTCAGCGCGAGGTCGCGCCCGACTTCGAAGGCCTGGTCCATGTCGTGCATCTTCAGGCGCACGCCGGTCACCCCGTCGCCCATCCGCAACAGGCGCTGCAGGTCGGCCAGGGCGACCACCGCCAGCCCCTTGTCGAATTCGTTGTAGCCGGCCTCGAAGATGCCGCTCACCCGGAACCGCTTCATCGTGCCCATGCCGCCGCCCACCGGGGTGCTGCGGAAATCGGCCAGGGTGACCACCACGTCGTCGCCGACGCCGACGCCCAGCCACATCGCCAGCTCGCGGCCCAGCACGATGTTGAAGCGCCCGGGCGCCAGCTCGGACAGCTTGCCCTGCACCATCTTGTCGCCGAGCACCGAGACCTTGCCCTCCTCGGCGGGCACGACGCCGCGCAGCATCGCCGGCTGGTTGTTGCTGCCGGAGAGCAGGGCCTCCTTCTCGATGTAGGGCGCGGCGCCGGCGACGCGCTTGTCCTGCATCGCCACGTCCACCGCGTGCCGCCAATCCTGCAGCGGCTCGCCATAGCCGCTGACCGTGGCATGCGCCGCCATCTGCAGCATGCGGTCGCGGATCTCGCGCTGGAAACCGCTCATCACCGCCAGCGTGGTGATCAGCGCGGTCACCCCCAGCGCGATGCCGAGGATGGAGGCCAGCGAGATGAAGGAAATGAAGCCGTTGCGGCGTTTCGCGCGCAGGTAGCGCAGGCCGATGGCGACGGGGAGCGGTTTGAACATGGAACTCCTTGGGGATGCCCGCCACGCGGCAGCGTGCGCCGGATGCGCCTGCGCGCGGCCCGCACAGTCTACGGGGCCTTGCGTGAGTGCCGCCGTCGACGGCGCTCATCCTGCCATCGGGCCTCCCGTCGCGGCGGATTCGCGTCGCTGCAGCGCCAGCTTCAGTTCACGTCGGCCGGCTGCATCGAGCACGTCCGGCCCCAACGCATGCCGGCACCATCGCCCGTTGCCGCCGCGCCAGGCCACGAAGGCCAGCGGTCCCCGCCAGGACACGCGCAGGCCGGGCATCGGCATACCGTCGCAGGTGGGCTGGCCACGCCCCGGCGGGATGATCCAGCGCATCGGAGGCTGCCGCCCGTGGCGGCGCGCCAGGACGATGCCATGCAGGCCGGCAGCCAAGGCGAGCGGCCAGGCCCAGGATGCAGGCAGGTCGCTGGCCAGCACCGCGCACGGCGCCAGCAATGCCAGCGCCCACAGGCCAACGCCCAGCCAGGCCGATGGCCGCCAGTGGATGCAACAAGGCAGGTCAGGGATGGCGGATGAGTTCGACGAGCGCCGCGGTTTCGACATCGGGGGGAGTCTCGTGGCCGAGGAACCAGCGCCAGAGTGTGTCGTCCTCGGTGTCCAGCAGGCGCAGGAAGACTTCGCGTTCGCGGGTCGGACTTTGCCGCCATGCCTGGTCGAGCCAGCGCTCGAGCAGCTGGTCCAGCTCGCGCATGCCGCGCCGGCAACGCCAGCGCAGCTTGCGGAGCTCGACCTCGTCGTCGTTCATGGGTCAGGCGCGACGCGCCAGCATCAGCTTCTTGATCTCGGCGATCGCCTTGGCCGGGTTGAGCCCCTTCGGGCAGGTCCGGGCGCAATTCATGATCGTGTGGCAGCGGTAGAGCTTGAACGGATCTTCCAGGTCGTCCAGGCGCGCACCGGTGTCCTCGTCGCGGCTGTCGACGATCCAGCGGTAGGCCTGCAGCAGGATCGCCGGGCCGAGGTAGCGTTCGCCGTTCCACCAATAGCTCGGGCAGGACGTGCTGCAGCACGCGCACAGGATGCATTCGTACAGGCCGTCCAGCTTGGCGCGGTCGTCCTTCGACTGCAGGCGCTCGCGGCTCGGCGCGACCGTCTGCGTGCGCAGCCACGGGCGGATGCTGGCGTACTGCGCGTAGAAATGGGTCAGGTCGGGCACCAGGTCCTTGACCACCGACATGTGCGGCAGCGGGTAGATCGGCACCTCGCCGTTGCCCTTGCCGCAGTCGTCGATCGCCTTGGTGCAGGCCAGCGTGTTGGTGCCGTCGATGTTCATCGCGCACGAACCGCAGATGCCCTCGCGGCAGGAGCGGCGGAAGGTCAGCGTCGGGTCGATCTCGTTCTTGATCTTGATCAGCGCGTCGAGGACCATCGGCCCGCAGGTGGCGAGGTCGACGTCGTAGGTGTCCACGCGCGGGTTCAACCCGTCGTCGGGATTCCAGCGGTAGACCTTGAAGGTGCGGGGCTGCTTCGCGCCGGCCGGGGCCGGGAAGTGCTTGCCCTTCTGGATGACGGAGTTCTTCGGGAGGGTGAATTCGGCCATGGTCGTGGTCTCTCCCGCTCAGTAGACGCGCGGCTTCGGCGGCACGACGTCGACGTCGCCGCTGAGCGTGTACATGTGCACCGGGCGGTAGTCGATGCGGGTGTTGCCCGCATCGTCCACCCAGCACACGCTGTGCTTGTGCCAGTTGGCGTCGTCGCGCTCCGGGTAGTCCTCGCGCGCGTGGGCGCCGCGGGACTCGGTGCGGTTCTCGGCCGAGACGATCGTGGTCAGTGCCTGGCCCAGCAGGTTCTGCAACTCCAGGGTCTCGACCAGGTCCGAGTTCCACACCAGCGAACGGTCGGAGACGTGGACGTCGGCGAAGCTGGCGTGGATGTCGCGGATCGCCTTGACGCCCTCGGCCAGGGTCTCGCCGGTGCGGAACACCGCCGCGTCCTTCTGCATCGCCCGCTGCATGTTGTTGCGGATCACCGCGGTGGGGGTGCCGCCGTGCGCGTTGCGCAGCTTGTCGAGGTTGGCCAGCGCCTTGTCGCAGGCGTCCGCCGGCAGGGTCTTGTGGGTCGCGCCGGGGGTGATAGTCTCCGCGCAGCGGTTGGCCACCGCGCGCCCGAACACCACCAGGTCGAGCAGCGAGTTGGAACCCAGGCGGTTGGCGCCGTGGACCGACACGCAGGCCGCCTCGCCGATGGCGTACAGGCCCGGCACCACCGCGTCGGGATCGCCGTTGCGCAACTGCACGACCTCGCCGTGGTAGTTGGTCGGGATGCCGCCCATGTTGTAGTGCACGGTCGGGATCACCGGGATCGGCTGCTTCTCGACGTCGACGCCGGCGAAGATGCGCGCGCTCTCGGCGATGCCCGGAAGCTTCTCGTGGATGTCCTTAGGGTCGAGGTGGGTGAGGTCGAGGAAGATGTGGTCCTTGTGCTCGCCCACGCCGCGGCCTTCGCGGATCTCGATGGTCATCGAGCGGCTGACCACGTCGCGCGAGGCGAGGTCCTTGGCGTTCGGCGCGTAGCGCTCCATGAAGCGCTCGCCGTTGCTGTTGCGCAGGATGCCGCCTTCGCCGCGCACGCCCTCGGTGATCAGGCAGCCGGCGCCGTAGATGCCGGTCGGGTGGAACTGCACGAACTCCATGTCCTGCAGGCCGAGCCCCGCGCGCAGCGCCATGCCGCCGCCGTCGCCGGTGCAGGTATGCGCCGAGGTCGCGGAGAAGTAGGCGCGGCCGTAGCCGCCGGTCGCGAGCACCACGCCCTGGGCGCGGAACAGGTGCAGCGTCCCCTCGGCCATGTCCAGCGCGAGCACGCCGCGGCAGGCGCCCTCCTCGTCCATGATCAGGTCGAGCGCGAAGTACTCGATGAAGAACTGCGCGTCGTGCGCCAGCGACTGCTGGTACAGGGTGTGCAGGATCGCGTGGCCGGTGCGGTCGGCTGCGGCGCAGGTGCGCTGCGCGATGCCCTTGCCGTAATGCGTGGTCATGCCGCCGAACGGGCGCTGGTAGATCTTGCCCTCCTCGGTGCGGCTGAAGGGCACGCCCTGGTGCTCGAGCTCGATGATCGCCGGGATCGCCTCGCGGCACATGTACTCGATCGCGTCCTGGTCGCCCAGCCAGTCCGAGCCCTTGATGGTGTCGTAGAAATGGAAGCGCCAGTCGTCCTCGCCCATGTTGCCGAGCGCGGCCGAGATGCCGCCCTGCGCGGCCACGGTATGGCTGCGGGTCGGGAAGACCTTGGTGATGCAGGCCGTCTTCAGGCCCTTCTGGGCCAGGCCGAAGGTGGCGCGCAGGCCGGCGCCGCCGGCACCGACCACCAGCATGTCGAACTTGTGTTCCTCGATCCTGTATGCGGACACGTGCTCAGACTCCCAGGGTGGCGATGCGCAGCACCGCCAGCACGCCGGCGATGGCCGCCAGCGCGCAGACGAAGATGTTGGCGAGATGCGCGATGCCGGCCAGCAGCGGCGCGTGGATGTAGTCCTCGATGATCACCTGCAGCCCCAGCTTGGCGTGCCAGAACGCGGCGACGACGAAGGCCAGCAGCACGCTGGCGTTGAACGGATCGGACACGATGGCCCGCGCGAAATCGTAGTCCGCGCCGGACAGGCCGATCAGCAGGCCGAGCAGGTAGATCCCGGCCAGGACCACCGCGATCGCGGTCACCCGCTGCCACAGGAAATGGCTGGTGCCGTCCTTCGCCGAGCCCAAGCCGCGCGCGCGCTTGAGCGGCGTCCGCAAATCCCTTCCGATTCCGCTCATGCCTGCCCCCAACGCGCCAGGACCACCACCCACGCGAGCACGACCAGGACCACGCTGCCGATCACCGAGATCCAGCTGCTGCGGATGAAGTCGGGGATCGCGAACCCATGCCCCGCGTCCTGCACCAGGTGGCGGATGCCGTTGATCAGGTGGTAGGCCAGGGCCCAGGTGAACCCGAACAGGACCACCTTGCCGAGCGGGGATCCCACGCAGGCGACGAATTCGGTCCAGGGCCCACGACCGGCGGCCAGGGCGCCCAGGCCCCAGACCATCGCGAGCGCGCCCACCGCGAGGACCATGCCGGTCGCGCGATGGGTGATCGAGGTCATCATCTGCACCTGGCGCTTGTAGACCTGCAGGTGCGGCGACAGCGGGCGTTCGCGGACCCGCGGCGACGCGGGCGAATCAGGAGCAGCCATGGCGGGTACGCTCTCCGGGCTGGGCGGCGGGGGCCGCGAGGCGGTGGCTCAGAAGTCGATGCATCGGCCGTTCTTTTCCCAGTCCCCGTAGCGCGTGGGCTCGGGACCGTCCCGGCCGCCGACCTCGGCGGGGCACGGGGGCGCCTTCGGCGCTCCGTCGGCCGGCGTCCCGGCAGGCGGGACCTGGGCATCTTCGGGCGCTGGGGCGGGAGTGGCTTGGCCTATCATCGACGCGTTCACAACCCCGCAAGTTTACGACCCGCCCCCGATGCCCGACAACCCGCAACCCGCGCCAGACCACGAATTCGCCCTGCCCGGCCAGACCGTCCTCGCCATCGCCGGGCGCGATGCGGTGGCCTTCGCGCAGGCGCAATGCATGAACGACGTCGCCGCGCTGGGCGATGGCCAGTGGCAGTGGAACGGCTGGCTCACGCCCAAGGGCCGGGTCGTCGCGCTGTTCGCCTTGCTGCGGCACGACGCCGATACGCTGTGGATGCTGCTGCCGGATGCATCCGCCGCCACCCTCGCCGCCGACCTGCAGCGCTTCGTGTTCCGCAGCAAGGTGACGCTGACGCCGCTGGCCATGCCGGTGGCGGGTCGCTTCGGTGCGCCCCGGCAGGCACAAGGCAGCACGTTCGCCAAGGCGGAGGACGGCGGGGTCGAACTCGACATGGGCGGCGATGGCGAGCCGCGCACCCTGCGGATCGGCCCGATGCCGGCATCGATCGATGCCGATGCCCTCGCCTGCTGGAATGCCGCCGACCTGGCGCATGGCCTGCCCCGGCTGGACGCCGAACAATCGTCGCAATGGACGCCGCAGCAGCTCTCGCTCGAACGCCTGCGGGCCTTCAGCGTGAAGAAGGGCTGCTATCCCGGCCAGGAGATCGTCGCGCGCACCCACTTCCTCGGCCAGGCCAAGCGCGGGCTGGCCCTGTTCGACGCGAGCCCTGCGCCGGCATCGGGGAGCGATGTGGTCGCAGGCGGACGCGGCATCGGCACGGTGGTGTCGGCGGCCGCGGGCGCGTGCCTGGCGGTGCTCCCGCTGGAGCGCGAACCCGGGCAACTCCAGGCCGAAGGCATCGCCCTGCACGACCGCCCGCTGCTCGGCGGACTGGCGCGCTGATCAGCCCGCCAGCGCGTCGGCCGCGGCGACGATGTCCTCGTCCTTCGGGATCACCAGGAACGCCGCACCGGCCAGCGGCGTGTAGGTGTCCGCGCCGACCACGCGCCTGATCGGCTTGCCGCCGAAGCCCGCCTCGGTGATCGCGGTGATCACGCCCTCGCCGATGCCCGCGCTGAAGCGGCCTTCGTCGACCACCAGGATGCGGTCGCACTCGCCCGCATGCTTGGCGATGGCCGCATGGTTGAGCGGCACCAGCCAGCGCAGGTCGACCACGCGCACCTTCCAGCCATGCTTGCGTTCGATTTCGCGCGCGGCACGCAGGCTCATCGGCATGCCGTTACCGAAGCTGAAGATCACGCAGTCGGTGGCGTCCGCGTTGTAGACGCGCTCCTCGCCCAGCACCAGCGCCTGGTCGGGCGCCGGGTACTCGGTCAGCCACTGGCCGTCGCCGGCCTCGTACAGGTCCTTGGTCATGTACAGCGCGATGGGTTCGAGGAAGGCGGTGACGCGGCCGTCCACCTTGGCCAGCGCCGCCAGCGTGCGCAGCATCATCGCGGCATCGTCGCCGCGCGACGGGCAGCCGACCACCAGGCCCGGGATGTCGCGCAGCGCGGTCACCGAGTTGTCGTTGTGGAAATGCCCGCCGAAGCCGCGCTGGTAGCCGAGGCCGGCGATGCGCACCACCATCGGGTTGCGGAACTGGTCGTTGCTGAAGAACTGCAGCGAGCAAGCCTCGCCGCGCAATTGGTCGATGGCGTTGTGCAGGTAGGCCAGGTACTGGATCTCCGGGATCGGCAGCATGCCCATGTTGGCGAAGCCCTGGGCCATGCCCAGGATCATGGTTTCATCGAGCAGCGTGTTGAACACGCGCTTGTTGCCGAACGCCTTGTGCAGGCCCTTGGTGACCGTGTACACGCCGCCCTTCTGCGCCACGTCCTCGCCGAACAGCAGCGTCTCCGGGTACTTGGCGAACAGGTCGTGCAGGGCCTGGTTGATCTGGATGGCCAGGTGCTTCGGCACCTGCTGCTCGGGCAGCTTGTCCTCGCCGCCGAAGGCCTTGGTGCGGGCTTCATTCGATGGCGCGCGGGTGGCCTCGGCCATCACCTTGTCCGGCGTGTACGGCGCCAGCGGTCGCATCACGTGCGCCAGCGTCTCGATGCGCGGACGACGGTCGGCGTCCTCGGCGGCGGCGAAGCACTTGCGGCGGGTGTCCTCGTACAGCGCGAGGATCTCGTCCTTCGTCATCGCCCCGGACTCCAGCGCGATCGCCGCCGAGCGCAGCAATGGATCGCCCGCCTCCACCGCGCACAGCTCCTCGATGCTGCGCCACTCGATCTCGAAGTCGGTGCCGGCGTGGCCCATGATCCGCTGGGTGCGCAGGTGCAGGAAGGTCGGGCGGCGCGTGCGGCGGCAGTGCTCGACCGCGCGCAGTACGTCGGCGTAGCCGCTGGCCAGGTCGAGGCCGTCGGCGAAGAAATAGTCGAGGTCGGGGCGGTTGCGGAAGCTCTCGCCGATCCAGCCGGTCGGCGTCTTCACCGAGATGCCGATGCCGTTGTCCTCGCAGACGTACAGCACCGGCGCCGGCAGCTTCTGGTAAGCGGTCCACGACGCGGCGTTGAACGCCGTCTGCGCGGTCGCGTGGTTGGCCGAGGCATCGCCGAACGAGCAGATCGCGATGGAATCGTCTGGGATCGGCAGGCCCACGCCGAGGCGCTTGCCGGCTTCGATCGCCACCGCGGTGCCCAGCGCCTTCGGCAGGTGCGAGGCGATGGTGGAGGTCTGCGGCAGCACCCACAACGGCTTGCTGCCCCACACCTTGTGGCGCCCGCCGCTGGCCGGGTCCTCCGCGCTGGCGGCGAAGCTCAGCGCCGAGTCCATGATCGGATCCATGCCCGGCAGCTTGCGGAAGCGCTCGGCCATGAAGCCGCCGCTGCGGTAGTGCAGGAACGCCGGGTCGGTGTGGCGGGTCGCGCGCGCGACCATCGCGTTGCCTTCGTGGCCACTCGAGCCGATGGTGTAGAAGACCTTGTTCTGCACCCGCAGCACGCGCGCCATCAGGTCCAGGTGGCGCGAAATCAGCTGCGATTCGAACAGCTCGCGGAAGCCGCGGGCGTCCAGCGCGCTGCCGTCGAGGATGGCCTCGCCAGGTGCCGGCTTCGGTAGCGACTCGCCCTGCCAGTCGCGCACGAAGGCCTGGAAGTTGACGTCGCAGATCTCGGCGCGATTGAGGCCCTTCATGCGGGCCGGGATGGGGTTGGGAACGGTCGCGAACATGGGGTCGTGGTCCAGGGAATGCGAAGGTGCGGAGGCGATCCGCAGGTCAGGCGCCGGCGTCGCGCATCGGCACGAAGCCAGGGGTCTGCGCCACCCGCTTCAGCCAGCGCTCGACCTGCGGGAAGCCGCCGAGGTCGAAGCCGCCCTCTTCCGCCACGTGGGTGTAGGCGAACAGGGCGATGTCGGCGATGGTGTAGCGCTCGCCGCCGAACCACGGCAACCGGTGCAGGTGGCGCTCCATCGCGGCCAGCGCCTCCTCGCCCGAGGCCTTCAGCGCCGGCAGCGAGGCGCGCCGGGGATGGTCGGCGGCGAGGTACTTGCGGATGAAGCGCGAGACCGCGATGCAGGGCTCGTGGCTGTACTGCTCGAAGAACATCCACTGCAGGGTCTTGGCGCGCGCCCAGCGGTCCGCGGGCAGCAGCTCGGAGCCCTCGGCGAGGTAATGCAGGATCGCGTTCGACTCGGCCAGGGTCCGGCCATCGCCCAGCTTGAGCACCGGCACCTTGCCGCGGTCGTTCATCGCCAGGAACTCCGGCGAGAGCTGCTCGCCGCGGGTGATGTCGATCTCTTCCCAAACATGGGCGATGCCGAGCTGCGCGCAAGCCAGCTGCAGCTTGTAGCAGTTGCCCGAGCTGGACATGCCGTACAGGGTGATCATGCGAGGCGCGTCCGGTTGACGGCCCACTCGGCGCGGGTCTGGCCCCAGACATCGATGGCATGCCCGTCCAGCGGCGGCGGCAGCGTGCCCGGCCCGCGGTTACGCGAACCGAGCCGACGCGCGACCGCCTGCGACGCCGCGTTGGCCGGCGCGATCGAGTGGATCACCTCCTCCCAGCCCAGCACCTCGAAGGCGAAGTCCATCGCCGCGGCGCAGGCCTCGGTGGCGTAGCCCTGGCCGCGCGCATCCGGGTGGAAGGAATAGCCGACCTCGGTCCCGGGCCAGCCATCCGGCTGCCAGGGGCCGGCCTGGCCCAGCCATCGGCCGCTGGC
>JAFLEB010000014.1:16285-33908 GCA_017302075.1 Lysobacterales bacterium
AGCTGCAGCGACAGCAACTGCGCCAGGGTGATGCGGCGGGCCATGTCGGCCATCTTGATCTGCGCGCTCTGGGTCGCCGCGACCGGGCGCCCGAACAGGATGCGCTCCTTGGTGTAGTCCACCGCCTCGGACAGGCAGGCGACGGCCGCGCCGATCGGGCCCCAGGTGATGCCGTAGCGGGCCTGGGTCAGGCAGCCCAGCGGCCCCTTCAGGCCCTTCACGTTCGGCAGGCGGCTGCTGTCCGGCACGCGCACGTTGTCGAAGAACAGCGCGCTGGTCACGGACGCGCGCAGCGACATCTTGTGCTTGATCTCCTGGGCGGTGAAGCCGGGCATGCCCTTCTCCAGCAGGAAGCCCTGGATGCCGTCCTCGGTCTGCGCCCAGACAATGGCGATGTCGGCCAGGTTGCCGTTGGTGATCCACATCTTGGAGCCGTTGATCACCCAGTCGTCGCCGTCGCGCTTCGCGTGGGTCTTCATGTTCGCGGGGTCGGAACCGCCATGCGGCTCGGTCAGGCCGAAGCAGCCGATCACCTTGCCCGCGGCCATGTCCGGCAGCCAGCGCATGCGCTGCTCCTCGGAACCGTAGGCGTAGATCGGGTACATGCACAGCGAGCTCTGCACCGACACGAAACTGCGGATGCCGGAATCGCCGCGCTCCAGTTCCTGGCAGATCAGGCCGTAGCTCACGCCGTTGAGCCCGGCGCAGCCGTATTGCTCGGGCAGCGAGGAGCCCAGCAGGCCGAGTTCGGCGATTTCCGGGATCAGCTCGCGCGGGAAGCGCCCCTGGTCGAAGGCGTCGCCGATGATCGGGATCACGCGCTCGTCGGTGAAGCGGGCCACGGTGTCCTGCACCGCGCGCTCTTCTTCGCTCAGCAGGGAACGGACGTCGTACAGGTCGTAGGGATGCAGGGCCATGGCGGAAGCGGTTTCGGACGATCCGCCATTGTATTCGTGCAGGCCGCGCAAACGGTACGTGCGATCCGTAAAACAAAGGCCGGCGATCTGCCGGCCTTTGCGGGAAAGCCTTGCGTTTCGATGGTCAGCGGGAGACCGTGCCGTCCACCGCCGCCACCTGCGTCACGACCTGGCCATCGATGACCGGCAGGCGCGTGCCCGGCTTCTGGTCCATGCGGATGGTGCGGGTCTCGCCGTCGAAGCTGTAGCGCACGTCGTAGCCGACGGTGCGGGTGTCGTCGCCGAGGGCGATGCGCTTGCCCGGCTTCGCGTCGGTGCGCATGGTGCCGGTGCTGCCGTCCGGATTACGGTAGGTGACGTTCCAGGCCACGGTGCGCGACTGCGTGGAGGTGCGGTCGACGGTGCGGCAGCGGCGATCGGTGCGGCTCACCACCTGGCCCCCGACGTGGTTGCGGTCGACACGGTTGCCGATCACGCCACCGGCGACAGCGCCAGCCACGGTCGCGGCCTTGCGGCCATCGCCGCCGCCGACCTGGTTGCCGACCAGCCCGCCGATCAGCGCACCGGCCACGGTGCCACCGACGTTGCCGTCGCGCTCGGGCATGCGTTGCTGCACCACCACGTCCTCGCAGACTTCCTGCGGGCTGCTGCTGGTGCTGGTTTCGCGGACCGGCTCGCTGCCGATCACGGTGGCGTACAAGGGCTCGCGCTCGGTGATCGGGGTGACGTCGAGGACGTCCGCGTATTCAAGGCGCCCCGAGGCCGGGATGGCGGCATCCAGCGGCAACGGCTCGCCGTTCGGGCCCAGGATGTCGGCGTTGGCGTTCAACGGGGCCGCGACAGGCGCCGGCTGGCTGTCGCCGCGGCTGTTCATGTAGCCGGCGGTGGCAACGCCGCCCACCAGCAGTGCGGCCAAGGCGATGACGAGGGTGTTCTGCTTCATGCGCGACTCCACGATGTCGTCTGCTTCGACGGGATGATCCCTGTTCCGCGCCGATTCCAGCAGGCCAGGGCTGAATCGCGGTGAAGCACCCGCCATGACCGACGCTTGCCGTTCACGCGCGTGAACGCCATGTGCATGCTAGCGTTCCATCCATCCGATGCCGTCGATCCGCCATGGCCAATCCCCTGCTCGCCCCCGTCCTCGGCTTCCTCGGCAAACTGAGCTATCCGCGGCTGTTCACCCTGAGCGCGATCCTGTTCGCGATCGACCTGGTGGTCCCGGACTTCATTCCGTTCGCGGACGAGTTGCTGCTGGGCCTCGGTACCCTGCTGCTGGCCAACTGGAAGAAGCGCAAGTCGCCATTGCCCCCGCCGGGCGATCCAGCGCGCTGACGTGCGCCTGGTCGACAGCCACAGCCACTTCGACGCCGCGGAGTTCGACGCCGACCGCGCCGCCGCGCATGCCCGCGCGGTCGCGGCGGGCGTGGTCGCGCAAATCGTCCCGGCGGTCGACGCCGCGGGTTGGCCCAAGCTGCGCCAGACCTGCGCCGGCCTCCCCGGCCTGTGGCCCGCGTACGGCCTGCATCCGATGTACCTGGACGCGCACCGCCCGGAACACCTGCCGGCATTGCGCGCGTGGATCGAGCGCGAACGCCCGCTAGCGGTCGGCGAATGCGGGCTGGACTACTTCGTCGAAGGCCTCGATGCCGAGGCGCAGTCGTTCTACTTCGACAGCCAGCTTCGCCTTGCCCGCGAATTCGACCTGCCGGTGATCGTGCACGCCCGCCGCGCGGTCGATGCCGTGATCGCCGCGATCCGCCGCATCGGCGGACTGCGCGGAGTGGTCCACAGCTTCTCCGGGAGCGCCGAGCAGGCGGCGCAGCTGCACAGGCTCGGCTTCCTGCTCGGGATCGGCGGGCCGGTGACCTATGCGCGCGCCAACCGCCTGCGCGGGATCGTGGCCGGCATGCCGCTGGAGCAGTTGCTGCTGGAAACCGACAGCCCCGACCAGCCGGGCGCCGCGCATCGCGGCCAACGCAACGAGCCGGCGCACCTGCTGGAAGTGCTCGACGCCATCGCCACGTTGCGCAAGGAGCCGCGGGACGACATTGCCGCCGCGACCCGCGACAACGCGGTGCGCCTGTTCAACCTGCCCGCTTCGGCTTGAGCAGCAGCTCTATCGCCTTGCCCACCGCCGCGAACGCGAAGGCCCCGGTGACATGGGTCGCCGCGCCCAGGCCGGCGCCACAGTCCAGCTTCAGCGCCTCGTCCTTGCCCAATTGCGGACGGATGCCGCAGACGCTGCCATCGGCCTGCGGGTAGCGCACGTTCTCCAACGAGTACACCGCCGGCACGCCGAAGTAGCGGTCGTGGTTCTTGGGGAAATTGAACTCGCCGCGCAGCTTCTTGCGGATCAGCGAGAGCATCGCATCGTGCTCGGTGCGGGAGAGGTCGCGCACCCGGATTTGGGTGACGTCGCTGCGCCCGCCGGCAGAGCCCACGGTGATGATCGGCTGCTTGCGGCGGCGGCAGTACGCGATCGCCTCGACCTTGCTGCGGAAGCTGTCGCAGGCATCCAGCACCAGGTCGCCGGGGACATCGAGCAACTCGCCGAGGTTGGCCGGGGTGAGGAACTGTGGGCGGAGGTCGAGCACGATGCGCGGGTTGATCGCACGGCAGCGCTCGGCCATCGCCTCGATCTTGGCGCGTCCGTACTGCCCATCCAGTGCGGGCAGCTGGCGATTGGTGTTGGACACGCACAGGTCGTCGGCATCGACGAGGGTCAGCTTGCCGATGCCGCTGCGGGCCAGTGCCTCGACCGCCCAGGAACCCACCCCGCCCACCCCGACCACGGTGACGTGGCAGGCCCCCAGGCGCGCCAGCGCACCCGCCCCGTAGAGGCGGTCGATGCCGCCGAACCGATTCCGCGCCTGCTCTGCCATGGCGCCCAGTTTAAGCGGCGCAAGCGCGTGGTATCGTCCCGGGCAATCCATCGCAGCAGGAGCCGCCATGTCCTCCGTCGACCCGAACCGCCGCCCCTCGAATGCCGGCCGCTACCTGTTCCTGCTGATCCTGGGCCTGGTGCTCGGGGTGGTCGCCACAGTCATGGCGATGCGGACGCTGGAACAGCGCAAGGACCATTTCCCCGAGGCGCTGATGCACGTCCAGCAATGGCACATGGGCCAGCTCAAGGGCGACATGGAGCAGAACCGCTGCAACGCCACCGACGTCCTGCCGCACCTGCAGGCACTGCGCCTCTCGGCGAACGACCTCGAGGCCGCCTTCCCCGACCTCCGCGACGATGCACGCTTCAAGACCGCCGCATCGGCGATGCGTGCCGCGGCCGACAAGGCGGTGGCCAACCCGCCGCTGACCTGCGAAGGCGTGGGCGCCGCGATGAAGTCGCTGGGGGAGTCCTGCAAGGCCTGCCACCAGGATTTCCGCGGCTGAGCCGCATGCCGCCGCCACTGCCGCTGGACATGCTCGATCGCCACCCGCCGCGCGCGCGATGACCGCCGAGTGGCTCCTGTACCTGCTCGCGGGCCTGCTCGTGCTGGCCGGCCTGGCGGGCACCGTGTTGCCTGCGCTGCCCGGCGTGCCCCTGGTCTTCGCCGGCCTCCTGGTCGCCGCATGGACGGATGGATTCGAACGGGTGTCGTGGGGGTGGCTGGCGCTGCTGGGCGTACTGACCCTGTCGTCGATCGTCGTGGACCTCTGGGCGGGCGCGGCCGGCGCGAAACGCGTGGGCGCAAGCCGGCTGGCGGTCGTCGGGGCGACCGTGGGCACGCTGGGCGGACTCTTCCTCGGGCCGCTCGGCTTGCTCGCGGGTCCATTCCTGGGCGCGCTCGGCGGCGAGCTCCTGCATCGGCGCAGCATCGAGGCCAGGCACATGGGCGATGCCGCCAAGATCGGCTTCGGCACCTGGCTCGGCCTGCTGCTGGGCACCGTGCTGAAGCTGGCGCTGGCGTTCGCGATGCTGGGCCTGTTCGCACTGGCGTGGTGGCTGTGAGGCTCGGCTTCACGCCACGCTGAACGGGCTCCGCCCACAGTGCGGCCTGCCTTCCCGGGACCGACCCCGATGCCCGCACGCTGGAGCCGCAAGCGCATGGCCTGGACGATCGTCATCACCATCCTGGCGACGCTGCTGGTCGTCGCCCTCGCCGCCAACTTCAAGACGCCGGAGAAATCGCTCGAACGCAAGATCGAGCATCGCTACGCGACCGACGACCCGCAGTTCCGCCGCGAAATGGGGGTCATGCTCGGTCCCGGCATCATCCACGGCAACGTGGTGACCGACCTCGAGAACGGCGACGAGATCTTCCCGGCGATGCTCGCGGCGATCCGCGGCGCGCAACGCACCATCACCTTCGAGACCTACATCTACTGGTCCGGCGACATCGGCACCCAGTTCGCCGACGCCCTCGCCGAGCGCGCGCGTGCCGGGGTCAAGGTCCACGTGATGCTGGACTGGGCCGGCAGCATCAAGATGGAGGACGACCTGCTCAAGCGCATGCGCGACGCCGGCGTCGACATCCAGCAGTACCGGCCGCTCAAGTGGTACAACGTCGGCCGCCTCAACAACCGCACCCATCGCAAGCTGCTGGTGGTCGACGGCACGGTGGCCTTCACCGGCGGCGTCGGCATCGCCGACCAGTGGGAAGGCCATGCGCAGGACGCCGACCACTGGCGCGACCTGCACTTCCGCATCGAGGGCCCGGTGGTGGCGCAGGTGCAGGCCGCCTTCAACGACAACTGGATCAAGACCACCGGCGTGGTCCTGAACGGCCCGGACTATTTCCCCGCGGTGCAGCCCGCCGGCGACATGGATGCGCACATGTTCATCGCATCGCCGGCTGGCGGCAGCGAGAGCATGCACCTGATGTACCTGATGGCGATCGCCGCGGCCGAGCGCTCGATCGACCTGGAGGCCGCGTACTTCGTCCCCGATGCCCTGATCATCAAGGCCCTGCAGGCGGCCCGGCATCGCGGCGTGCGCGTGCGCGTCATCGTCCCCGGCAAGCACATCGATTCGGAAACCGTGCGCCTGGCCTCGAAAGCGCACTGGGGCGAACTCCTGCTGGCGGGCGTCGAGATCTACGAATACCAGCCCACGATGATGCACAACAAGCTGCTGGTGGTGGACGGACTGCTGACCTCGGTGGGCTCCACCAACTTCGACGTGCGCAGCTTCCGGCTCAACGACGAGGCCAGCCTCAATGTCTACGATGCCGCCTTCGCCGCGCGCATGACCAAGGTGTTCGAGGCCGACCTCAAGCCGACGGTGCGCTACACCCACGCCATGTGGCAGCAGCGCCCGCTGAAGGAAAAGCTGTTCGAGAAATTCGTGCTGCCGCTCAAGTCGCAGCTGTAGCCCGCCACGGCGGGCTGCCGCCTCAGTCGCCGTAGACCAGCCAGCGACGCGCCTCGGTTTCGTCGGAGAACACGCGGATCGCCATCCCGCGCTCGCGGCACAGGATCTCGCCGAACTCGTTGCCCGCGATGTCGTCGCGCAATTCGACGAAGGCCGTGCGGATGCGGGCGAAGCCGGCCTCCTCCATGGCCTGGGCCAGGCGCTCCAGCTCGGCGGTCTCGACGGTCGCCGCGAGGTCCTCGACCACCAGCAGGCGATCGACGCGCTGCGCCGCGCATTCCGCCCCCAGCATCCGCCACATCGCGATCGACACGTCGATCGAGTCGACGCCATCGAACACATGGGCCCGGAGGTAGCCCGGGCCCGGCAGGTACTGGATGCGGAAGCCCGGGCCGTCGACGGTCCGGGCCGCGGTCACGCGACCACCACCGGGATCTTGCCGATCCGCGCCTGCCATTCCTTCGGCCCGGTCTGGTGCACCGAGGTGCCCTGCGCGTCGACCGCCACGGTCACCGGCATGTCCCGGACCTCGAATTCGTAGATCGCCTCCATGCCGAGGTCGGCGAACCCGACCACGCGCGCGGCCTTGATCGCCTTCGACACCAGGTAGGCCGCGCCACCGACCGCCATCAGGTAGGCGGACTGGTGCTTGCGGATCGCCTCGATCGCCGCCGGGCCGCGCTCGGCCTTGCCGACCATGCCCATCAGCCCGGTCTGCGCCAGCACCTGCTCGGTGAACTTGTCCATGCGCGTGGCGGTGGTCGGGCCGGCCGGGCCGACGACCTCGTCGCGCACCGGGTCGACCGGGCCGACGTAGTAGATGAACTTGCCGCGCAGGTCGACCGGCAACGGCTCGCCCTTGTCGAGCATCTCGACCATGCGCTTGTGCGCGGCGTCGCGACCGGTGAGCAGCTTGCCATTCAGCAGCAGCACCTCGCCAGGCTTCCACGACGCGACCTCTTCCCGGGTCACCGTATCCAGATCGACGCGACGCCCCTTGGACGCGTCGTAGGTGAGCTGCGGCCAGTCCTCCAGCGAGGGTGGGTCGAGCATCACCGGCCCGCTGCCGTCGAGGGTGAAGTGCGCATGCCGGGTGGCCGCGCAGTTCGGGATCATCGCGACCGGCAGGTTCGCGGCGTGGGTGGGATAGTCCTTGACCTTGACGTCGAGCACGGTGGCCAGGCCGCCCAGGCCCTGCGCGCCGATGCCCAGCGCGTTGACCTTCTCGTACAGCTCCAGCCGCAATTCCTCGGCGCGGTTGGACGCGCCGCGGGCCTGCAGCTCGGTGATGTCGATCGGCTCCATCAGCGCTTCCTTGGCCAGCAGCATGGCCTTCTCGGCGGTGCCGCCGATGCCGATGCCGAGCATGCCCGGCGGGCACCAGCCGGCGCCCATGGTCGGCACCGTCTTCAGCACCCAGTCGACGATGGAGTCGGAGGGATTGAGCATCGCGAACTTCGACTTGGCCTCGCTGCCGCCACCCTTCGCCGCGACGATCACGTCGAGCTTGGCGCCCGGCACGATCTTCACATTGACCACCGCCGGGGTGTTGTCGCGGGTGTTGCTGCGCTTGCCGGCGGGATCGGCCAGCACGCTGGCGCGCAGCCGGTTGTCAGGATGGTTGTATGCGCGGCGAACGCCCTCGTTGACGGCGTCCTCCAGCGAACCGGTGAAGCCCGCCCAGCGCACGTCCATGCCGACTTCGAGGAACACGGTGACGATGCCGGTGTCCTGGCAGATCGGCCGGTGGCCTTCCGCGCACATCCGCGAGTTGATCAGGATCTGCGCGATGGCGTCGCGCGCGGCCGGCGATTGCTCGCGCTCGTAGGCGGCGGCGAGGCTCTTGATGTAATCGACCGGGTGGTAGTAGCTGATGTACTGCAAGGCGTCGGCGATCGACTGGACCAGGTCGTCCTGGCGGATCGGCGCGGGCGCGGCGGAATCGGGGGACATGCGCATCCGGTTGGGCGGGGGGATGCCGCCATTTTACGCCGGTTCGCCGTTTCACCCCGGCCTCGTCCCGAACCGGGCACACTGGCCGGATGCCGCCACCGCTCCCCGCCCAGCAGCTCAATTTCCGCCAGCGCCTCGGGGCGATGCGCAACATCCCGCCCTTCCTCCGCGGCATCTGGGAGACCAGCCGCCCGCTCACGCTGGCCACCATCGGCCTGCGCCTGGTGCGCGCCTTCCTGCCGATCGCGACCCTGTACGTCGGCAAGCTGATCATCGACGAGGCCGTGCGGCTGGTCGGCGCGGGCGTGGCCGGCGACGTCGCCGAGGCCTGGCAGCGCGGCCAGCTCGACCACCTGGTGGTCCTGCTGGGGCTGGAATTCGGCCTGGCGATCGGCTCCGACCTGCTGGGACGGATGACCAGCTATGTCGACACGCTGCTGTCGGAGCGCTTCACCAACGCCACCAGCATCCGCCTGATGGAGCACGCGGCCGAGCTGGACCTCGAGGATTTCGAGGACGCCGACCTGCAGGACAAGCTGGATCGCGCGCGGCGCCAGACCATGGGCCGCATGAGCCTGATGGGCCAGCTGTTCGGCCAGGCGCAGGACGCCATCACCGTGCTCAGCTTCGCCGCCGGCCTGCTCGCCTATGCGCCATGGCTGATGGTGCTGCTGGCGGTGGCGCTGGTGCCCGCCTTCATCGGCGAATCGCACTTCAACGCGCTGAATTACTCGCTGAATTTCCAGTGGACGCCGGAACGCCGCCAGCTGGAATACCTGCGGCAGATGGGCGCGAGCGTCGAGACCGCGAAAGAGGTCAAGATCTTCAACCTCAACCGCTTCTTCATCGAACGCTTCCGCACGCTGTCCGACAAGTTCTACCAGGCGAACCGGCGCCTGGCCGCGCGCCGCGCCGCATGGGGCACCGTGCTGGCGGCGCTGGGGACGCTGGGCTACTACGTGGCCTACGCCTACATCGCCTGGCGCACCGTGCGCGGCGACTTCAGCATCGGCGACCTGACCTTCCTCGCCGGCAGTTTCCGCCGCCTGCGCCAGTTGCTGGAGAGCCTGCTGACCGGGTTCTCGCAGGTCGCCGGGCAGGCCCTGTACCTCGACGACCTGTATTCCTTCTTCGAGATCGAACCGGAGATCCGCAGCAAGCCGGGGGCGCTGCCGGTGCCGGCGCCGATCCGCCGCGGCTTCGTGTTCGAGGGCGTCGGCTTCCGCTACGAGGGCAGCGAGCGCTGGGCGCTGCGCGGGCTCAGCTTCGAGTTGCATGCCGGCGAGGTGCTGGCCCTGGTCGGCGAGAACGGCGCCGGCAAGACCACGCTGGTGAAGCTGCTCGCCCGCCTGTACGACCCCGACGAGGGCCGCATCCTGCTGGACGGGCGCGACCTGCGCGACTACGACCTCGACGACCTGCGCGCCAACATCGGGGTGATCTTCCAGGACTTCGTGCGCTACCACCTGACCGCGGCGGAGAACATCGGCGTGGGCCAGATCGACGCGATGGATGACCGCGCGCGGATCGAACGCGCCGCGCGCAAGGGGATGGCCGACGAGGTCGTCGCCGGCCTGCCGCGGGGCTACGACCAGGTGATCGGCCGCCGCTTCAAGGACGGCGTGGACCTGTCCGGCGGGCAGTGGCAGAAGATCGCGATCGCCCGCGCCTACATGCGCGATGCGCAGGTGATGATCCTCGACGAGCCCACCGCGGCGCTCGACGCGCGCAGCGAGTACGAGGTGTTCGAGCGCTTCAAGGAGTTGTCGGACAACAAGACCGCGGTGCTGATCAGCCACCGCTTCAGCAGCGTGCGCATGGCCGACCGCATCCTGGTCCTCGCCGACGGCAAGGTCGAAGCCAGCGGGACTCACGCCGAATTGATGGCGCAGGGCGGACGCTACGCCGAGTTGTTCGAGCTGCAGGCCGCGGGGTACCGTTGAGCGCACATCCACGCCTTGGGAGGGGAAGTCGATGAACGCAGCGCCGAAGTGGTTCATGCCGGTGGCCGTGCTGGCCGTGTTGTGGAACCTGATGGGATGCGTCGCCTTCGCCGGCGACCTGATGCTCACCGCGGACGACGTGGCTCGCCTGCCGCCGGAGCAGCAGGCGATGTACGCGGCCCGCCCCGCCTGGGCGGTGCTCGCAACCGGCGCGGCAGTGGTCGGCGGCTTGCTCGGCAGCCTCGGCCTGGCCCTGCGCAAGCGTTGGGCGCGGCCGCTGCTGGTGGTGTCGCTGGTCGGCCTGGTCGCGCAGGACATCGGCATGTTCGGCCTCACCGATGCCGTGCGCAGCGTCGGACCAGCGCCGATGATCATGCAGGGGCTGGTGCTGGTGATCGCGATCGGGCTGGTGCTGTTGGCGCGCAAGGCCGTGCATCGCGGCTGGATCGCCTGATGCGGGCCGGGCTGCGCTGGCTCGGCCTTGCCATCCTCGCGCTGGCGCTGGATGCCTGCGCGAAGACGGAGGCACCTATCGCCGGCGCGCCCGCGCCCGCCCGCCCGCCAGCCGCGAGCGTGGCCACCGCGACTGCCCCCGGGGTGCGCGTGATCGCCACCGGACTTGCCCACCCATGGGCGGTGGCGATCCTGCCCGGCGACGCCGGCTTCCTGGTCACCGAGCGCCCCGGGCGCCTGCGCCGCGTGGCGCCGAACGGCACGGTCTCGGCGCCGCTGGCCGGCGTGCCCGCGGTCTACGCGCAGGGCCAGGGCGGGTTGCTGGACGTGGTGCTCGACCCGGGCTTCGCCGACAACCGCCGGATCTGGCTCAGCTACGCGGAACCCGGCGAAGGCGGCACCGCCGGAACCGCGGTGGCCACCGCTACGCTTGGTGAGGACGCGCTCAGCGATGTCCAGGTGCTCTACCGCCAGGTGCCCAAGCTGGCCGGCAGCGCGCACTTCGGGTCGCGGATCGCGTTCGATGGCAAGGGCCATGTCTTCATCAGCCAGGGCGAGCGCAACCAGAAGGCGATGGCGCAGGACCTGGACGTGCTGCAAGGCAAGCTGGTGCGCCTGAACCTCGACGGCACGATGCCGGCGGACAACCCGTGGGCCGGCTCGCCCGGGGTGCGCAGGGTGGTCTGGAGCTACGGCCACCGCAACATGCAGGGGCTGGCGGTCGACCCGCGCAGCGGCCGCCTGTGGCAGAGCGAACACGGCCCGCGCGGCGGCGATGAGCTGAACCTCCCCGAGCCGGGCAAGAACTACGGCTGGCCGGTGATCAGCAACGGCATGGACTACGCCACTGGCCGCCCCTATCCGGAGACACGCGGTCGCGAAGCCCCCGGCATGGAGCGGCCTTACCACGCCTGGGAACAGTCGCCCGGCCTGTCCGGCATGGCGTTCCTGACCGGCCACCCCGGCACTCCCTGGAACGACAGCCTGTTCCTTGGGGCGCTGGCGCAGCAGGCGCTGATCCGCCTGCAACTCGATGGCGACCGCATCGTCCGCGAGGAACGGCTGCTGGCCGACCGCGGCGAGCGCATCCGCGACGTGCGGGTGGCCCCGGATGGCACCGTGTACGTGCTGACCGATGCCGACAATGGCCGCCTGCTCGCGCTGACTACGCCCACTGGCGGCTGATACCCCCGGTCGTTTGCGCGGAATCAAACGCGAGGGCGCCGCGCCGCGTAAAATGCGCGCCGACACCGCTGCAATCCCCTGCGCATGGCCTCCCCATACGGCACCGAAACGGTGCTCGACGTCCGCCACTGGACGGACGCGTACTTCAGCTTCACCACCAGCCGCGACGACGGCTTCCGCTTCGACAACGGCCAGTTCGTGATGATCGGGCTGGAAGTCGAGGGCAAGCCGCTGATGCGCGCGTATTCGATCGCCAGCGCGAACTGGGAAGAGGAACTCGAGTTCTTCAGCATCAAGGTGCAGGACGGCCCGCTGACCTCGCGCCTGCAGCACATCAAACCGGGCGACACGATCCTGATCGGCCGCAAGCCGACCGGCACCCTGTTGATCTCGGACCTGCACCCCGGCCGCAACCTGTACCTGCTGTCCACCGGCACCGGCCTCGCGCCGTGGCTGGCGGTGATCAAGGACCCGGCGACCTACGAACGCTTCGAGAAGGTGATCGTGGTGCACGGCGTGCGCGGCGAGCCCGACCTCGCCTACCGCGACTACATCAGCCGCGGACTGCAGTGCCACGAGTACCTCGGCGAGGACGTGCGCAAGAAGCTCCTGTACTACCCGGCGGTCAGCCGCGAGGACTTCTTCTGGCACGGGCGCCTGCAGCGCGGGCGGGTCACCGACCTGCTGGACAGCGGCCGGGTGGCCGCGGACCTCGGCCTGCCGCCGCTGGACCCCGCGCACGACCGCGCCATGATCTGCGGCAGCCCGCAGATGCTCGCGGATTTCCGCGCGATCCTCGACCGCCGCGGCTTCACCGCCTCGCCGCGGATCGGCACCGCCGGCGAATACGTGTTCGAGCGCGCCTTCGTCGAGAAGTGAGGCCGGTGGCCGCGGCTCAGCGCATGCCGTGGCGCAGCCAGAGCCGGGCCGCGCGCTCGTCGCCGAACACTCGCACGTCGTAGCCGCGCTCGCGCGCCAGGATCTCGCCGACCTCGACCTGCGCGATCTGGTTGGCGTGGCCCTCCACGTAGGCCACGCGGATGCCCTCGAAGCCCATCCCCACCATCGCGTGGACGAAAAGCTCGAGTTGCTCCGGCGGCGGTGGCTCGCCCTCCATGTCGTCGACCACCAGCAACGCGGCGGGGGCCACGCGGCGCACCTCGCCGGCCAACGCCATCCAGTAATCCAGCGTGGTTTCGAGGGTGCCGTTGACCCCGGTCACGTGCGCGCGCAGCAGCCCGCCGTCGCGCTGGTACTCGATGCGGAACGGGGGATCGGGCGCGTGCATCTCAGGCCGCCAGCGCCGCCTCGATGTCGCGGGCCAAGGATTCCGGCTTGTCGGTCGGGGCATAGCGCTTGATCACGCGGCCATCGCGGCCGACCAGGAACTTCGTGAAGTTCCACTTGATCGCGTCGAAGCCGAGCAGCCCGCCCTTCTCGTCCTTCAGCCACTGCCACAACGGATGGGCATTGGCGCCGTTCACCTCGACCTTGGCGAACATCGGGAAGCTGACGTCGTAGGTCAGCGAGCAGAAATTGCGGATCTCGTCGGCATCGCCCGGCTCTTGGTGGCCGAACTGGTCGCAGGGGAAGCCGAGCACCACCAGTCCCCGCGGGCCGTAGTCGCGCCACAGCTGCTCCAGCCCGGCGTACTGCGGGGTAAAGCCGCACTTGCTGGCCACGTTCACCACCAGCAGGACCTTGCCGCGGTAGTCCGACAGCGGCTGCGGCGAGCCGTCGAGGGCGGCGGCATCGAAATCGTAGGCGGTCTTGGCCATGGGCATCCTGCGCGTGGGGGAAGGGGCGATTGTCGCCCGGATCGGTGCCGCTTGCCTGCCGGTGGAAACGCCCCCGGACCCGCACGCCGGCCATGCCCTTCGTCACGCGCCCGCAGCGGCGGCCTGGGCTACCCTTGCGGTTTGCCCAGCCCATGCCGACGAGGCTTACATGAACCAACCGATCGCCGCCGCCCTGGCCCTCGCCATCGCCACCGCGCTGGCCGGCTGCGCCACCTCCCCCACCCCGGCCACCAAGACGGAGGCCCCGATGCCCGCCACCGCCTACAGCGGCGTCTTCGCCACCCCGAGCACGCTGGACCTGAACTACCCGCGCTTCGACCAGATCAAGGACAGCGACTTCGCCCCGGCGTTCGATGCCGGCATGGCCGAACAGCTGCGCGAGATCGACGCCATCGCCAACAATCCCGAGGCCCCGACCTTCCAGAACACCATCGTGGCGATGGAGAAGAGCGGGCAACTGCTCGACCGCGCCAGCAACGTCTTCTTCAACCTGGTCGGCACCGACAAGAACGACGACCGCGACAAGCTGCAATCCGACTACGCGCCGAAGTTCTCCGCGCACCGCGACGCGATCACCCTCAACCCGAAGCTGTTCGCGCGGATCAAGGCGCTGCACGACGCCCGCGCGACCCTGGGGCTGGACGCGGTCGACCAGCGCCTGCTGGAACGCCGCTACGAGGACTTCGTGCGCGGCGGCGCGGCGCTCACCGATGCGCAGAAGGCGCGCATCCGCGAGATCAATACCGAGATGTCCAAGCTCGGCACCCTGTTCAGCCAGAACGTGCTGGCGGAGGTGAACGACTCGGCGGTGGTCGTGGACGATCGCGCGCAGCTCAAGGGCATGAGCGAGGAACAGATCGCCGCCGCCGCGGAGGCCGCCAAGGCCCGCGGCCTGGCCGGCAAGTACGTGATCGCCCTGCTCAACACCACCGGCCAGCCGGCCGAGGCCCAGCTCGAGGATCGCGGGCTGCGCGAACGCCTGCACAAGGCCTCGGTGGCGCGCGGCAGCCGCGGCAATCAGTGGGACAACACCGCGATCGTGTCGCAGGTGCTGAAGCTGCGCGCCGAGCGTGCGCGCATGCTCGGCTACGACACCTCCGCGAACTTCGTCCTCGCCGACGAAACCGCCGCCAACCAGGACAACGTCAACCGCATGTTGCGTGCGCTGGCGCCGAAGGCGGTCGGCAACGCGCGCCGCGAGGGCGCCGAGCTGCAGGCGATGATCGACGCCGAGCAGAAGGCCAAGGGCCAGCCCGGCTTCCAGCTGGCGCCGTGGGACTGGGCCTACTACAGCGAGAAGGTCCGCGCCGCCAAGTTCAGCTTCGACGAATCGCAGCTCAAGCCCTACTTCGAGATGCGCAACGTACTGGAGAACGGCGTGTTCCATGCCGCGACCCAGCTGTACGGCATCACCTTCAAGGAACGCACCGACCTGCCGAAGTACCACCCGGACACCTGGATCTACGACGTGTTCGACAAGGACGGCAGCCGCCTCGCCATCTTCATCTGGGACCCGTACGCGCGCGCGTCCAAGCGCGGCGGCGCGTGGATGAACACCTACGTGGCGCAGTCCGGCCTGACCGGCGAGAAGCCGGTGGTGGCCAACCACCTCAACATCCCCAAGCCGTCGGAAGGCAAGCCCACGCTGATGACCTGGGACGAGGTGACCACCGCGTTCCACGAGTTCGGGCATGCGCTGCATGGCTTCTTCCAGGACGTGCGCTACCCGTACTACTCGATGAACGTGCCGCGTGACTTCGTCGAGTACCCCTCTCAGGTCAACGAGATGTGGGCCGACTGGCCGAGCGTGCTGGCGAACTACGCCAAGCATTACCAGACCGGCGCGCCGATGCCGAAGGCGCTGCTGGACAAGGTGATCGCCGCCTCGAAGTTCAACCAGGGCTTCGCGACCACCGAATACCTGGCCGCGGCGATGCTGGACCAGCGCTGGCACCAGCTGCCGCTGGAGCAGATCCCCGACAAGGGCGGCGTGATGCCGTTCGAGGCCGAGGCGCTGCGCCTGGACGGCTTCGACTACGCGCCGGTGCCGCCGCGCTACAAGACGCCCTACTTCAGCCACATCATGGGCGGCTACGCGGCCGGCTACTACGCCTACATCTGGTCCGAGGTCCTCGGCGCCAACACCGAGCAGTGGATCCGCCAGCACGGCGGGCTCACCCTCGCCAACGGCGACCGCCTGCGCAAGTACGTGCTGGCGCCTGGCGGCGAGATCGAAGCCGGCAAGCTGTTCCCGAACTTCGCCGGCTACGAGGCCAGGATCGAGCCGCTGCTGGAAAAGCGCGGGCTCAGCACGAAGTAAGCGCGCCGCGCCCCGACGCGAAAACGCCGCCCTCGGGCGGCGTTTTCGTCATGGGGATGCCAGCAGGGTGCGCAAGTCGTCGAGCCAATGGCGATAGGCTTCCTCCTGCAGGTGCGGCGGCTGCCGCAGGATCCACGCCGGATGCACCGTCGCCAGCGCCCAGGTGCCGTCGTGCAGGCGCTCCCAGGCGCCGCGGCGCTCCATCAGGCGGAAGCCCGCGCCGAACACGGCAAGCGCGGCGGTGGCGCCGAGGCAGACGATCGCCTGCGGTCGTACCCGCTCGATCTCAGCGGCCAGCCAGCTGCGGCAGGCCTGCACGTGCGAAGGCTCCGGGTTGCGGTGCAGGCGCAGCTTGCCGCGCCGCTCGAAGCGGAAATGCTTCACCGCATTCGTCAGGTACAGCTGCGCGCGGTCGATGCCCAGCTCGGCCAGCGCGCGATCGAGCAGCTTGCCGGCCGGTCCGACGAAGGGACGCCCGGACAGGTCTTCCATGTCGCCGGGCTGCTCGCCGAGCACCAACACGCGCGCATCGTCCGGCCCCTCGCCGAACACGACCTGCGTCGCCGGTTCCCACAGCGGGCACGCGCGGCATCCCTGCGCGGCCCGGCGCAAGGCGGCCAACGACGGGTTGCGCGAGGTGTCGGCCACCGATGGCTGCACCGCTGGCACGGGGATGCGACGCCGCGGCGCGACAGGCGCGCGTTCGGCCATGGCGCGCACGCGGGCGCCTGCCCCCTGGATGAGCGTCGGCAGCAACTGCGCCTCCGGCAGGTGCTTCCAGTAGCGACTGGGCATCTCCTGCCGCATCATCCGCGGATTGAGCCGCGCCGGGTTGAAGATGTGCGCGTAGTACGTGCGCCACAGGTCTTCGCCGGCATCCTCGGCGGGTGCGTCGTCGGGGGCACCACCGGGCCCGAAGCGCAGGGCCTCGCCATCCCACACCGCGCTCGCCTCGGGCGTGAGGATCGCCCAGCGCATGCCGGCGAACCGCCGCGCGAAGAACGGCGCGACCCGCTCGAGGATGTGGTGCGCCGGTTCGAACCAGGCGATGAAGCGGTCGTGCTCGCCGGGCACCTCGCGGAAGCGCACGAAGGCCTTCATCTTGTGGCTGTCGCGGCGCACGTCCTGCGCCCATTGCATGGCCTGGCGCACGTCGGCGTCGGTCGGCACCGAGAGCAGGTGCCGCTCGCCGTGCGCCAATCGCCACAGCAGGCGGTAGAGCAGCGCATGTCGTGCCGGATCGCGGTGGCAGAGCACGTTCCCGGCCAACCCGACGAACGCGGCGGGCACCCGCGGCGCTTCGCGCACGGCGGGCGCGGCCTGGACGTCCGGCGCCGCCAACAACCCGCCCTGCCCGCGTGCCTGCCAGTCCAGGTGCTCCGGCGCGATCCCGGCCCGCAGCGCCGCGCGCGCGACGTCGCGGAAGGCGTCGAACGACCAGCCCGGCGCCACCGCCGCGGACCACCTCATCGACACCGGCTCATCCGAACAGGTCGGCCTGGCGCGGCTTCGGCGCGAGTTGCGCGCGCAATGCGCCCGGATCGTCGAGGCGCTGCCGCGGGTGGTGGTCGAGGGTCGCGATGAAGGGCAGCAGCTTCGCCATCGGCGCACTCAGGCGGGCCAGGTCGGCCAGCCGCAGGCGTGCATGCCGACGGGCCATCAGCACGCGCTTGACGTTGCGCACGCCCAGCCCCGGCACCCGCAACAAGGCTTCCTTGGGCGCGGTGTTGAGGTCCACC
>JAFLEB010000140.1 GCA_017302075.1 Lysobacterales bacterium
CCACGGCCAGCACGAACAACAGGCCCTGCTCTCGCGCGCTACCCAGACCACCCTGCTGGACGCCTACGCGCGGCATCCCGAGCTGCTCGACGCGGTGCGCGCGGCCGCCCGCCGCTGGCAGTCGCTGGCCGCGGAGCGCGATGCCCTGCTCGCCCGTGGCGACGTCGCCGACCGGAGCGCCTGGCTGCGCCACCAGCTCGATGAACTCGAAGCCGAGTCGCTGGAACCCGCCGCGCTGGCCGAACTCGATGCCGCGCATCGTCGGCAGGCGCACGCCGCGACCCTCGTGGCCACCTGCGATCAGGCGCTGGACGGCCTGGGAGGCGACGACGCCCTGCCGCAACGCGCGCGCAAGCTGCAGGCCATCCTGCAACGCGAAGCCACGCACGAACCGCGTCTGGGCGAGGTAGACGCGCTGCTCGACTCCGCCGCGATCCAGCTGGACGAGGCCCTTGCGGAGCTGGAACGCATCCGCGGCGACCTCGACCTCGACCCCGACAGCCTGGCCACGCTCGAGCGACGCCTGGGCCGGGTCCACGATCTCGCCCGCAAGCACCGCGTCGCGCCGGCTGCATTGGCGGCACATCGCGATGCGCTGGCGGCGGAGTGGGTCTCGCTGGAGGATGCGGGACAGCGCCTGCTCGACCTCGATCGCGCGATCACGATCGCCCATGCCGCATGGCAAGAGGCCGCCGCCGTCCTCGGCGCCTCCCGCCGACGCGCGGGCGACGCGCTGGCCGGCACGGTCGCGGACCTGATCGCCGGCCTCGGCATGCAGGGCGCCCACTTCGAGGTGGCGCTCCCCGCGAACGACGTCGACGCCCCCGATCCGCTCGGCGCGGAACGCGCGGAATTCCTGGTCACGGCCAACCCCGGGCAACCGCCGCGGCCGCTGCGCAAGGTCGCCTCTGGCGGCGAACTGTCGCGCATCTCGCTGGCGATCGAAGTCGCCACGCTCGGCCTGGACGCGGTGCCGACGATGGTCTTCGACGAAGTGGATGCCGGCATCGGCGGTGCGGTCGCGGCCGCGGTCGGAGCCCGGCTGCGCGCGCTGGGCGGCAATCGCCAAGTGCTGTGCGTGACCCACCAGCCGCAGGTCGCGGCGGCCGGGCACGCGCATTACCGGGTGAGCAAGGCCGCGCGGGACGGCATCACCCAGTCCGCCGTGGTGCTGCTGGATGCGCCGGCACGGATCGAGGAAGTCGCGCGGATGCTCGGCGGCAGCCGCCTGACCGACGAGGCGCGGGCGGCCGCGCGGCAACTGTTGCTGGACGCGGCGGGAGCGCCTGCGGGCTAGCGCTGCTTGCGGACGTACAGGACCAGCGCGTGGTCCTCGATGTCGTAGCCGTGCTGGGCGGCGATCTTGCGCTGCAGGGCCTCGATTTCGTCGCTGTGGAACTCGATGACCTTGCCGGTATCGACATCGACCATGTGGTCGTGGTGCTCGCCGCGGTCGAGTTCGTAGATCGCGTGGCCGCCCTCGAAGTTGTGCTTGAGCACCAGGCCGGCCGACTCGAACTGGGTCAGGACACGATAGATGGTGGCCAGCCCGATCTCCTCGCCACCGGCCATCAGGTGCCGGTAGATGTCCTCGGCGGTCATGTGCCGGGGCTTGCTCTGCTCCAGCAGTTCCAGGATCCGCATCCGCGGGTGGGTGACCTTGAGACCGACCTTGCGTAGATCCTGCGATTCCATGCCTGCTCCGCGGAAGCGATGCCGCCGGCAACGTGGCGTGAACGCCTGCCGCCGGGGGTGCCCTGCGCAGCCCTTGCGGGCTGTGGCGGGCCGCGTTGAGTGTATCATCGGCGCACTCGTGACTCGCCCGTGACCTCGATGCGCAAGCTGCTCCCGCTCCTCCTCGCCGTGACGTTCGCCAGTGGTTGCGGGCTGATGTACCGCCAGCCGATCTACCAGGGCAACCTGCTCGAGAAGTCCGCGGTCGACCAGTTGCAGGCAGGCATGGACCAGCGCCAGGTGATGACCCTGCTGGGCACGCCGTCGATCCGCGATCCCTTCCATCAGGATCGCTGGGACTACGCGGCCAGCGAGCGCCTCGGCCGCACCGGCAAGCCGGAAGTGAAGACGCTGACCGTGTTCTTCCAGGACGGCGTGGTCACCACGTGGGAAGGCGAGTACTTCCCCGAGCAGGACTCCGAGCTCGCGGTGCAGGTCATCAAGCAGTTCGGCCCGAACCTGGCCAAGGACAAGAAGAAGGGCGGCCGCTAGGCCGTGCGCGTGCGGGCTTCGGCGCGTCGGCGCCGGGCCTCCTTGGGATCCAGCTGCAGCGGGCGCAACAACTCCACCCGGTCGCCTTCTTGCAGGCGCGTTGAGGCATCGGCCCGCTGGCCGAAGATCGCCATGCCGACGAACGGGGGCTCGCATCGCCAGCCGGTTGCCCGCAACGCGTCCCCGACGCAGGCACCTTCGGGCACCTCCACCTCGGTGGTCTCGCCCCGCCCGGGCCACGCGCGCACCAGCTGCACCCGCATCAGCCGCCCCGGTCCGCTTCGCGCACGAAGTCGTCGACCATGCGGTCGGCCAGGCCTTGCATGCCCAGCGACATCGCTGGCGCCAGCAGCTTGGATTGCGGCTCGAAATCGAGCTTCAGCGTGACCTTGCAGGCGCACTCGTCCAGCGCATGGAATTCCCAGCGCCCCAGCAGGCGCGCGAACGGCCCGTCGCGCAGGGCCATCTCGACATGGTGCGGCGGCGACAGCAGGTTCTCGGTGGTGAACCAGGTGTGGAAGCTGCCGATGCCCAGTTCCAGCCGCGCCAGCACCCTGCCCGCGTCCTCCTCGAGGACCCTGGCATCGCGGCACCACTCGAACCGGCGCGGATAGGCCGCGATGTCGTTGACCAGCGCGAACATGCGCGACGCGGAATGTTCGACCAGGGCACTGCGGGTGATGACCGGCATCGCGGCTCCAGCGCGCCGACGCGGCGCAAGGCGGCCGGATCGGCGAGAATAACGGGATGAGCAACAAGAAGACCGGCAAGGATAAGCCAAACGGCGGCGGCACCATCGCCCTCAACAAGCGCGCGCGCCACGAATACCACCTGGAGCACAAGCTCGAGGCCGGGCTGGCCCTGCAGGGCTGGGAGCTGAAGGCGATCCGCGCGGGGCGCGCCAACATCGGGGATGCCTACGCGGTGGTGCTGTCGGGCGAGCTGTTCCTGGTCGGGGCGCAGATCACGCCGCTGATCCAGGCCTCCACCCACGTGGTCGCCAATGATCGCCGCACCCGCAAGCTGCTGCTGCACCGGCGCGAGATCGACGAGCTCATCGGGCGCGTGCAGCGCGACGGCTACACCCTGATCCCCATGGCCCTGTACTGGAAGGGCAACAAGGTCAAGGCGGAAATCGCGCTGGCGCGCGGCAAGCAGCAGCACGACAAGCGCGAGGCCAGCAAGGAGCGCGACTGGAACCGCGAGAAGCAGCGCCTGCTGCGACGGCACAACAAGGACGCCTGAGCGTCCCGCCGCGTCCCGTTTCAACCGGCGTCGGGCGCGTCCTCGAAAGCGTTGCCGAGGGTGAACACGAAAGAGGCGCCCTGCCCCGGCCGCCCTTCGGCACGGATGCTGCCACCATGCCGCTCCACGATGCGCTTCACCGAGGCCAGGCCGATGCCATGCCCGGCGAAGGCCTCTTGGCTGTGCAGGCGCTGGAACGGCTGGAACAGCTTGTCGGCATAGGCCTGGTCGAAGCCGGCGCCGTTGTCGCGGACCACGTACGCCACCCGCCCGGAGGCATCGCGCGCACTGCTGAATTCCACCCGCGCGCCCGGCGTGCCGCGGGTGAACTTGAACGCATTCCCGAGCAGGTTCTCGAGCAAGGTGCGCAGCAGCGCACGGTCCCCTTCGACGCGCAGGCCGGGTGCGATCCGCACCTCGGGCGCATGCTCGGCTTGCTCGGCCAGGGCTGCCGCCACTTCGGAGGCCATCGCCGACAGGTCGACCCGCTCGCGCGTGAGCGATCCGCGGCCCACCCGCGACAGCTTCAGCAGGGCATCGATCAGGCTGGCCATGCGCCCGGTCGCATTGCGCACGCGTTGCAGGTAGTCCAGCCCATTCGCATCGAGCTGGCCGGCATGGCGCTCGCCGAGGATGCGGCTGAAACCCTCGATGGAGCGCAGCGGCGCGCGCAGGTCGTGCGAGACGCTGTAGGCGAAGGACTCGAGTTCGCGGTTGGCCTCGCGCAACTCCCGCGTACGGGCGGCCACGCGCGCCTCCAGCGTGCGGTTAAGCGAGAGCACTTCGCGCTCGGCGCGCACGCGCTCGGTGACGTCCTCGACCTGCACCAGGCGGGCGATGTCGCGTCCGGGATCGCCGGGGACCGGGGCGAAGGTGAGCTGCACCTGGCGTTGCTCGCCATCGCGGCGATGCAGGGTCCGGGTGCCGCGCACCACCCCGCCGGCCTCGTCGATGGCCTGCAATTGCTGGCTGGTGCCGATGCCGTCGGCGGCCGCATCGTCCAGCAGGTCGGCCAGCGGCAGGCCCACCAGCTCCCCCGATTGCCGCCCCACGATGCCCGCGAACGACGGATTGCTCTCGACGATCCGGCCTTCGGTATCAAGCAGGGCCTTGCCGATCGCCGAGTACTGCATCGCGCTGCGGAAGCGTTCCTCGCTGCGTCGGTACGAGGCGGTCATCGCATTGGCCAGGCGTCGCGCGCGCGATTCGGTGGACGCGAGCACCCACGTCGTGGCGAACAGCAGCAACGCAACCGCGATGCCGGCGAGCAAGAGCCAATCGAGCCTGGCCAGGTTCGGCGCCGCGGTGGCGACCGGGCCCGAATAGAAGTCGAAGCGCCAGCGCCGGCCATGCAGGTCCATCGGCAGGCTGTAGGCGAAGGCATCGCCGCCCTCGATGCCGGCTTCCTCGTACACCACGACCTGGCGCAGCGCGGTGACGTCCACGATCCGCATCTTCTCGCTGCCACGCACCGCGGCGGTCACCGACCGGATCATCGGGACCACCCGGAACGGCAGGTAGACCCAGCCCTTCATCGCGGTCCGGCGCGCCGGCGTCGATTGCGGCTCCTGGCCCTGGTAAACCGGCGTGTACATCAACAGGCCGGCGATGGGCTGGGCGCCGTCCTGCACCAGCCTGACCGGCGCGGTCAGGCGACTCTGGCCGCTGTCCATCGCCGCTTTCATCGCCGCCTGGCGGGTCGGCTCGGCATACATGTCGTAGCCGATCGCCAGCAGGTTTTCGGGCGTGTGTGGCTCCAGGAGCACGATCGGGCCATAGTGCGCGCGCCTTCCGTGCGGACGCACCTCGAAGCGACCGCTACCGGCGTCGCGCATCAGCAATTGCAGGGACGTCAATCGCCCGGGATCCGCGTAGGCGGCGAAGCCGAGCCCGATGACGGCGGGGAATCGATGCGCCAGGTCCATCCCGGCCGCGTAGCTGCGCCAGTGCGCGGGCGCTGGCCACTGCACGGCGGACACCAGCGACGCACCGCCCTTCAAAGTGAGTTCGTAGTTGTCCAGGCGTTCGGCGACCAGGTTGGCGATGCGCCCCACCCGCGCGCGGAACTGGGTCTCCGCCAGTTGCAGCTCGCGCTGGCGCGCGTCGCGCCAGATGCCGATGACCAGGGCCAGCGAGAACACGAGGACCAGCAGGGCGGCGGGATGGCCCAGGCGGAAGCGGCGGGATGCGGTGGCTTCAGCCCCGGGATCGGTGCGTTCGGACATGAGCCAAGGATAACCATGCGCAGGCGAAGGCTGTTTCACCCTTGTGGTCGCGCAGCGCGGACCTATACTGGGCATGTCGGCGACATCGACATTCCCGGGGGTGCACTGGCTTCGACGGGGGTTGCGAAATCGCACGGCGCATGCCGAGGGGGCAGCTTTCCTCGTTAATCCAGCGGCAAACAATCAGACGCCAACGACGACGTCTACGCTCTGGCCGCTTAAGGCCTAGCCCCGAACCCACTTGTGCCTGTGCTCGTGGATGTAGGGTCATGATCACAGGATCGGCTGCGGCGGCGACCCGCCAACCGTGGCCTAGATCAAGCGGGTGTGTCCTGCGGTGTGCTTCGCACGCCGTGTTGCCGCAGGGCGAGACCAAACGGTGAGCTAAGCATGTAGTGCCGGGCCTGGAGTACCTTCGGACGGCGGTTCGATTCCGCCCACCTCCACCAAT
>JAFLEB010000141.1:0-2993 GCA_017302075.1 Lysobacterales bacterium
ACCGCCCGCGTCGAAGTCCGCGCGCTGACCCCCGGCGAGCTGCAGGACGCCTCGCTGGCGCAGAAGCAGGGCCCGGGCGACACCAGCGCGATGGATGCGCTGGTCGGCGGCCTGCCGCAAGCGGTGACCGCAGCCGGACCGGCCGACCCCGCGCCGCAGGCGACAGCGCCCGCCACGTCGGCGCGCCAGTACCGCTTCGACATGCGCCAGGACGGCAAGCTGATGGGCGCCGACGAATTCGATGCCTGGATGCGCTCGCGCCAGGTGCGGGTGGCCACCGGCAAGCCCGGCACGCCGGATCCCGTGGCGCCCGCCAACCCGGTCGCGCCCCCACCGCCGCCGCCGCCGGTGAATGCGGCCGTGCTGCAGGCCGCGCAGGCGCCGGCTGCGACCGGCGCCGTGACCCTGCAGGTCGCCAGTTTCGGCAGCCAGCAGAATGCGGAGCACGCCCTCGACCTGCTGCGCGGCGCCGCGATCGATGGCGCCCGCTTGCTCGACGCCGACGTGAATGGGCGGCGCATCTGGCGATTGCGCGTGGGCCCGGTGGACGAAGCGCGCGCCCCGGAACTTGCGGCGCGCCTGGTCGGTCTGGGCTTCGGCCAGCCGCAGCGCGTCCGCGACTGAGGCCGTAATCGCGTCGCCATCCGGCGACGTGGGTGGCGTTTTCGGTGACGGCGGTCGGTCCACGCCCGTTCGATGCGGCTTAAAATGGCCGCTTGCCTGTTGTGTCGCCGCATTGGTGCGGCCCGAGGAGTGTTGTTGATGCGTTCGCGTTCGTTGTTGTTCGTCGCGCTGGCCACCGCCGGCATCGTCCTCGGTTCCGGCCTTGCCACGGCGCAGGCGCCGGCCCCCGCCCCGGCCCGGCCCGCTGCGTTGAGCGACAACCTGCCGATCCCGGACGCGCCCGCGCCCGCCACCAGCAAGGCCTGGCTGGTGATGGACTACGCGACCGGCCAGGTCCTGGCTGGCGAGAACATCGACACCCCGGTCGAGCCGGCCAGCATCACCAAGGTGATGACCAGCTACGTGATCGCCGCGGAAATGGCCGCCGGCAAGGTCAAGCCGACCGACCAGGTGATGATGACCGAGCGCGCCTGGCGCGAGGGCGGCGCCGGCACCGACGGCAGCTACAGCGGGTTCGAGGTCAACCAGGCCGCGCCGCTAGTCGAGATGGAAAAGGGCATGGTGGTGCAGTCCGGCAACGATGCCGCGATCGCGCTGGCCGAGCACGTGGCGGGCAGCGAGCAGGCCTTCGCCCAGCTCATGAACGCCTATGCCAAGAAGATCGGGATGAAGGCCTCGCATTTCGTGAATCCGCACGGGCTCACCGCCGAGGGCCATGTCACAACCGCGCACGACCTGGCCCTGCTCGGCCGCGCGCTGATCCGCGACTTCCCCGAGGCCTACAGCTACAACAAGATCAAGGAATTCACGGTCGGCCCGATCACCCAGCCGAACCGCAACCTGCTGCTGTGGCGCGACCCCAGCGTCGACGGCATCAAGACCGGCCACACCTCCAGTGCGGGCTACTGCCTGATGGCCTCGGCCAAGCGCGGCGACCAGCGCCTGATCACGGTGGTGATGGGCGACACCAGCGAGAACCAGCGCGCGGTGGACTCGCAGGCGCTGCTCAACTGGGGCTTCCGCTTCTACGAGTCGCACCAGCTGTATGCCGCCAACAAGTCGCTGGCCACGCCGAAGGTGTGGAAGGGCGATGCCGACAGCGTGCAGGTCGGCGTCGCGCAGCCGTTGCTGGTCTCCACGCCGCGCGGCAAGTACGAGCGCCTGAAGGCCAGCATGGAGCTGCCGAAGTCGCTGGTCGCGCCGATCGCGAAGGGCCAGAAGCTCGGCACGGTGAAGGTGGCGCTGGACGGCAAGGTGGTCGCCGAGGCGCCGCTGGTCGCCCTGCAGGGCGTGGAGGAGGGTGGCTTCTTCAAGCGCCTGTGGCACGCCCTGCTGATGTGGTGGGCGGAGTAAGGCCCGTCCCCCACGGAGGCGGGCACGGTTGGATCGTCGCGCCCGCGTCCCCATACTGCGGCGATGGACATCCATTCCGACAACCCCGAGCACGGCTTCCAGTTCCCCGGCACCTTCGAGCTGTCGGCGATGGGGGCCGCGGACAAGCACCTCGAGGCGGACCTGCCCCGGCACCTGATGGACGCCGGCATCGAGGTCCTGCACGAAACCGTCAACTGGAAGCACTCGTCCAGCGGCAAGTACGTGTCGGTGCGCATCTCGTTCCGCGCCAACTCGCGCGAGGACTACGACCGCGCGCACCAGGCGCTGCGCGACCACCCCGAGGTGAAGTGGACGCTGTGAGTGCTTGCCCCCTCCCTTGCGCCGCAGGCGGAGGGGAGGGCTGGGGAGGGGTGCCTTGATGGGCGACAGCCAACCCCCTCCCGGCCTCCCCCTGCGCTGCGCGCAAGGGGAGGAGGTTGCCGCGCGCCCCGCGGTCGTCCGCGACCTCGGCCGCCAGCCCTACGAGCCCGTGTGGCGGGCGATGCAGGCGTTCACCGATGCGCGCGGCGAGGCCACCGAGGACGAACTCTGGTGCGTCGAGCACGAGCCGGTGTTCACCCTCGGCCAGGCCGGCAAGCCCGAGCACGTGCTGATGCCGGGCGAGATCCCGGTGCTCCATGTCGATCGCGGCGGCCAGGTCACCTACCACGGCCCCGGCCAGCTGGTGGCCTATCCGCTGCTCGACCTGAAGCGGCTGAAGATCGGCGTGCGCGACTACGTGTGCAGGATCGAGCAGGCGGTGATCGACACCCTCGCCGAATGGAACATCGAGGGTGCACGCAAGGACGGCGCGCCCGGGGTGTACGTGGCCGGGGCCAAGATCGCCGCGCTCGGCATCCGCGTGCGCCGCGGCTGCAGTTTCCACGGGCTGGCCTTCAACATCGCCGGCGAGAGCACCGCCCCGTTCCTGCGCATCAACCCCTGCGGCTACGAGGGCCTGCAGGTGGTCGCGCTGTCCGACCTCGGCGGACCGT
>JAFLEB010000141.1:3093-6138 GCA_017302075.1 Lysobacterales bacterium
ATCCGCATCGAGATCCTCACCCCCGACTTCCGCGGCAAGGGCCGGATGGAGCGCGCGCTGGACATCCTGGCCGCGTCGCCGCCGGACGTGTTCAACCACAACATCGAGACCGTGCCCGACCTCTACCGCAACGTGCGGCCGGGCGCCGACTACCAGTGGTCGCTGGACCTGCTGAAGCAGTTCAAGGCCCGCCACCCGGGCATCCCCACCAAGTCCGGGATCATGCTCGGTCTGGGCGAGACGATGGCGCAGGTGGAAGCCACGCTGCGCGACCTGCGCGCGCACGACGTGGAGATGGTGACCATCGGGCAGTACCTGCAGCCCTCGCCCGCGCACCACCCGTTGCTGCGCTACTGGACGCCCGAGGAGTTCAAGGCGCTGGAGGACTACGGCAACGGGCTGGGCTTCAGCCACGTCGCCTCCGGCCCGATGGTGCGCTCCAGCTACCACGCCGACCGCCAGGCCGCCGGCATCGCCTGAGGCCGCGCAACGCTGCGTCCCGCCCGCGGCGGGGCGGCGTTCACACAGGCTCGCGTCGCGCCGTTAGAGTGGAGACGCGCCCGATGGCGAACTTCCGGCACTGTGCCGGGGTCGCAATCCGGCGCATCCTGCGCGACCACGGCGCCCCACGCCCGGAATCCCGATGAAGCCCACCCGCACCCTGCTCGTCCTCACCCTTGGCCTGGCCCTGGCCACCCCATTGGCGCTGCTCGCGCGCGCCGATGGCGGGCTGCCCGCCGCCGGGCCCACGCCCGACCAGGCCACCACCTCGCGGCTGGTCTACGGCCTGCTGTCCGACAGCCGCTATGCCTACCGCCCGCGTGCGCTGGACGATGCGTTGTCGCGCGACGTGCTCAAGCGCTACCTCGAAGCGCTGGACCCGGGCAAGGTGTTCTTCACCGCGCAGGACGTGGCCGGCTTCGCCAAGTACCAGGACCGCCTGGACGATGCGATCAAGTCGGGCGACGTCGCCCCGGCCTGGGCGATCTTCAGCGTGTACCGGCAGCGCGCCAACGAGCGCCTGGCGTACGCGCGCGGGCTGCTGAAGGGCGGCTTCGACTTCACGTCCGCCGACCGCTACGCCTTCGACCGCAAGGACGCGCCGTGGGCGGCCGATGGCGCGGCGCTCGATGCGCTGTGGCGGCAGTCGGTGAAGAACGACTGGCTGCGCCTGAAGCTTGCCGGCAAGCAGCCCGACGAGATCCGCAAGACCCTCGACAAGCGCTACGCGAATTCGGTGGACGACATCGCCCAGCTCAAGGGCGAGGACGTGTTCCAGAGTTTCCTCAACGCCTACGCCGGCGCCATCGACCCGCACACGGACTACCTGACCCCGCGCAGCGCGGAGAACTTCAACCTCACCATCTCGAACTCGCTGGAAGGCATCGGCGCGGTGCTGCAGCGCCAGGACGATGTCGTGCTGATCCGCGAGATCGTGCCCGGCGGGCCGGCCGCGCGCAGCGGCGTGTTGAAGCCGGGCGACCGCATCACCGCGGTCGGCCAGGGCGCCTCCGGCGAGATGAAGGACGTGGTCGGCTGGCGGATCGACGACGTGGTCCAACTGATCCGCGGTCCCGCCGCCTCCAAGGTGCGCCTGGACGTGGTCGCGGCCGAGGCGCCGCTGGACAGCAAGCCGAACCGGCTGGTGCTGACCCGCGCCAAGGTCCGGCTGGAGGATGCGCGCGCCAAGGCGGAGACGATCACCCTGCCGGCCGCCAACGGCCAGCCCGCGCGCCGCATCGGCGTGGTCAAGCTGCCGGGGTTCTACCAGGACTTCGAGGCGCGTCGCCGCAACGAGGACGACTACGCCTCGGCGACGAAGGACGTTGCGAAGATGCTGGCGCAGTTCCGCGCGCAGAAGGTCGATGGCGTGGTGCTCGACTTGCGCAACAACGGCGGCGGTTCGCTGGGCGAGGCGATCGAGCTCACCGGCCTGTTCATCGACCAGGGCCCGGTGGTGCAGGTGCGCGAATCCGGTGGCCGGGTCAGCGTCGAGGACGACCGCGACGCCGGCGTGGCCTGGGACGGGCCGCTGGCGGTGCTGGTCAACCGCGGTTCGGCCTCGGCCTCGGAGATCGTGGCCGGCGCGATCCAGGACTACGGCCGCGGCCTGGTGATCGGCGAGACCACCTTTGGCAAGGGCACCGTGCAGAACATGGTCGACCTCGACCGCTGGCCGGCCAACGAGAAGCCGCGCTTCGGCCAGGTCAAGCTGACCATCGCCCAGTTCTTCCGCCCGGACGGCAGCAGCACGCAGAACAAGGGCGTGGTCCCGGACGTCAGCTTCCCGGCCAGCGTGGACGCCAGCGAATTCGGCGAGAGCACCTACGACAACGCGCTGCCGTGGACCCGCATCGCCGCCGCGCCGCACGTGCGCTACGGCAACTTCGGCGCGATGCTGGGCACGCTGGGCGCGCGCCACCAGGCCCGGGTGGCCAAGGACGTCGAGTTCCAGTGGTGGGTCGAGGACGTGCGCACCTTCCGCGAAGAAAGCGCGAAGAAGTCGGTGTCGCTGAACGAGGCCGAGCGCCGCGCCGAGCGCGACAAGTTCGATGCGCGCCGCAAGCAACGCATCGCCGAGCGCGAGAAGCTGGGCCTGGCCCGCGACCCGCTGGCGGACGCGCGCAACGACGACGGCCTGCTCGCCGACGAACGCGACGTCGCCAAGGACGCGGCCCGCGACCAGGCCGCCAAGAACGCGCCGGACCCGCTGCTGCACGAGTCGGCCGCGATCCTCGCCGACGCGGTCGGCCTGCTGGGCGCGGACGCGAAACTGGCCGCGCAGGTGCTGCCGGAATCGCGCACCGCCGCGCACTGGGTGGACTGACCGCTCGCCGCCCGCTTTCCCTTCCACCACGCAACGGGCGCCTTCGGGCGCCCGTCGCGCGTCATGCGACCCGCATCCCGGACCCTGCCCGCCATGGACCACGCCACCGCTCCCGCCCCTCGCGTCGCCCTGGCGTTGGCCGCGGTGTTCCTGATCTGGGGATCCACCTACCTCGCCATCCGCTTCGCGCTGGAAGGCGGGTTCCCGCCGTTCCTGCT
>JAFLEB010000142.1 GCA_017302075.1 Lysobacterales bacterium
GTGGCTGAAGCACCGCCGGCAGCCTCGCCGAACGTGGCGGTGGCCGCGCCTGCGTCCGCACCCGGCGAGGGCTGCCTGAGCTTCGGTCCGTTCGCCGATGCCGCCGCGCGCGACGCATTGCGCCCGGCGTTGGCGTCGGCGCTGCAACTGGTCGACCGCGAACAGGCCGCCCGGCCCGCGCGCGGCTGGCGGGTGATGCTTCCGGCGCAACCCAGCCGCGAGGCCGCGGTGGCCCTGGCCGAGCGCATCAAGGCCGCCGGCATCAACGACCTCTACGTGATGGGGGAAGGCCCGGACGCCAACAGCATCGCGCTCGGCCGGTTCGGCGGCGAAGAGGCGGCGCGCCGGCGCGAAGCCGAACTGCGCGCCAAGGGCTTCCCGGCGCAGGCTTCGCCGCTGGGCGGCAACCCGGCGCAGTGGTGGCTCGACGTGCGCCTGCCGGCGAATGCCGATCGCGCGGCGGTCGCGGCGTTCGGTCCCTCGCGGCCGGTGGCCTGCGACACCCTGCGCTGACGCGCGGGGCGGCCCGAGGCACGACAGGCTAGAATCCCGGCCAGCGCCGCTTTAGCTCAGCTGGTAGAGCAACCGCCTTGTAAGCGGTAGGTCATCCGTTCAAATCGGATAAGCGGCACCAGTTGCCCGCGCCCGCGTGGACCCGTCCGCGGCGCCTCCACGACAAAGGAACCGCGATGAGCCGACGCTACCCGCCCGTGACCCTGTTCGGCGTGCCCACCGACATCGGCGCCTCGCGGCGTGGTGCCTCGATGGGCCCCGAGGCCTTGCGCGTGGCCGGACTGGTCGAGGCCATCGCCGCGCGCGGCGTGGACGTGCGCGATGCCGGCGACGTGCAAGGTCCGCGCAACCCGACCAGCCCGCCGGTGGACGGCTATCGCCACCTCGACGAAGTGGTCGCCTGGAACCGCGCCGTGTTCGAGGCCAGCACCCGCGAGCTGCAGGCCGGGCGCATGCCGATCCTGCTGGGCGGCGACCATTGCCTGGCGATGGGCTCGATCGCCGCGGTCGCCGCGCGTTGCCGCGCCACCGGCCGCAAGCTGCGCGTGCTGTGGCTGGATGCGCATGCCGATTTCAACACCCGCGACATCACCCCGAGCGGCAACCTCCACGGGATGCCGGTCGCCTGCCTGTGCGGGCTGGGCCCGGCGCCGCTGACCGGCCTGGGCGGCCACGTGCCGGCGATCACCCCGGACCAGGTGCGGCAGATCGGCATCCGCTCGGTGGACCCGGGCGAGAAGCGGCTGGTGAAGGAATACGGCCTCGACATCTACGACATGCGCTACATCGACGAGGTCGGCATGCGCCGCACCCTGGAGGAAGCGCTGGAGGGGGTCGATGCCGACACCCACCTGCACGTCAGCTTCGACGTCGACATGCTGGACCCGGCGATCGCGCCCGGCACCGGCACCCGCGTCCCCGGCGGCGTGAATTACCGCGAGGCGCAGCTGATCATGGAGATGGTGGCCGACACAGGGCAGCTCGGGTCGCTCGACCTGGTCGAGGTCAACCCGGCGCTGGACCGTCGCAACGCCACCGCGAGGCTGGCCGTGGACCTGGTGGAGAGCCTGTTCGGCAAGTCCACGCTGATGCGCGACTGAGGCATCGCGTTGCCGTTCATGCGCGGTTGCGCGCTTGCACGCGCGCTTCACGGGGGGGTGCGTTTCATGGTCGGGCGGGCGCACGGCGTCCGGCATCACCGACCCCAACCCCCGAGGAGTTCCCCCATGAAGCGCATCGCATCCCTGTTGCTGCTGGCCGCGTTCTCGATGTCCGCCCTGACCGCGTGCAATACCGTCGCGGGCGCCGGCAAGGACGTGCAGAAGGCCGGCGAGAAGGTCGAAGAGAAGGCCCAGGACTGCAAGGACGGCAAGTGCTGAGGTCCTGATCGATCTTCCCAGGACGGACAGCCAGCCGCATGGAGGCGGTGCGGGCCGGGAGTTTCCCGGCCCGTTGTCGTACCGGGCCGCCGATTGCGTGCGTGGCGGCCTCTTCGCTAAGCTGAACGTGGTCGCTTACGGACTGCCAGAGGGTGACGAAGATGCTGCGGATGACTGCGAAGATCGTGGTGCTGGCGATGGGCCTGGCCCTGCTGGCGGGTTGCAACACCATCGCGGGTGCCGGCAAGGACGTGCAGAAGGTCGGCGAGAAGGTCGAAAAGACCGCCGAGCAATGCAAGGACATGAAGTGCTGATCGCCTGACCGCCGATGGCGGCATGCACGGGCCCGCGCAAGCGGGCCCGTGTCGTTTGCGGGATCACTCGCCGGGCGGGTCGGCGACGAAGCCGCCGGGGAAGGCGGTCGGCCGGTGTTCGGCAATCCAGGGCCGGGGCAGGATGCCGCGCGCGGCCAGGCTTTCCGCGTCGTCGTAACGCAGTTGCCGCAGCTGCACCGGGCTGCGGCTTGCGCGTACGAAGTGGGTGCGCCCCACCGGCGACCACGCGCGCTGGCCATGGCCGGTCCCGAGTTGTTGCGGCACGGCTGCTGCATCGGCGGTGGCGGCCTCGGCGCGCGCGGCGGGCGATGAGGCCTTGGCCTGCGCCCGCGCCTCATCCTGCAGCACGATCGGCGGGGCGGGCGGGGCCTCGCGGAACACGGCGATGCCGATCACCCCGACGTCGGCCGGGCGCCCGGTGCGCGCGGCATAGCTGTCCGGCACGTCGGTGAACAGGAACTCGGCGACATCGTCCAGCGACTTGCGCCAGCCGGCGATCTCCGCGGTTTCCCACGGGCCGAGCACGTAGCCGGCCTGGCCCGGGGCCGCGGTTTCGCCGGTCACCGCGTTCACCCCGTCCACCGAGAGCACCACCAGCACGCGTTCGCCGGTGGTGTTGGCCAGGCGCACCGCGTAGCGATGCCCGGGGATGCCGGCGATCCACGCATCGCCGCGATGCGCGTGTTGCGGCAGGACGGTGGCGTCGTCGCGATCGACGACGTCGAGGCGGACGAGGTCGCGGGCCGGCAGGGGCAGGCAGGCGGTGCCGGCGAGCAGGGCGAGGGCGAGCAACAGGGGGCGCGTCATGGCAGGGCTCCGGGCGGGTGGACTGTGCCTGCCAACGCGCGCCCGTGGCGGGCGGGGTTGCGCGGCCCGCCGGTTACACTGTGCGCCGCTTCTGACAGCCCCCCGCGCATGAGCAAGACCCGCGTCCTCACCGGCATCACCACCTCCGGGACTCCGCACCTCGGCAACTACGTCGGCGCGATCCGCCCGGCGCTGGCCAGCGCGCAGGCCGCAGACGTGGAGAATTTCTATTTCCTCGCCGACTTCCACGCGCTTGTTAAGTGCGGCGACCCGGCGCGGGTGCAGCGCAGCACGCTGGAAATCGCCGCCACCTGGCTGGCCTGCGGGCTGGACGTGGAAAAGAATTGGTTCTACCGGCAGAGCGACATCCCGGAGATCCCCGAGCTCACCTGGTTCCTGACCTGCGTGGCCGGCAAGGGCCTGCTCAACCGCGCCCACGCCTACAAGGCGGCGGTGGACCGCAACCGCGCCGAAGGCGAGGACGACGATGCCGGCGTCAACGCCGGGCTGTTCATGTACCCGGTGCTGATGGCTGCCGACATCCTTATCTTCAACGCCAACAAGGTGCCGGTGGGCCGCGACCAGATCCAGCACATCGAGATGGCGCGCGATTTCGGCCAGCGCTTCAACCATCTCTACGGCGAGCACTTCGTGTTGCCCGAGGTGGTGATCGACGACAACGTGGCCACCTTGCCCGGCCTCGACGGCCGCAAGATGAGCAAGAGCTACGACAACACCATCCCGCTGTTCGCGCCGCGCGCCGAGCTCAAGAAGCTGATCGCCGGCATCGTCACCGACTCGCGCGCGCCCGGCGAGCCCAAGGACGCTGAGGGTTCGGCGCTATTCCAGCTGTACCAGGCATTCGCCAGCCGCGACGAAACCGCCGCGTTCGCGCAGGCCTTCGCCGACGGCATCGGCTGGGGTGATGCGAAGCAGAAGCTGTTCGAGCGCATCGATGCGGAAGTGGCCCCGCTGCGCGAGAAGTACGAGGCGCTGATGGCCAGGCCCGCGGACATCGAGGCGGTCCTGCGCGATGGTGCGGCGCGGCTGCGCGCGACCCACGCGACCCCAACGCTGGCGCGGCTGCGCGCGGCCGTCGGCCTGCGCGACCTGTCCTCGGTCGTGGTCGATGGCGGCAAGCCGGCAGCGAAGAAGGACCCCGACGCGCTGCCCGTGTTCAAGCAGTACCGCGATGCCGACGGCAAGTTCTACTTCAAGCTGGTGCAGGGCGAACGCGTGCTGCTGCAGAGCGTGGGCTTCGATTCGCCGCGCGACGCCGGCCAGCGCGTGGCCGCGATCAAGCAGGGCGAAGTGGGCGATGCCGCCAGCGATTTCATGCTGGGCGAAGGCGTGACCGAGGACGAGGTCAACGCGGCGCTGTCCGCGTTCGTCGCCGCGCAACTCGAAGGCACGGCCGGGCCCGGATGAGCGACCTCGCTGGCCTGCCGTTGCTGGCGTTGGTCCTGTTCGCGCCGTGGTTCCTGATCCTGGGCTGGCTGTACTGGTGGTTCCCGCGCCAGCCGCGGACCGCCGCGCGCCGCCGCTTCGACGTGGCCGCCTTGGCGCTGGCCGTGCTCGCCTGCATCGCCAGCCTGCACCTGAGCTTCGATGCCGCGGATCGCAGCCACGGGCACCTGTGGCCGCAGGTGCTGGCGACCTCGGTCGGCTATGGCGTGTTCCTGGGGGTGCTCGCCGGCGCGATGCTGCTGCGGCGTCGCTGGCCGGGGCTGTCGCAGCCGCGCTGATCAGTCCCAGTCGTTCCAGGCCACGCCGCGGTCCGGGAACTTGGTCCTGACCACGCAGAAGCGTTGCCCGGTCGGAGCTTCCATTACCCACCAGCGCTTCACGAAGGCGATCTTCTTCGCGCCAAGGCGTTCCAGGCGGGCCGCTTCGGCATCGACGTCGTCGGTCTCGATGTCGAGGTGCACGCGCGAGGGATGCGCCACCTGCTGCACCTCGATGTGCAGCTCGCCCGGCGTGTCGCCGAGCATCTGGTAGGCCGCGGTCGCGTCGCCCGCATCGCGGTCGGCGATGCTGCAGCCGAGCGCACGCGCCCAGAAGTCGGTCGCGGCATCGAGGTCGTCGGTCTTGCAGTCGATGATGAAGCCGGAGAGACGGCTGCGATGGGCCATACAGGTCTCCGGTAATCAGCCCCCTGAGTCAGGGGGCGGATTCGTGCCGGAGGCACGAATCGGGGGTGTGGAAGCACATGGCGGGGCCCGAAGTTTGCGCAGCAAACTTTGGGGTGGCCATGCGCAGCATGGTCACGCCGGTTGTGCGAGGTTGTCCAGCAGCGCGGCGAGGAAGCGCGCGGCCTCGCCGCCGGTGCAGGCGCGATGGTCGAAGGTCAGCGAGATCGGCATGCGCCGGTGCACCTCGATGCCGCCCATCACCGCGACGACGTCGTGCGAGAGCTTGCCGGCGCCGATGATCGCCACGCACGGCGGCACCACCACCGGCGTCGCGTAGCGGCCGGCGAACATGCCGAAGTTGGACAGCGAGATCGTGTAGCCGGACAGCTCCGACGGCGGGATCGAGCGATCCTCGACCTGCGCGCGCAGGCGCTTGATCGCGCCACGCACGCCGTTGGCGTCGAGCATGTCGGCATTGCGCAGCGCCGGCACGAACAGGCCGTCGTCGGTGTCCACCGCGATGCCGATGTCGACGTGCGGGTGCAGGGTGCGGGTGAGGTTGGCGCCGTCGAACCACGCATTGAGCGCGGGCACCGCCTTGCATGCGGCGACGACCGCGCGCACCAGCCGCGCAGTGATGTCCTGGCGGCCGAGCCAGGCATGCAGGTCGGCATCGTCGACCAGCGTGGTGGGCACCACCTGCGCATGCGCGTCGGCCATGACCCGCGCCATGTTGCGGCGCACGCCCTTCAGCTGCTCCGGCTGGCCGGTCGCGGCCACGCCCGGCGGCTGCGTGCGCATCGGCTTGCCGGCCTGCGACAACGTGCTGCGCGAGGCTGATGCGGCGGCCACAGGCGTCGGCGCGACCTGCGCGCCCGCACGCGCCGGT
>JAFLEB010000143.1 GCA_017302075.1 Lysobacterales bacterium
CCAGGCTCGACGCCTACGTCGCCACCACCCGCGCGCTGGCGGAGGCTTGACGCTCGCCGCCGGTGCCGCGCACGCTGGCGCGATGACCGCGCCCCTGCTCCTGCTCCGCAACGCCGACGTGCATGCGCCCGAGGCCCTCGGCCACCGCCACCTGCTGGTCGGCGGCGGCAAGGTGCTGTGGATGGGCACCGAGGATCCGGGCTTGCCCGCGGCGCTCGGCGCCGAGGCGATCGACCTCGAGGGCCGCCGGCTCGTACCCGGCTTCATCGACGGCCATGTGCACGTGTCCGGCGGCGGCGGCGAGGCCGGCTACGCCACCCGCGTGCCGGCGCCTCTGCTGTCGCGTTACACCACGGCGGGCGTGACCACGGTGGTCGGTCTGCTTGGCACCGACGACACCACCCGCGGGCCGGCCGAACTGCTCTCGCATGTGTACGCGCTGCGCGAGCAGGGCCTGGGCGCCTGGGGCTACTGCGGCGGCTACCACGTGCCGCCGGCGACCCTGACCGGCTCGGTGCGCGGCGACCTCGTGTTCGTCGAGCCGCTGCTCGGCGTGGGCGAACTGGCGATCAGCGACCACCGGTCCAGCCAGCCGACCCTCGACGAATTGCTGCGCATCGCCGCCGATGCGCATGTTGCCGGCCTGATGACCGGCAAGGCCGGCATCGTCCACCTGCACCTCGGCGACGGGGCGCGTGGGCTGGACCTGGTGCGCCGCGCGCTGGACGCCAGCGAGCTGCCGCCGCGGGTGTTCCAGCCGACCCACGTGAACCGGCGCAAGGCGCTGTTCGACGAGGCCATCGACCTGGCGCGGCGCGGCTGCCACGTCGACATCACCGCGTTCCCGGTGGAGGAGGGCGAGGATGCCTGGCCCGCCCACGAGGCCCTGCTGCGCTACCTCGACAGCGGCGCGCCGCCGGAGCGGGTGAGCATCAGTTCCGATGCCGGCGGCTGCCTGCCCTGCTTCGATGCGCATGGCCGGGTCTGCGGCATGGACGTGGGCCATTCCGGGGCGCTGCTGGAGACGCTCGACGCGCTGCTGGCGCGCGGGTTGCCGCTGGAGCGCGCGCTGCCCGCGTTCACCAGCAACGTGGCCGACCTGCTGCGCCTGCCCGGCAAGGGCCGGGTCGCGGTGGGGGGCGATGCCGACCTGCTGGTGCTGGCGGAGGACGGGCGCGTCCACCACCTGCTGGCGGGCGGGGTGCCGCACGTGCGCGATGGCGCGGTCGTGCGGCGTGGTATGTTCGAGCGTTGATCCACGCGGATCGCGACGCAGGCGAGGAACCCGCAGTACATGTGTCCCAGCAAGGTGGCCGACGGCGAACAGCGCGGCTGGATCGTGCCCATCGGGGGCGCGGAAGACAAGGAAAGCCGGCGCCGCATCCTCAAGCGCTTCGTGCAACTCTGTGGCGGCCGCGAGGCGCGCATCGCGGTGATCCCGACCGCCAGCAAGCTGGCCGACACCGGCGAGCGCTACGAGGACCTGTTCGAGCGGCTGGAGGCCGGCCGCGTCGACACCCTCGACTTCCAGAGCCGCGCCGACGGCGAGCGCGAGGACTTCCTGGAGGTCCTGCAGGCATGCACCGGGGTGTTCATCACCGGCGGCAACCAGTTGCGGCTGTCGACCATCATCGGCGGCACCCCGGCGGCCAAGCTGATCCGCCTGCGCAACGCTGACGGCATCCCGGTCGGCGGCACCAGCGCCGGCGCCAGCATCCTGTCCGAGCACATGATCGCGTTCGGCAGCGAAGGCGGTTCGCCGCGCGCCGACAGCGTCAACCTCGCGCCCGGCTTCGGGCTCACCAACCGCTTCATCATCGACCAGCATTTCCGCCAGCGCGACCGCCTGGGCCGGCTGACCGCGGCCCTGGCCTACAACCCGTTCGCGGTCGGCATCGGCCTCGACGAGGACACCGCCGCCTTCATCGGCCCCGACAACACGCTGGAAGTGGAAGGCAGCGGCGCGATCACCGTGGTCGACGCCAGCCGCGTGCAGTTCACCTCGATGGACCAGGCCGACGGCAGCGAACCGGTGTGCATCATCGGCCTGCAGGTGCACATCCTGACCGCCGGCGCCACCTTCAACCTGCACACCCGCGAGGCGTCCCCCGGGACGTTGTTGCCGCGCAAGGACTGAGCGCGACCCCACCACCACCGTGACACCACCGAGCGGAGGGCTCGATGCGGATCCTCAATCGCAACGTCTACGTGGGACCCTCGCAGTACGCGAAGTTCCCGGTCATCCGCCTCGAACTCGACCTCGGCGCGCTGGAGCAGTGGCCCACCGCGCGGCTCGGCGATGCCTTCATCGACGGGCTGGTGGCGGCCTTGCCGGGCCTGGTCGAGCACGGCTGCTCGTACCGCGAGCCCGGCGGCTTCATCCGCCGCATGCGCGAGGGCGAGGGCACCTGGCTCGGCCACGTGCTGGAGCATGTCGCGATCGAGCTGCAGAACGTCGCCGGCGAGGACGTGACCTTCGGCAAGACCCGCAGCATCTCCGACGATCGCCCCGGCGTGTATTCGGTGGTCTACGAATACGCGCAGAAGGAAGAGGGCATCGCCGCCGGAGAGCTGGCGCTGAAGCTGCTGGATTCGCTGCTGCCCGCCGAGCTGCGCAACGCCACCGACGACAGCTGGAACTGGGAAGAGGAGCGCGACGGCTTCATCCGTTACGCGCAGCGGCGCGCGTTGGGCCCGTCGACGGCCTCGCTAGTGAAGGCCGCCGTGGACCGCGGCATCCCGTGGCTGCGGCTCAACGAACAGTCACTGGTGCAGCTCGGCCATGGCAAGTACCAGCAGCGCATCCAGGCCACGGTGACCGGGCGCACCCCGCACATCGCCGTGGAGCTGGCCAGCGACAAGGAAGAAACCAACAAGATCCTCGGTTCGCTGGGCCTGCCGGTGCCGCGCCAGGAACTGGTGCAGTCGGCCGATGCCGCCTGGCGCGCGGCGCGCCGGCTCGGCGGCCCGGTGGTGCTCAAGCCGTACAACGGCAACCACGGCCGCGGCATCACCATCAACGTCACCGCGGAGGACGAGGTCCGCGCCGGCTTCGAGGCCGCCCGCGAGCATTCGCGCTCGGTGATCGTGGAAACCTACCTGGCCGGCGACGACCATCGCCTGCTGGTGGTCAACGGCGAACTGGTCGCCGCGACCCGGCGCACGCCCGGCCACGTGGTCGGCGACGGCGCGTCGACCGTGGCGCAACTGGTCGAGGTGGTGAACAGCGACCCGCGCCGCGGCGTCGGCCACGAAAAGGTGCTGACCAAGCTCAAGCTGGACCGCGAGGCCGAGCTGATGCTGGAGCGCAAGGGCTACACCGCCGACTCGGTGCCGGCGGCCGGCGAGGTGGTGCCCCTGCGCTCCACCGCCAACCTGTCCACCGGCGGCACCGCCACGGACGTCACCGACATCATCCATCCCGACAACCGGGCGATGGCCGAGCGTGCGGTGCGCGCGGTCGGGCTGGACGTGGGCGGCGTGGACTTCCTGTCCACCAACATCGCCGAGAGCTACAAGTCGATCGGCGGCGGCATCTGCGAGGTCAATGCGGCGCCGGGCTTCCGCATGCACATCGCCCCCAGCGAGGGCACCCCGCGCGACGCCGCGGGCCCGGTGATCGACATGCTGTTCCCGCCGGGCACGCCGTCGCGGGTGCCGATCGCCGCGGTGACCGGTACCAACGGCAAGACCACCACCTCGCGCATGCTGGCGCACATCGCCAAGATGGCCGGCTACACGCCGGGCCTGACCACCACCGACGGCGTGTACATCGACGGCCAGCGCACGGTGGAGGGCGACATGACCGGGCCGGTGTCCGCGCGCATGGTGCTGGCCGACCCGCAGATCGACTTCGCGGTGCTGGAGACCGCGCGCGGCGGGTTGGTGCGCGCCGGCATGGGCGTGGCCGAGGTCGATGTCGGCGCGGTGCTGAACGTCGCCTCCGACCACCTCGGGCTGAAGGGCATCGACACCCTGGAGCAGCTCGCGGAGGTCAAGCGGATCGTGGTGGAGGCCGCGACCGAATGCGCGGTGCTCAACGCCGACGATCCCAACGTGCTGAAGATGTCGGCGTACACCGACGCCAAGGTCCTCTGCTACGTAACCATGAACCCCTCGCACCCGCTGGTGCGCGAGCACGTGCGCGCCGGCGGCCGCGCCTGCGCGCTGGAGCAGGGCGTCAACGGCCACATGATCACCCTGTACGACAAGGGCAGCCACATCCCGTTGCTGTGGACCCACCTGATCCCGGCCACGCTCGAGGGCCGCGCCCTGCACAACGTGCAGAACGCCATGTTCGCGGCGTCGATGGCGTTCTCGATGGGCATCAAGCTGGACGCGATCCGCCACGGCCTGCGCACCTTCGACACCACCTTCTTCCAGGCCCCCGGCCGGATGAACGTGTTCAACGAACACCCGTTCAAGGTGATCATGGACTACGCCCACAACGCGCATGCGGTGGGCATGATGGCCGACCTCGCCCAGCGCCTCGACGCCAGCCGCCGGATCGTGGTCGTCGCCGGCCCGGGCGACCGCCGCGACGAGGACCTGCGCGAGATCGCCCAGGTCGTGGCCGGCAAGTTCGACCACTACGTGGTGCGCCGCGACGATTCCCTGCGCGGCCGCGACGGCGACGAGGTGCCGCGGATCATCGCCAGGGCATTGCAGGCGGCGGGGGTGGGCGCCGATGCGATCAGCGTGATCCCGGACGAACAGGAAGCCGTCGACGCGGCCCTGCGCATGGGCCAGGCCGGCGACCTGGTGCTGGTGTTCGCCGATGCGCTGACCCGCTCGTGGAAGCAGATCATCCGCTTCAAGCCCGAGGGCGACCTCGCGCGCGCCGCGCCACGGGTCGAGATCCCCGCGCTGGAGACGACCCTGGACGAGCAACTGGTCGCGGCGATGGAAGGCGTGGTGCGCGACGAGCGCGGCCTGCGCTTCGAACGCGAAGAAAGCGACTGACCGTGCAGCCGCCGTTCGAGGATTCGCGCCGGCTCACCGGCGCCAACCTGTATTTCGATGGCGCGGGTGCGGCGCTGGAGGCCGCGCCGGGCGCGACGGTCGATGCCGGCGTGTTGCAGCGCTGGCGCGAGCGGATCGAGCAGGCGCGCGATGCCCTCGGCTGGCCGCCGGGCGCCATCGTCGTGCGCACGCATGCGACCGGCGCATCGCTGGCGTTCGAGGCGCCGCCCGACCAGCTGTACGTCGCCACCGAGGTGAACGAGTGGGCGCTGTATTCGGCGCTCGGCCTGCATGCGAGCGACGCCCCTGTCGATGAGGACGCCGAGCTGCCGCGCCCGCACGTCGCCCACTTCGACGATGGCGAGGCGCTGCGCAGGCTGCGCGAACTGGCACGGGCCGAGGCCAGGCCGGGGCTGAACGCCCTGGTCGCCGCGGCGCGCGCGCGCGGCGTCCCGGCGCATGCCGACGACGAGCTGCTGTCGCTCGGCGAAGGCGAGGCCGCGCAGGCGTGGCCGCTCGACGCCTTGCCCGCGATCGACGCGGTGCCGTGGCAGGACCTGCATGCGATCCCCAAGGCGGTGGTCACCGGCTCCAACGGCAAGACCACCACGGTGCGCCTGCTCGCCGCCATGCTCGGTGCGCACGGCCTGCGCGCGGGCTACAGCAGCACCGACGGCCTGTTCGTGGATGGCGTGTCGGTCGAGGCCGGCGACTATTCCGGCCCGGTCGGCGCGCGCACGGTGCTGCGCGACCCGTGGGTGCAGTCGGCGGTGCTGGAAACCGCGCGCGGCGGCCTGCTGCGGCGCGGCCTGGTCGCCGACGATGCCCGCGTCGCCGTGGTCACCAACGTGAGCGCCGACCACTTCGGCGAGTACGGCATCCATAGCCTGGACGACA
>JAFLEB010000144.1 GCA_017302075.1 Lysobacterales bacterium
ATAGAATCCATTAATAAATTAAACTATGGAAGCGACCAATTGATTTTGAAGACACGACGCGGGCGGCGCCGACGGCCGCGGCCGGCTTGGCCCCGGCGACCGGGGTCGCCCGCGGCACGATCTCGACGATGTATTCGTTGCCGCTCTGGTACGCCATCGATTCGAAGGCACCGCGCGTGCCCAGCACGAGCTGGGCGCCGCTGCTGGTGGCGTGCGCATCGATGCGTTGCACCGGCGTCGCGAAATCGCCCACGTTGATCGGGCGTTGCAGCGCCGCCGGCAACTGGGCATTGCCGATGTCGACAACCACATTGCCGCCCATGTTGCGCATGTCCGGGGCCGCGCCGTCGCCGGAGAAGCGCAGGATCAGCTTGCCGGAGCCGCCATCGCCGCGCTTGAAATCGATCGACGACACGCTGACCCCGTCGGGAGCGCGCTTCGCGGGATCGGCCATCGCACCGATCGCGGATTGGCCCATCGCGGCGACGGGCACCGCGGTGCCCGCGCTGCTAGCGGCCGCATACAACCCGAGCGCGATGCCGATCGCGCACGCGCGCAGGGACAGGGGGCGCCGGACGGGCCGCAGCTGCTTCTCGTTGGTGACGGTCATCGGTGTCTCCCCAATCAATTGTCTTCAAGCGCGATGGTAGCCGGCCGTTCCAGCCAACCCCCTGCACCATCGGGAACCAGTTCGACCAGTTCGATCCGGTCTTCATAAACGCCGGTCACCCGGCCATCGCTCTGCCCGAGGTAGGCACCAGGCCGCACCCGGTAGGTCACCTTGTCCGGCGCGAGCACCAGCGCGACCATGCCGGGGCCCCGGCCCAGGGTCCCGACCATGTCGAGGCTGTCGAGCGGGAATTGTTCGAGGGTCTGCTTCGCGCGGCCCGGATCCGGACGCGGCCCGCTCCCGGCGGCGCCGCTGAAGGCCTCGCTGAAGGGGTCGCGCAGGTTCTGCGCGGCGTATTCGAAGGTCTCGAACTGCTGCATCACCGGCAGGGGGTCAAGCGGCGGCGCTGGCCGGGCCTTGACCTCCGCCACCCATTTCTCGAGGTCGCCCTTGGCGCCGCCGCACCCCGCCAGGAGGGCGCACAGCAACAGCGACGACCAGCGAATGCCACGAACGGCATCATGCGTGCGCATCTCAGGCACCTCCCTGCGCAGGCTTGGCGGGTGCCGAGGCCGGTGTGGCCGCGGCTCCGGCCGGGGTGGACGATGCGGCCTCGGCCGCTTCCTCTTCGTCCAGGTAACGATAGGTCTTCACCGTGCCGGCGAGTTCAAGCGCGCTGTTCGGACCGATCCGCGCGTTCGGGTTGGTCTTCGCATCCTTGGGCTGCAGCGAGATGTCGTGCATGGTCATGATCACGACGCGCGGCAGCGAGGCGACGCCGCTCACGAAGGCCCCGAACTGGTGGTAGGTGCCCACCATGCGCAGTGCGATCGGCTTCTCGGCGTAGAACTCCTTCTTGGTTTCCGGGCCCGGCTGGAACAGCTCGTTCTGGATCCCGGTGGCCAGCGCGGTCTGGGAGATGTCCACGATCAGGTCGGGCATCTCGGTGCGGCTGGGCAACTGCCGCAGCATCTGCTGCAGTTGCTGCTCCATCTGCGCCAGCTGCTGCTTGAGGGGACCCAGGTTCGCGGCTCGCCCCTGCTTTTTCTCGAAGTCGGCGCGCAGGGTCTGCTCCTGCCCCTCCAGCCCTTCCAGTTCGTTGCCCTTGTCGCGCACGAACAACCACCAGCCCAGCGCCACGATCAGCAGCGCCACGAATCCGCAGAACACCAGCTGGGCCTGCCTCGGCCACGATCCGATGCTGTTGATGTCGAGATCGCGGAGGTTGACCTTCCTGTTATCGGCACTCACTTGGCAGTCCCTCCCGCAGCCGCCGGCGCCGCCGGCTCCGTCCCGCCCTCGTCATCCTTGGGCGCGTTCGGGTTGGCCAGCTTCACCTTGAGGTTGAATTCGTAGGGCAGGCCTGGCTTGCCTTCCTTCGCTTCGATGATGTTCAGGTCGGGATTGGTCATCCAGCCCGACCCCTCCAGGTTGCGCATGTAGGTGGAGACCCGCGCGTTCGATTGCGATCGTCCGTTGAGGGTGAGGATCTCGCCTTCCTGCTTGATCGAGGTCAGGGTGACCCCGTCCGGGATCGTCCGCACCAGCGAATCGAACAGGTGGACCATCTGCGAACGGTTCGCCTGCAACTGCTCGATGACTTCCTTGCGGGCCAGCAACTTGGACTTCTTCTTGTCGAGCTCGTCGATCTCCTTGATCTGCGCATCGACCTTGGTGATTTCGTCGCGCAGGTACTGGTTGCGGGCCTCCTGCCCGGCGATCCGCCCGTTGTAGATCGTGACGATCAGCAGCGTCAGCAGGATGCCGGCCAGCGCAGCCAGGCCCAGCATCACCCCGAATTCCTTCTGCCGCGCCTTGCGGCGCTCCGCGCGCCACGGGAGGAGATTGATCCTGGCCATCAGTCGAAGCTCCTCAGTGCGAGCCCGCAGGCGATCATCAGGGCCGGTGCATCCTGCGCGAGGGCGTGGGCCTGCACACGCGGGCCCAGCGTCATGTGCGCGAGCGGGTTGGCCATCGACGTCGAGACGCCGAGTTGCTCCTCGACCATCGCGGCGATACCCGGGATCGACGCACAGCCGCCAGCCAGCACCACATGGTCGACGCGGTTGAATTCGCTGCCGGCATAGAAGAACTGCAGCAGCCGGCTGACCTGCTGGACCATCGCTTCCTTGAACGGGTCCAGGACTTCGACTTCGTAGCTCTCGGGCAAGCCGCCCTGGCGCTTGGCGAGGCCGGCTTCTTCGTAGCTCAGGCTGTAGCGCCGCATGACTTCGTCGGTCAGCTGCTTGCCGCCGAACACCTGTTCGCGCGTGTAGATGCTGCGGCCACCGCGCAACACGTTCAGCGTCGTCATGGTGGCGCCCACGTCCACCAGCGCGACCAGGCCGTCGCGCGGGACGTTCAAGCCACCCGCCATGAGCGCGTAAGCGTTCTCGATCGCGAAGGCCTCGACGTCGATGACCTTGGCGGTCAGGCCGCCCAACTCCAGCGCGGAGGCCCGGACTTCGACGTTCTCCGAGCGGGACGCCGCCAGCAGCACCTGCACCATCTCGCTGTTGCCGGGCATCGGCCCCAGCACCTCGAAGTCGAGGTTGACCTCCTCGATCGGGTACGGGATGTAATTCACCGCCTCGAGCTCGATCTGCGATTCGAGGTCATCGTCGTTGAGGCCAGCCGGCATCGGGATCAGCTTGGTGATCACCGACGAACCCGAGACGGCCGCGGCGGCATGCTTGGTCCGCGAACCGGATCGCGCCACCGCGCGACGAATGGCCTCGCCGACGGCCTCGACCTCGACGATGTTCTTCTCGACCACCGCATTCGGCGGCAGCGGCTCGACCGCGTAGTGCTCGACCCTGTAGCGGTCGCCCGAGCGGGACAGCTGCAGGAGCTTGACCGCGGTCGAACTGATATCAACGCCGATCAACGGCGATTGCGTTTTCGTCACCAGACCCACGGTATCTCCCCTTCCCACGGGCGCTTACGCGCACTTGGTGCTGAAGTACATGAATAACGGACTTTTCACACATTGGCAACTACTGACGCAATTTGCCACTGCCTGGCAGCCCGCATTCCTCGGTACCCGTTCTCCCTAACGCAGCATCCCGCGCCGACCGGTCGCTCCCCCAAGCCACCGGTCCAATCGGATGGCTACTCTATACTCCGCGCCCCAGCATGCCGCAATCGGAATCTGTGTCGATGCCCCGCCTTCCCCGCCCCCTGCGCTGGCTTCTGCTGGGCGCCGTCACATTTGTGCTGCTTGGCGCCGCAGTCACCGGGATCGTGCTCTACTCGGTCTCGTCCCGCCTCCCCGACGTGCAGAGCCTGCGCAACATCGAGCTGCAGGAGCCGATGTACGTCTATGCACGGGATGGCCGCCTGATGGGGCTGTTCGGCGAGATGCGCCGCTATCCGGTCGACATCAAGGACGTCCCCCTGCAGGTGAAGCAGGCCTTCCTGGCCGCGGAGGACGCCCGCTTCTACGAGCACCACGGGGTCGACTTCAAGGGCGTGGCCCGCGCTGTCTGGCTGCTGGCGACCACCGACGACAAGCGCGTCCCGGGCGGCTCCACCATCACCCAGCAGGTTGCCCGCCAGTTCTTCCTGAGCAGCGAGTACAGCTACACCCGCAAGCTCGCCGAGATGCTGCTGGCGATGAAGATGGAGCGGGAGCTGGGCAAGGACGAGATCCTCGGCCTGTACCTCAACAAGAGCTTCTTCGGCAACCGTGCCTACGGCGTGGCCGCGGCCGCGGAGTTCTACTACGGCAAGAAGCTCTCCGAGCTGAGCCTGGACGAAGCCGCCACCCTGGCCGGCATCCCCAAGTTCCCGTCCAGCGGCAACCCGCTGAACAACCCCGAGCGCGCACGCATCCGGCGCGACAACTACATCCTGCCGCGCATGGCGGAACTGGGCTTCGTGTCGCGGGCGCAGGCCGACGCCGCCCGCGCGGTGCCGATGCACGCCAGCCCGCACGAGCGCACCATCGAGGTGTACGCGCCGTACGTGGCCGAGATGGTCCGCCAGGAGATGGTGGCGCGCTTCGGCGGCGACGTGCTCAACAAGGGCTACCACGTCACTACCACCATCGACCCAGCCCTGCAGGCCGCGGCCGACAAGGCGATCGTGGACGGCATGCGGGTCTACGACCACCGCCACGGCTGGCGCAAGCCGACCCAGCAGGTGCAGATCCCGGCCGGGGCGGATGCCGCCGCCATCGGCAAGCTGCTGCGCAACGTGCCGGCGCAGGCCGGGCTGCTGCCCGCCGTGGTCACCGGCAGCGGGGATGGCGCCCTGCAGGTGGTGCTCGCCGACGGCTCCGAACTCTCGCTGCGCGGCGCGGCGATCAGCTGGACCGGGAAGGCGGCGGCGGCGCTGGCGGCACGCGGCGACGTGGTCCGGGTCCGGCGGGTGGACGCCGAGGCCGCCGGTGCCGAACCGAACTGGGTGCTCGACCAGATCCCGCGGGCGCAAGCCACGCTGGTGTCGCTCGACGCGGACAACGGCGCACTGCGCGCCCTCGTCGGCGGCTACAGCTACGCCGGCTCGAAGTTCAACCGCGCCACCCAGGCTCGGCGCCAGCCGGGCTCGAGTTTCAAGCCCTTCCTTTACGCCGCTGCCTTCGAGCGCGGCTTCAACCCGGCCTCGATCGTCCTCGACGCCCCGGTCGTGTTCAAGGATCGGCGCGGGCACATGTGGCGCCCGCAGAACGACTCCGGCAACTTCGCCGGGCCGATGCGCCTGCGCGAGGCCCTGGTGCAGTCCCGCAACCTGGTCTCGGTACGCCTGCTGGATGCGATCGGCGTGGACTACGCACGACGCTACATCAGCCACTTCGGCTTCGACGAGGCCAACCTGCCCCCCAACCTGTCGATGTCGCTGGGAAGCGCCTCGCTGACCCCGCTATCGGTAGCGCGGGGTTACACCGCCTTCGCCAACGGCGGTTTCCTGGTCACCCCGTGGTTCATCGACCACGTGCGCGACGCCGAAGGCCGCGAAGTCTTCCGCGAGAAGCCGCCGACCGCCTGCCCACAGTGCGCCGTCACGACGCCGGCCGGCCAGTCCCAGTCGGTGACCGCCTCGGCCGCCACCAAGGTCGACGGCTTCGATTTCGGCCCTGCCGGCACGCAGGCCGGGGCTACTGCGCCGAAGCCGGGCACCACGCCGCAGGCGGCCAAGCCGGCCGCCGAGGCCAAGCCG
>JAFLEB010000145.1 GCA_017302075.1 Lysobacterales bacterium
CCGGTGCGGTGACGCTGCCGGAGGGCACCGAGATGGTGATGCCGGGCGACAACGTGAAGATGACGGTGCAGCTGATCAACCCGGTGGCGATGGACGAGGGCCTGCGCTTCGCGATCCGCGAGGGCGGCCGTACCGTCGGCGCCGGCGTCGTCGCCAAGATCCTCAAGTAAGCCCCTGCGTTTCCCCCGTTCCCGCCCCCGGGAACGGGCTGGGGTGAAGGCAGGCGGCGCAAGCCGCCATTGCCTTTTCAGGAAACCGCACTCTTTGGGTGCGAGCGACAACTTCGATACGCCAGTAGCTCAATTGGCAGAGCAGCGGTCTCCAAAACCGCAGGTTGGGGGTTCGAGTCCCTCCTGGCGTGCCACATCCGGATGCGTGCCCGAGGGTGCGCGCCGCGCAGAGAGATGACGTTTTGACCAGCAAGCCGCTGCACGACCAGTCCGCCTCCGGCGGGGACATCGCGAAGTACGCCTTGGCATTGCTGCTCGCCGTGGGCGGGTTGGTGGCGTTCTACTGGTTCGACGGCCAGTGGCCGACGGTCGCGCGCGTGCTGGTGCTGCTGGTGGGCCTGGTGCTCGGGGTGGTCGTGTTCATGGCGACCGCCAAGGGCGTCGAGACCCGCGAATTCCTGTCCGAGTCGCGCTTCGAGCTGCGCAAGGTCGTCTGGCCGACGCGCCAGGAGACGACCCGGACCATGTGGGTGGTGGTGGCCGCGGTGATCGTGATCAGCCTCATCCTCGCCGCCTTCGACTGGGTCATCCAGCTGGGCATCAAGGCGCTGCTCGGCAACTGATGGAGGACGCGGTGAGCAATCCAGAGACCCAGACCCGCTGGTACGTGGTGCATGCCTATTCCGGCTTCGAGAAGTCGGTGGCGCAGGCGTTGCGCGACCGCATCGCGCGCATGGGCATGCAGGACCGCTTCGGCGAGGTGCTGGTGCCGACCGAGGAAGTGATCGAGATGCGCGCCGGCCAGAAGCGCCGCTCCGAGCGCAAGTTCTTCCCGGGCTACGTGCTGGTGCAGATCGCGACCCACGTCGAGGACGGCATCCCGCGCATCGACAACGAGTCCTGGCACCTGGTCAAGGAAACCCCCAAGGTCATGGGCTTCATCGGCGGCACCGCCGACCGCCCGCTGCCGATCCAGGACCGCGAAGCGGATGCCATCCTCCAGCGCGTGCAGGATGGCGTCGAGAAGCCGAAGCCGAAGGTGCTGTTCGAGCCGGGCCAGATGGTCCGCGTGGTCGACGGCCCGTTCAACGACTTCAACGGCGTGGTCGAGGAAATCAACTACGACAAGAGCCGCCTGCGCGTGGCCGTGCTGATCTTCGGCCGGTCGACCCCGGTCGAGCTGGAGTTCGGGCAGGTCGAGAAGGCCTGATCCGCGGTCGCCTGCGAGGCGGCTCCAAAAACCTGCTATCATGCCCGGCTCCCTTCGGGGATCCGGAGACGACCGGCCGCCACGCGCGGCCGTCGTCACGAGCGAATTCGAGCGACGCGACGCCGGGACGCGGCCGCTCCAGACCCAGTGATCCCGGTCCGATGGGGAGTCCGCACGCGGACGCTTGCACCCGGAGACAAGAGCAATGGCAAAGAAAGTCGTTGGTTACATCAAGTTGCAGGTGAAGGCCGGCCAGGCCAATCCGTCGCCGCCGGTGGGTCCCGCCCTCGGCCAGCGCGGCCTGAACATCATGGAGTTCTGCAAGGCGTTCAATGCCGCCACGCAGAAGCTGGAGCCCGGCCTGCCGATCCCGGTGGTCATCACGGCCTACTCCGACCGTACCTTCACCTTCATCACCAAGACGCCGCCGGCGTCGATCCTGCTGAAGAAGGCCGTGGGCATCACCTCCGGCTCCAAGCGCCCGAACACCGACAAGGTGGGCAAGGTCACCCGCCAGCAGCTCGAGGACATCGCCAAGGCGAAGGAACCCGACCTGACCGCGGCCGACCTGGACGCGGCGGTGCGGACGATCGCGGGCTCTGCCCGTTCCATGGGCCTGGTGGTGGAGGGTTAAGACGATGGCACTGAACAAGCGACAGAAGGCGATCCTCGCCGCCACCCAGCCGGGCAAGGCGTACGCGATCGATGACGCCCTGAAGATCCTGAAGGACAACAGCAAGGCCAAGTTCGTCGAGGCCATCGACGTGGCCGTGCGCCTCGGCGTGGATGCCAAGAAGTCCGACCAGCAGGTGCGCGGTTCGACCGTGCTGCCGGCCGGCACCGGCAAGTCGGTCCGCGTGGCCGTGTTCTGCCCGGCGGGCGCCAAGGCCGACGAGGCCCTGGCCGCCGGCGCCGACGTGGTCGGCATGGACGACCTGGCGGAGAAGATGATCGCCGGCGACCTGAACTACGACGTGGTCATCGCGACCCCGGACGCGATGCGCGTCGTGGGCAAGCTCGGCCAGGTGCTCGGCCCGCGCGGCCTGATGCCGAACCCGAAGGTCGGCACCGTGTCGCCGAACCCGGCCGAGGCAGTGAAGAACGCCAAGGCGGGCCAGGTGCGTTACCGCACCGACAAGGCCGGCATCATCCACTGCACGATCGGCAAGGCCAACTTCGAGAACGACGCGCTGAAGGGCAACCTGCAGGCGCTGCTGCTGGACCTGATCAAGGCCAAGCCGGCGACTTCGAAGGGCACCTACCTGCAGAAGATCTCGCTCAGCTCGACCATGGGCCCCGGCGTGACCGTGGACCAGTCCTCGCTGACGCTGAAGTAATCGATCCAGGCCGGGCCGCGCAGGCGGCACGGCGCACGAATTTTGAAGGCCCCGCATCGGGCGACCGATGCGGAAGCCGTCAAAGACCGCAGGTGCGGTCTGCGCAAGGCAACGACGGGCAGGGATGCTCACATGGCATGGAATCGCCGTTGCCGAAGGCGGGGTCGCTTAATCCGCATCCTTCGATGGATCGGGCCTGCGTAGATGGTGATGCCCTTCTGGAATGTTGATTCAACACCTCTGGATGGCCAGCACCGGGATGCCCGGCATCCCCGGCACCAAGGAACGGTGCCGCCCAGGACCGCCAGCGGCTGGAGCCGCGGGCGGAGTTCAATTGGAGGAGTGAAATGGCTCTCAATCTGTCCCAGAAACAGAACGTTGTCGCCGAAGTGGCCGAAGTGGCCGCCAAGGCGCACTCCCTGATCGCAGCCGAGTACGCAGGCACCACGGTCGAGCAGATGACCGCGATGCGCAAGAAGGCCCGCGAGACCGGCGTGTACTTGAAAGTCGTCAAGAACACGCTGGCCGCGCGCGCCGTGGAAGGCACCGATTTCGCAGTCGCCAAGGACGCGATGGTCGGTCCCCTCCTGTATGCGTTCTCGACCGAGGAGCCCGGCGCCGCCGGTCGCCTGATCAAGGAGTTCGCCAAGGGCAACGACAAGCTGCAACCGAAGCTCGTCGTCGTCGAAGGCCAGCAGTACGGCCCCGCGCACGTCGAAGTGCTGGCCTCGCTGCCGACCCTCGAGCAGGCGCTCGGCATGCTGGCCCGCGTGCTGGCCGAACCGGCGGCGATGTTCGCCCGCGCGGTCAAGGCCGTCGCCGACAAGCAGGGTGGCGGCGACGCCGCGCCGGCTGAAGAAGCGGCCGCCGAAGCCTGATCGACGCGCGATCAACGCAACGTTCCCCATTCAACACACATTTTCCAGAGGTAATTGAAATGTCCCTGTCCAACGAGCAAATCGTCGACGCCATCGCCGCCAAGTCGCTGATGGAAGTGATGGAGCTGGTGAAGGCCATCGAAGAGAAGTTCGGCGTCTCCGCCGCCGCCCCGGTCATGGCCGTCGCCGCTGCCGGCCCGGCCGCTGCCGTCGAGGAGCAGACCGAGTTCAACGTCATCCTGAAGTCGGCCGGCGACAAGAAGGTCGAGGTGATCAAGGCCGTCCGCGCCATCACCGGCCTGGGCCTGAAGGAAGCCAAGGACCTCACCGAGGCCGGCGGCACCGTGAAGGAAGGCGTGTCGAAGGAAGACGCCGAGAAGATGAAGAAGGACCTCGAGGCCGCTGGCGCGACCGTCGAAGTCAAGTAAGACGCTGTTGCGTCGCCTGGCAGCACACGCTGGCGACCACTGAAGGCTGGGGGCGAGAGCCCCCGGCCTTTGGCCGTTGTAACGGGCGCCCGCCGCGGCGGGTCCCGGCAAGCAGAAACACACGCAGTCCACACCGAGTTGGCAGTCGGAAGTAGCAAGAGAAGGCGTGCTGGTGCCGGCAATACCAGCGACTTCCCACTGCCAGTTCCAGGATCCCCCGTAGGCCGCGACGGCGGCCGACAGCGAGACGAGGCGCACGCTCCATGACCAACGCCACCACCCAGTATTCCTTCACCGAGAAGAAGCGCATCCGCAAGGACTTCGGCAAGAGCCGTTCGATCCTCGAGGTGCCGTTCCTGCTCGCCATCCAGGTCGATTCCTACCGCGAGTTCCTGCAGGAGCACGTCGACGGCGCCAAGCGCGAGGACAAGGGCCTGCATGCCGCGCTGAAGTCGGTGTTCCCGATCAGCAGCTACAGCGGCAACGCCGCGCTGGAGTACGTCGGCTACAAGCTCGGCGAGCCGGCCTTCGACGAGCGCGAGTGCCGCACCCGCGGGCTGTCCTACGGCGCCCCGCTGCGGGTGACCGTGCGCCTGGTGATCTACGACCGCGAGTCGTCGACCAAGGCGATCAAGTACGTGAAGGAGCAGGAGGTCTACATGGGCGAGATCCCGCTCATGACCGACAACGGCACCTTCATCGTGAACGGCACCGAGCGCGTCATCGTCTCCCAGCTGCACCGCTCGCCGGGCGTGTTCTTCGACCACGACCGCGGCAAGACCCACAGCTCGGGCAAGCTGCTGTTCTCGGCCCGCGTGATCCCCTACCGCGGCTCCTGGCTGGACTTCGAGTTCGACCCGAAGGACGCGCTGTTCACCCGCATCGACCGCCGCCGCAAGCTGCCGGTGAGCGTCCTCCTGCGCGCGTTGGGCTACACCAACGAGGAGATGCTGAACGAGTTCTTCGACATCAACACCTTCCACATCGAGCAGGAAGGCGTGCAGCTCGAGCTGGTGCCCGAGCGCCTGCGCGGCGAGACCCTGGACTTCGACCTCGCCGACGGCGACAAGGTCATCGTCGAGGCCGGCAAGCGCATCACCGCGCGCCACGTGAAGCAGCTCGAGGCCGCCGGCGTGTCCGCGCTGGCCGTGCCGGACAGCTACATCGCCGGCCGCATCCTCTCGCACGACGTCGTTGACCCGAAGACCGGCGAACTGCTGGCCACCGCGAACGACGAGATCAACGACGACATCCTCGGCAAGCTGCGCAAGGCCGGCATCGCCAGCGTCGGCACCCTGTGGGTGAACGACCTCGACCGCGGCGCGTACCTGTCCAACACCCTGCGGATCGACAACACGCGCACCCAGCTGGAGGCGCTGGTCGAGATCTACCGCATGATGCGCCCGGGCGAGCCGCCGACCAAGGACGCCGCGCAGAACCTGTTCCACAACCTGTTCTTCACCTTCGAGCGCTACGACCTCTCGGGCGTGGGCCGGATGAAGTTCAACCGCCGCATCGGCCGCAAGGAAGTCACCGG
>JAFLEB010000146.1 GCA_017302075.1 Lysobacterales bacterium
TCTCGCGCGTGCCGAGGCGATGGCCGGCCACGTTGATCACGTCGTCGGTGCGGCCGAGGATGAAGGTGTAGCCGTCCTCGTCGCGGATCGCCCAGTCCAGCGAGGAATACAGCAGGTCCTTGAAGTGGCCGAAGTAGCTGGCGAGGAAGCGGGCGTCGTTGCGCCACACGGTGGTCAGGCAGCCCGGTGGCATCGGCGGCTCGATCACCAGCACGCCCTTCTCGCCCGCCGGCGCGTCCTCGCCGGTGACCTCGTTGATCACCCGCAGCCGGTAGCCCGGCGCGGGCAGCCCGGGGGAACCGAACTTCACCGGCTTGAGCTCCACGCCCGGCATCAGGCACAGCACCGGCCAGCCGGTCTCGGTCTGCCAGTAGTTGTCGATCACCGTCTTGCCCAGCCCGTCGGTGATCCAGCGCGCGGTCGGCTCGTCCAGCGGTTCGCCGGCGAGGAACAACCACTGGAACTTCGACAGGTCGTAGCGCTTGAGCCAGGCCTCGTCCTGCTTCTTCAGCACGCGCACCGCGGTCGGCGAGGAGAACATCGTGCGCACGCCGTAGGTCTCGCAGATCCGCCACCACACGCCCGCGTCCGGCGAGGTCGGCAAACCCTCGTAGAGGATCGAGGTGGCGCCGGCGATCAGCGGCCCGTACACGTTGTACGAATGCCCGACCGCCCAGCCCACGTCGGAGGTGGAGAACATGACCTGCCCGGGGCGGATGTCGTAGATCGCCCACATCGACAGCGCCAGCGCCACCGCGTGCCCGCCGACATCGCGCTGCACGCCCTTGGGCTTGCCGGTGGTGCCGCTGGTGTAGAGCAGGTAGCTGGGTTCGTTCGACTCCAGCCACGCCACCGGGACCTCGCTGCCGAGGTGGCGTTCGCGCAGCGGCGCGTAATCGACGTCGCGGCCCTCGACGCGCGCCATGCCCGGGTCCAGGCCGCGATCCACGACCAGCACGCGCGGCGGCGGCGAGGCGGCTTCGGCCAGCGCGGCGTCGACCAGCGGCTTGTACGGGATCACCTTGCCGCCGCGCATGCCGGCGTCGGCGCAGACCAGCAAGGCCGGCTCCGCGTCGTCGATCCGCAACGCGAGGTTGTGCGCGGCGAACCCGCCGAACACCACCGAGTGGATCGCGCCGATGCGCGCGCAGGCCAGCATCGCGAACACCGCCTCGGCGATGTTGGGCATGTAGATGACGACGCGGTCGCCACGCCCCACGCCGAGCTCGACCAGGCTGGCGGCGAAGGCGTTCACCTCGCGGTGCAGCTCGCGGTAGGTGATCTCGCGGGTCACCCCGGTCTCGCTGGAGATCGCGACCAAGGCCAGCTGGTCGCCGCGCTCCGCAAGATGGCGGTCGACGGCGTTGTGGCAGAGGTTGGTCTCGCCGCCGGCGAACCACTTGCGGAACGGCGGGTTGTCGTCGTCCAGGATCCGTTGCGGCGGCACATGCCAGTGGATGGCCTTGGCCTGCTCGGCCCAGAAGCCCTCCGGATCCTCCAGCGACCAGCGGTGGAATTCTTCGTAGCGCATCGCAGGCCTCCCCAGCGTCGCCGACTAGGCTAGCGCCGGGCCCGGCCTCGCACATTCAGACCTTCGTCGTAACCGCCGGGCCCGGACGCGACGACGCCGGCACGAGGCCGGCGTCGGGTTGCCACGCGGATGGCGCGGCGGGGTCAGAGCAGGTGGGCGACGCCCGCGCGCTCTCCCTCGAGTTCGGCCAGGGTCTTGTCCATCGCGGCGCGGCTGAAGTCGTCCACCGGCAGGCCCTCGATGCGGGTGTACTCGCCGTTCGCGCAGGTCACCGGCACGCCGTACATCACGCCTTCCGGGATGCCGTAGCTGCCGTCCGACGGCACGCCCATGGTCACCCACTTGCCGTCGGTGCCCAGCGCCCAGTCGCGCATGTGGTCGATCGCGGCATTGGCCGCCGAGGCCGCCGACGACAGGCCGCGCGCCTCGATGATCGCCGCGCCGCGCTTGCCCACGGTCGGGATGAAGGTATTGGCGTTCCAGTCGGCGTCGCCGATCTTGTCCTTCAACGACGCGCCGCCGACGGTGGCGAAGCGGTAGTCCGGGTACATGGTCGGGCTGTGGTTGCCCCACACGACCAGCTTCTCGATGTCGGCCACCGCCACGCCGGCCTTGTTGGCCAGCTGCGACAGCGCGCGGTTGTGGTCCAGGCGCAGCATCGCGGTGAAGTTCTTGGCCGGCAGATCCGGCGCCGACTTCATCGCGATGTAGGCATTGGTGTTGGCCGGGTTGCCGACCACCAGCACCTTCACGTCGCGGCTGGCGACCTTGTTCAGCGCGGCGCCCTGGGCGGTGAAGATCTTCGCGTTCTCCAGCAGCAGGTCCTTGCGCTCCATGCCCGGGCCGCGCGGACGCGCACCGACCAGCAGGGCGTAGTCGGCGTCCTTGAACGCGACCTCCGGGTCATCGGTGCCGACCATGCCGGCCAGCAGCGGGAACGCGCAGTCCTCCAGCTCCATCATCACGCCGCGCAGCGCGGCCTGCGCCTTGTCGAGCGGCAGCTCGAGCATCTGCAGGATGACCGGCTGGTCCTTGCCCAGCATTTCGCCGGAGGCGATGCGGAACAGCAGGGCGTAACCGATCTGGCCGGCGGCACCGGTGACCGCGACACGGACGGGGGCTTTCATGGGGGCGACTCCTGGAGGGTGTGGAGGCGCGGCAGGCGTCCGCGCCGGCGGAATGGGTCAGGACAACTCGGCGAAGAATTCCCGGAAGCGCGCCAGGCCGGGGGCCAGCTGCGCGGTCGGGCAGGTGTAGCTGATGCGCAGCGCGCGCGGCTCGCCGAACGCCGAGCCCGGCACGCAGGCCACGCCCTTGCTCTCCAGCAGCGCGTTGCAGAGGTCGACGTCGTTGGCGACGACCTTGCCCGCATGCGACTTGCCGAAATAGGCGCTGACGTCGGGGAACACGTAGAACGCACCCTGCGGCTTCGGGCAGACGATGCCGGGGATGGCGTCCATCACCGCCATCACCTGGTCGCGCTTGGCCTGGAACTCGGCGCACTTTTCGGTCGGCACGTCCTGCGGACCGTCCAGCGCGGCGATCGCCGCGGCGGTGACGATCTCGGGGATGTTGGTGATGTGGTTGGAGTTCATGGTGGTGACCGCCGAGGCCACCGCCTCCGGACCGGCCAGGAAGCCCACGCGCCAGCCCGGCATGCCGTAGGTCTTGGACAGCGAGTCGATGAAGATCACGCGGTCGCGCAACTCGGGGCGGCTCTGCACGAAATTGCGGTAGCCGATCCCGTCGAACACCATCCGGTTGTAGATGTCGTCGGTGATGATCCAGGTATCGGGGTACTTCGCGACGACGTCGGCCAGCGCATCGATCTCGGCGGCGGTGTAGGCCATGCCGGTCGGGTTGTTCGGGTTGTTGAACAGGAACACCTTGGGCTTGCGCGCCAGCGCGGCGTCGAGCTGCGCGGGGGTGAGCTTGTAGTCCTGTTCCGGCGGGCACGGCAGCAGGTCGACCTTGGCGCCGACGATCTCCGCGATGTCCATGTAGCTGGTCCAGTACGGCACCGCGAACGCGATGGTGTCGCCTTCGTCCAGCAAGGCCTCGGCCAGGTTGTAGATGACGTGCTTGGCGCCGATGCCGGTCGCGCAGTTCACCCGCCCGTAGCCGGTCAGGCCGATCTTCGCCATGTGCGCGATGAAGGCGTCCAGCAGCAGGTCGCTGCCGCGGTTGCTACCGTACTGGCCGCTGTCCTTGGCCAGCGCCTCGCGGGCGGCGGCGTAGACATGCTCGCCGGGCAGGAAGTTGGGGACGCCGATCGAGAAGCTGATGATGTCGCGGCCTTCGGCCTTCAGGCGCTTGGCCTTTTCGGCGACGGCCATGATGGCGCTGGGCTTGGCGCGACCGACGCGCCGGGCGAGCTGAGGCATCGTGGGGAACCTCGGGACGGGCCGCGCAGGCGCGGCGGAGACGTGGGAAACAGCCCCGTGATGTTACCACAGGGCATCCCCGCGGCCGCCCTGCGACCTTGGTCGAAACGCAGGGCCGGCGCGGCTCTCGGCCGTTCGCCGGGCCATCGGCGACGGCCGCCGGCACGCGTGGCGCGGCCGGCGGTCGAAGCGGTCAGCGTGCCGCGATCAGGCGGCGAGGATGCGGTTCCACTCGGCGACGCGGTCGGCCTTGGCGGCCAGCACGGCGTCGGCGTCGCCCTCGATCTTGACCGACTTGATCAGGTCGCCCTGGCGGACCGCGTCCACCACGTCCAGGCCCTCGACCACCTTGCCGAACACGGTGTGCTTGCCGTCCAGCCAGCCGCAGGGCACGTGGGTGATGAAGAACTGGCTGCCGTTGGTGTTGGGGCCGGCGTTCGCCATCGACAGCACGCCGCGCTCGTGGCGCAGGCCGTTGTTCGCTTCGTCCTCGAAGCGGTAGCCGGGACCGCCGCGACCGGAGCCTTCGGGGCAGCCGCCCTGGACCATGAAGTCGGCGATGACCCGATGGAAGTTCAGGCCGTCGTAGAACCCGCGCTTGGCGAGGTTGACGAAGTTGGCGACGGTCAGCGGCGCCTTGTCGGCGGCCAGCTCGATGCGGATCGGGCCGCGGTCGGTATCGAAATGGGCAATCAGGGACATCGGGATGCTCCGTCCGGAATCGGGGCGCGCACGGTAACACGCCCCGCCCGGGACGCCGCCTAGAGCCCTTCGTCCGCGGCCTGGCCGGGATGGAAGGTCGTGTACACCAGCACCGGGATCGGCAGGTCGCCGAGGTATTCCTCGACCAGCGGGCGGACCTCGTCCCACTCCAGCCCGCCCACGCCGGTGGCGATCCGCGGCAGCGCCAGGCTGGCGAAGCCCTCGCGCTCGACCTCGTGGCGCAGCGCCTTCAGGGCATGCCGCACGTTGGCGAGGGTGGCCTTGCCCGGCTTGCCGCCGTGGTGGCCCTCGGCCGGCTCCTGGGTGAACAGGTTGACCACCCGCTGCCCGTCGGCGCCGGTCCAGGTCCACAGGCTGCCCGGCTTGGGGTGGGTGGACTGGCAGTAATGGCGGAAATCCTTGTACAGCGCCGGCGCGTGTTCGCGCAGGGACAGGGCGAGGCCGGTGTGGAAGTCGTCGTTCGGGGCCACGCCGTGGGCGATCGCCCGGGCCTGGCTGGAAAGGATGTCGCCACTCACTTCACGGATCATGCGGGGTCTCCTTCTGGGGTCGTCGCCAGTGTCGGCCCGCTCCCGTCACGCCGCATTGAGGCAAATCAACGCGCCGGCAGGCTATAATCCCGGGTTCCCCAACCGCCATCTGGCCGCCCCCACGCGCGCGGCCCCTTCCGCATGTCCGCATCCAATTCCATCGAACGCCTTCGCAACATCGCCATCGTCGCCCACGTCGACCACGGCAAGACCACCCTGGTGGACTGCCTGCTCAAGCAGTCGGGCACCCTGTCCGAACGCACCGTGCTGGCCGAGCGGGTGATGGACAGCAACGACCAGGAAAAGGAGCGCGGCATCACCATCCTGGCCAAGAACACCGCCATCA
>JAFLEB010000147.1 GCA_017302075.1 Lysobacterales bacterium
GTACGCGCTGTTCGGCGGCGGCTCGGTGGCTGCACTGGCCGAGGTGTGGAACGAGCTGCAGAAGGCCGCCGGCGGCATGGGCCGGATCAACGACCTGCTGCAGGAAGCGCCGGGCATCGTGCCGCCCGCGGATCCGCAGCCGTTGCCGCTGCCGGTGCGCGGCGAGATCGTGTTCGAGGACGTGACCTTCCACTACCCGCAACGCGCCGACACCACCGCGCTCGCCGGCTTCCGGCTACGCGTCGCCCCGGGCGAGACCGTGGCCCTGGTCGGGCCGTCCGGCGCCGGCAAGAGCACGGTGCTGTCGCTGCTGCTGCGCTTCCACGACCCGCAGTCGGGGCGGATCCTGCTCGACGGCGTCGATATCCGCCGGCTCGATCCGGTGCGCCTGCGCGAGGCGATCGGCCTGGTCCCGCAGGCGCCGACGATCTTCGCTGCCAGCGCGAGCGAGAACATCCGCTACGGGCGGCTGGACGCCAGCGACGACGAGGTGCGTCGCGCCGCCGAGGCCGCCGAGGCCGATGAATTCCTCGACGCGCTACCCGAAGGCTTCGCCAGCGAGCTGGGCGAACGCGGCGCGCGCCTGTCCGGCGGGCAGCAACAGCGGGTGGCGATCGCCCGCGCCCTGCTGAAGGACGCGCCGGTCCTGCTGCTCGATGAAGCGACGTCCGCGCTCGATGCGCAGAGCGAACACGCGGTGCAGCACGCGCTGGAGAACCTGATGGCCGGCCGTACCACGCTGGTGATCGCGCATCGGTTGGCGACCATTCTCAAGGCCGACCGCATCGTGGTGATGGACGCGGGCCGGATCGTCGCCGAGGGTACCCATGCCGAATTGCTGGCGCAGGGCGGCCTGTATGCCGACCTCGCCAGGTTGCAGTTCCTCGACTGACCGCGATGGCCCCGATCCTGGTCACCGGCGGCTCCGGCTTCATCGCCGCGCATGCGATCGCGCGGCTGCTGGCCGAAGGCCACGCCGTGCGGACCACGGTACGCGGCCCGGCGCGCGCGGACGCGGTGCTGGCGATGCTGGCGCAGGCCGGCGTCGAACCCGGGGACAGGCTGCGCTTCCACCACGCGGACCTCACCGAGGATGCCGGCTGGACAGCGGCGGTCGCCGGCTGCACCGGGGTGCTGCATGTCGCCTCGCCCTTCCCCGAGCGCCTGCCGCGGCATCCCGACGAGCTGATCGTGCCGGCGCGCGACGGTGCCCTGCGCGTGCTGCGCGCGGCGCGCGATGCCGGCGTGCGGCGGGTGGTGCTGACCTCGTCGTTCGCGGCGGTGGGCTACGGCCATCCCGACCGCGACGCGCCCTACGACGAGGCGAGCTGGACCGACCTCGATGGTCCCGGCATCTCGCCCTACATCGCCTCCAAGACCCTCGCCGAACGCGCGGCCTGGGACTTCATCGCGCGCGAGGGTGGCGGCCTCGAACTGTCCGTGATCAACCCGGTCGGCGTGTTCGGCCCGGTGCTCGGCGCCGACTTCGCGACCTCGGTACTGCTGGTGAAACGCCTGCTCGACGGCGCGTTGCCCGGCTGCCCGCGCCTGGAGTTCGGGGTGGTGGACGTGCGCGACGTGGTCGACCTGCACCTGCGCGCATTGCATGCGCCGCCTGCCGCGGGCGAACGCTTCCTCGCCACCGCAGGCGACTTCATGTGGGTGCGCGACATGGCGCAGGTCCTGCGCACGCGCCTGGGCGACGACGCCCGGCGGGTGCCGGCCCGCACCCTGCCCGACTGGCTGGTGAAGCTGGCGGCCTTCGCCGATCCTGCGGTGAAGCAGATCCTGCCGGAACTCGGGCGGCGCAAGAACGCGACGAGCGACAAGGCGCGACGCCTGCTGGGGTGGTCGCCGCGCAGCCGCGAGGACGCCCTGGTCGCGACCGCCGCGAGCCTGCGCGCGCAAGGCCTGTTGCGCGCCTGATCCCGCCCGTGGCGCAGAAAAAAGCCCCGCCAAGGCGGGGCTTCAAGATGCCTGCGTGCGCTGCGCTCAGGCGACGGGCTTGACCCCGGCGGCCTGTGCGCCCTTGGCGCCCTGCTGTACTTCGTAGCTGACCCGCTGGCCTTCCTGCAGGCTGCGGAACCCCTTCGCATCGATCGCCGAGAAATGCACGAAGACGTCTGCGCTGCCGTCCTCGGGGGAGATGAAGCCGAACCCCTTGGCGTCGTTGAACCACTTCACGGTGCCGTACTGCATGGTGCGATGACCTCTTGCGTGAGCGTTGCCGGAAATGCCGCCGCATGCGGCGGCGCGAGCGAGTATGCAACAACCGGCGACGCTTGCAACGGCAGCCGCTATCCGGCGAGCAAGGCCCCGAGCAGCGCGGGCACGCCCGCCATCGCCGCGGCCACGTTGTCCAGCACGTCCTGCAGGGTGATCACCTCGTCGACGTCCGGACCGGCACCGGCGGCCCAGTTCGCGACGATGGCAAGGCTCGCGTAGTCCAGCCCGAGCTCGCGGGCCAGGCCAGCTTCCGGCATCCCGGTCATGCCAACCAGGTCGCAGCCGTCCCGGCGCATGCGCGCGATCTCGGCACGCGTCTCCAGCCGCGGCCCCTGGGTGGCGCCATAGCAGCCGCCGTCGACGACCGCCACGCCCGCGCGCGTCGCGGCGGCCATGACCTGGGCGCGCAGCGACGGCGTGTAGGGATCGCCGAAGTCGACATGCAGCACCTCGCTGCCCGGCTCTTCGCACAGCGTCGAAATGCGGCCCCAGGTGTAGTCGATCAGCTGGTCCGGGCAGGCCAGCACGCGCGGGCCGAAGCGCTCTGTGATGCCGCCCACGGTGTTGAGCGCCAGCACGCGGCGCGCGCCGAGCGCCTTCAACGCGGCGAGGTTGGCGCGATAGTTGATCCGGTGCGGCGGCAGCGAATGCCCCTCGCCGTGGCGGGCGAGGAAGGCCACCCGCTTGCCGGCATACAGGCCGACCCGGATCGGACCGGACGGCGCGCCGTAGGCGGTGACCGGCTGATGGGATTCGACGTCGGCCAGTGCGCCCAGCGCGTAGACGCCGGTGCCGCCGATGACGGCGAGTTCGATGGTCATTGTCTTGTTCCTCCCATTCACCCCGACACGCGCGGCAGGCATTCGCCGGCGAACGCGTGCCGGATCACTCCGCCAACGCGTAGATCGCCGGCAGGTTGCGGCCCTGCTCGTGGAAATCCATGCCGTAGCCGAACACGTACGCATCCGGCACCTGCACGCCGACATGGTCGGCGCAGATGCCCTCGACGCAGCGGTCGTGCACCTTCTCCGCCAGCACCGCCACCCGCACTTCGGTCGCGCCCTGGTCCTCGCACCAATGCTTGACCGCGAGCAGGGTATGGCCCTCGTCGAGGATGTCGTCGGCGAGCAGCACCTTGCGCCCGCGCATCGGCGTGGTCGGCCGGTGCAGCCACGCCAGCCCGGAGCCGGTGGTCTGGCCGCGGTAGCGGGTGGCGTGCAGGTAGTCGAATTCCAGGTCCAGGCCCAGTTCGCCCAGCGCGAACGCGAGCTGCGCCGCGAACGGCAGCCCGCCGTTCATCACCGTCAGGTACAGCGGCACCTCGCCCTCGGCATAGGCCGCGCGGATCTCGCCGGCCATGCGCACGATCGCGGCTTCCAGCGTCGCGCGGTCGTGGACCACGCGCGCGGTGGCCAGCGCATCCGCCAACTTCGGCGCGCTCATGCGATCCCCTCCACGCGGACGTAACCGGCATCGTTGGCGCCCGACGTCGCCGCCGCATCGGCATCCGCCACCGGCACCCCCGCCAGCCGCGCCTGCGCCACGTCGCGACGGGCATCGGCGAGCAAGGCATCCCAGCCGAGCGCGCCGCGACCCAGCAACCCGGCCAGCGCCATGGTGTCGGAATGACGCCCAGCCATCGCTGCCAGGGCTTCCGGCACGAGGTCCGGATGGCAGACCGGCACCACGTCGCAGCCGGCATCGAGGTGCGCGTCGATGCGGGCCTTTACCCCGCCCGCGCCGAATGCCGCGGCCATGCCGATGTCGTCGGCGAACACCACACCGCGGAAGCCCATGTCCTGGCGCAGGATCTCCTTGATCCAGCGCGGCGAGTAGCCGGCGGGTTCCGGCGCCACCTGCGGATAGGTCACGTGCGCCATCATCACCGCGTCGGCACCAGCGGCGATGCCGGCTTCGAACGGCACCAGGTCGAGCGCGCGCAGCGCCTCGAGCGGGCGATCGTCCACCGCCACCTCGTAGTGCGTGTCCTCGGGCACCGAGCCATGCCCCGGGAAGTGCTTGAGGGTCGCGGCCATGCCGGCCTCGTGCATGCCTTCGACGTAGGTGCGCGCGAACGCGGCGACCACCTCCGGCGCCGGGGAGAACGCGCGGTTGCCGATCGCACGGTTGCCGCGCCCGAGGTCGACCACCGGCGCGAAGCTGAGGTCCACGCCCGTCGCGCGCACTTCGCTGGCCATCAGCCACGCGTGCTCGCGGGCCAACGCCAATGCGGCCACGGGATCGCGCCGATACAACGCATCGAAGCCCTGCAGCGGCGGCAGCGCGCTGTAACCGTCGCGGAAGCGCTGCACGCGACCGCCTTCCTGGTCCACGCAGACCAGCAGCGGGCGCGGCGCGGCCTCGCGCAACGAGGCGGTGAGTTCCGCCACCTGCCCGCGCGAGGCGAAGTTGCGGGCGAACAGGATCACGCCGGCGCAGGCGTCGTGGTGCAGCCACTCGCGCTCATGCGGCGCGAGCGTGTGTCCGGCGATGCCGATGATCAGCATGTCGCGGGCTCCTCCAGGTCCAGGGCACGGCGTTCGTCGCCTTGCCATTGCGAATACGGGCGCGCGGCGAGCGCGAGGTTGTAGTAGCGCTGCGCGTGCGTCGCCTCCGGTCCCAGCCAGGCGGGCCGCTCGAAGGCTTCGTCGACGTCGTCCAGCTCGATCTCCGCGACCACCAGGCCAGCGTTCTCGCCGAGGAATTCGTCGATCTCCCAGGGGTGCCCGGCGCGTTCGACGTAATGCCGCCGCTTCTCGACGATGCCGCCCACGCACAGCGCGAGCAGCGCGCGTGCATCGGCGACCGGGATTTCGTAGTCGAATTCCTGCCGGCTCGGGCCCGCCTCGCGGGACTTGATGTTGAGGAAGGCGGCATCGCCCTCGATGCGCACGCGCACCGAGGCCTGCATCGCGCCGGAATCGACCATGGCCAGGTCGTTGAGGTAGCCCTGCGCCATCGGCACCACCCGCTGCGCGGCGGCGCGCCAGTCGTCGCCGACGACGAGGAACTTGCGCTCGATCTCGATGCCCATCCTCAGCCCTTCTTCGGCGGGTCGAACACCGCGATCGACTCGACGTGCGCGGTATGCGGGAACATGTCCATGACCCCGGCCTCGCGCAAGGTCCAGCCCGCCTCGTTGACCAGCCAGCCGGCGTCGCGCGCCAGCGAGCCCGGGTGGCAGCTCACGTAGACGATGCGCTTCAG